>MGVW01000022.1:0-5102 GCA_001800675.1 Euryarchaeota archaeon RBG_13_57_23 | reverse complement strand
CCTTTGTACCGGGACTGATATGCCTCGACGATGAAGGACTACGACCTATTCGGCAGGGCATTCCTGGATTTCTACAACGGGACCCCACATCCGCTCTACCTCGAACGCGACGACGGCCACGTTGACGGGCAGGGCATGGATGTGTATTTCGCGGGTTTCGAGGACTTCCAGCCCGCCGAGAAGAAGGCGCTCCAGCATGTGAAGGGGAAGGTGCTGGACATCGGTGTGGGCGCCGGACGAGTGGCACTGCACCTTCAGCAGAGCGGGCACGACGTCGTTGGCATAGATCTGTCCCCGAGCGCAGTCGAAGTCTCGAAACGAAGGGGCGTCAAGGTCGTCAAAAGGATGTCGGCATGCGACATGAGATTCCCAGAGGCCAGCTTCGACACTGCGATCGCGTTCTGCAATAATCTGGGGCTTTGTGGGACAGTACTAGGCGTGGAGAGCATGATGAGAGACCTTCACCGAATCGTCAGGCCTGGCGGAGTGTTCCTCGCCTCGTCAATCCAGCCGACCAGAACGAAGAACCCACACCATCTCAGATACCACAAGAGGAACCGTGCTCTGGGGCTCCCGCCAGGGCAGGTCAGACTCAGAGAACGATACGGGAACACGGTTGGTCCTTGGTGGGACCTCTTGATGGTGACGCCGAGCGAGATGAGGGCGCTGTGCAAGAGGACCGAGTGGCATATCGACAAGGTTTACCGCGGGGTCATGGATGTCTATGTGCTCGCGCGGGTCTAGAAGAGCGTGAGCGCGAACGCTACGAGCGTTCCCGCGGCGATGGACAAGAAGTTGTTGCTCAGCTTACCGACCCTGCCCCTGCGTTCCCAAGTGGCTCCGATAACAGAATCGATCTGGCATCCGAGGAATCCGCACAGCATCGGGATGAACATCGTGAACGGATCGGCCAAGAGCGATTCGTCCAAGAAGGCGAACACCACATATGCGATTACCGACGTGTAGGCGGCGGCAACGAACGCTGCCAGCTGACCGGTCAGCGACACGCCCCCGTCAACTCCCCGCTTGACCCGCTCGAAGGTGGTTATCATGTACACCCTTGGGTCGATGATTCCTATCTCGCTCGCGGCCGTGTCAGAAGCGGCGACCGCAATGGCTGATACGAACAGATAGCTCGCGATGTTCTTGGGGAACAAGGAGCCCTCAGGGTCTGCCCAATCCGCGGCGAAACTGGCCAGGGCAATCAATGCGGGGATTGCGCCGTTCGCGAAGACATTCCTCCAACTGCGCTCACCCCTAGTGCCTTCCTGAAAACCCTCCGCCTTCTTCCACTCGAACCTGTACTTCGTCGCTCCGAAGCTCGTTATGAGGAACACAAGCAGCAGCAACAGCCAGAGCACGTTCCCGCAGATTCCTATGACCATGCCCAAGACGAAAGCGGAGAGCGAGCCCGAGAGGTTGAATATCTTCTTGTAGTACGAGCCCGCGGCCATCACGATGCAGAATACGGTGACGCCTACGATGGTCAGCGTGTCCGGAAGAGGAACGGTCAGTAAATCACCTATGCGTTCTTGGCCCTTCTGCCGGGGAACATGGGCATCTTCGAATAGAGCTTCTTGACAGGCTCACCTACCCCTCTCATCTTCTCGAGGTCGCCGTCCCAGTCCTTCAGCGCAGGTCCGAACTTCTGCTCGATCTCCTCAACCACCTTCTGCATCTTGACGGCGATCTTTCTTGAGGTCTGTCCGTGGAGGAGCACAGCCAAGTAGACATACTCCCCCTTCTCCACGAGGACGCTTTTCTCGCCGAACTCCAGCCTCCTGAGCCTGAACGATGTGATGTCCTTGAATGACTCCCGGACGAAGTCCTGGATCGCAACCAGCATCCCACCAAGGACATGGTCGTCCATGCCCGGCTTGAGGCGCCTAGTGCTGTGGGTTATCATCCGGCCATCCTTGTAGATGACGAAGACCTCGTCCACCGCGGTCTTCTGCTCGCGCATGAAGTACCCTGCAGTGAACAATGCTCCGAGCAGCGCCGCAGTCATGATGTACGGCCACGACCAGTCGATGAAGTGCAGCCGCAATGAGAGCGTGTACGTCGGGGTCTCCTTCGAATTCCCAGCTAGGTCGGTCACGTTCGCGTAGAGCTCGATCGTGCCCTCCGTCTGTGGGACCCTAATGACCCTGTAGAATGTGCCATCGTCGCCCTCTGAGGTCGCGTACGGCAGAAAGATCTTGTCTCCAGGGAACTTGATGAACAGGGTGACGCCCGCTGCCTCGACGTTCGGGTCGAACACCTTGAGCGTCATGTTGAACTTGTCGCCTCCATAGACAGTCTGCTTGGTCGACGACAGGAAGGCCGACGGAGGACTGTCATCTATCGTGATCACGAGGTAGCGGAATATTGCCAGATTGCCCCCGCTGTCCCATCCTACAACTGCAATCCGGTACTCCGCCTCCGCCCAGCCAGTAGTGTTGATGACATATTGTGTCGGGAATGGTCGGAACAGAGTGTCGTTGATGTCGTATGAGACAGATACGATCGGCGTCGATCCCTGAGTTATGAGGAACATGATCGGCGTGCCACTCCTGACGACGCCGTCATCCACGGGCTCGATGAGCGTTATCTCCAGGGGATCGACGTACACCTTTGTCTTCATAACGAAGACATATCCGTCATCGTCGGTCACAGTAACGTTCAGGAAGTAGTCGGCTCCGAGAGTGTAGTTGTGGACGACATCTTCCTCGGGAACGCCTGGGACGGACAAGCTCTGACCATCGCCGAAATCCCAATCAAGAGAGACTATGTCCGGGAAGCGCGTTCCGAGGACGGACGCGTTGAGGGTCATTACATTGGTGTCTGGCACGGACCTGAAAATGCGGATGTCATCGGCGAACGGCGAGAATCCAGCCTCAATCGGGCTGTTGCTGATCCAGATTGACAGGGTCTGGATGGTACTGCTGCCATCGGAGTCCGTCACCCTCACCTTCATGGTGTAGTAGCCCACCGCGAGATACGTATGATTCGTGTCCCCACTGTACGTGACCTGATCTGGTACGAACTCCGTGCCAGACGCATCGAAATCCCATTCGAACTGGACCGCTGGATCCAAGCTGGTGACGTATGCGACGATATCGACAACCTCGAACTCCATGAATTCGCCGTCTTCCTCGCTCTCCGAGATCGTCTCGAGACTCACCTCAGGAGGGATCTCCTGGATCTGGAAATTGAGGACTGCCGTTGCCTCATCGCCGTCCGACTCCATGACGTTCAGCGACATCGTGTAGTTGCCATCCTGAAGGGTTGAGAACTCCAGCCTCTCCATCACGCGACCGTCGATCGTGAATTCGTCGATCGTGCCGTTAGGATGCTCCAGGGTCCAGTACCAAGTGACAATACCGTCGAAGGAGGACGATGTGCTGATGAAAGAGAACGGCACGCTCTCCATCGGATTTGGATCGGATAGCTGTATCCCCGCAACGGGCCCTCTGTCGCTGACAAGGACATCGATCGTAGTTTCGCTCTCTTCGCCATCGGAATCGTTCACGCGTACGACCACCCGGAAGACCTTCGCATCGGTCGAAGCGGAGAACACGTGCGTGACGTTCGCCGAGTTCGGTGCATCTGGGTCAGGCACGAACGTCCCTGGGACGTTCGAGAAATCCCATTCGTAGGATACGATCGGGTCGACCGGCTCCTGCGACCAGGTGCTCCCGTTCAACACGAAATGCCACTTATCGACCTCAACGAAGAACGTGACCGAGAACCCCTCGCCGAAGGGCTGGGGGCCGAAGACGACCAGCTCCAGGTCCGGGGCCTTGGACTCGACCTCGATTGAGCTGATAGCGATGCCAACTGATCCGTCCGCGTCCTCTACAGTCAGTACGACGATGTGAGTCCCATTCTGGAACGCGATCACGATGCTGCTCTGGTCGCCCTGCGGTACTCCGTCGACGCTCCAGCTCCTGGACACCACTTCATCGAACGACCAGGTTCCGTCCGTGATTGTGATGTTCCTTCCTTCTTCGACGTCACTCGGGGACCACGTAAACGATGTGTGCGGAACACTATCGAGGACGTCGACCGTGGCCGCGCTCATATCGAATAGGCCCACTGGGTCGCGAGCGATCATCTGGATTGTGTACGAACCTACGTCCGTGTAGTTGTAGACAGGTCTCGCCTGGCTTGTCCATCCGCTCGTGTTGCCGTCTCCGAAGTCCCAGAAGAAATCCATGTATGGAATCTCGGAAGTGCCCGTCTCGACAGTCCCGTTGATCTGGAGAAGGTCGCCTTGCCTAGTGACATAAGGTCCTCCAGCATTAGCGACTGGGGCGAAGTTCATCTGCTCCCAGGCGGAGATGGAGTGCGAGCCGAGGTCGTTCACGAGCAGGTCTCCTCTGTTATCCCCGGTGCCATCCCCAATAACGGCATATGTTGGGTCAGCACCTGTCACGAAAACCATCGAAGGAGTGGAGGGAAGGTTACCCGACTCCTGCTTGTAGAGATAGAGCAAATCGGATTCGGAGAATGTGGCAACAACGTCCGCGTGGCCATCATCTGTCGCATCGATGACTGATACGAACTTCGGGACCGTCGGGAGTTGTAGCGTCCCGTATGGATGTTGAGCGGACTCGAAGTCATTCTGGTCGAACAGATACAATGATGGATCTGCTGATCGAGAGGCCACGATATCGGTTTTTCCATCACCGGTCACATCGCCGCTCCAGAGCTTGGTGAAGTCTTGACCCACCGTGTGCGTCAGATTTCGAGTTGGGGATGAGGGACCGAACGGCACCGTTGCGCTTTGAAGCATGACGACGATCGTTCGGACCGACCTAGTATAGGCCAGGTCGGTCATTCCGTCGGAGTTGAAGTCGCCGACGGCAATGGACCAGCTACCAGGAGGAGTCGACACGACATTTGAGTATCCGGAGAACGGAATTGGTCCCTTAGTGTTCATGAACAGCGCGAGCGGCGTCTCCGCCGTTGCGGTCACCAAGTCGACGAACCCGTCGCTGTTGAAGTCACCCAGGGCCGCATCGGTAATCGATCCTCCACATGAGATGTCGTAAGTGGATCCAGGGAACGTTGGGCTCCCCATCACGACCTTTGTCTCGGGCCCGTTCCTCTCAACTACC
>MGVW01000021.1 GCA_001800675.1 Euryarchaeota archaeon RBG_13_57_23 | reverse complement strand
ACCCGGTGACGGAACGTTGAGTAAGGCCTCCAAACGGGGCCAAGACGAGCTAAGGCAAATGCGACCAAGATCCCGAGCAGGGCACCGGCCAGAACATCAGTCGGCCAGTGGAGGCCAAGGAATACCCTGCTCAGTGCGACCATCACGGCGATTGCGAGTGAGGCGACCTTGGCTGGAAACCTCACATTCAGAGAGATGATCGTAGCCACCGCGAAGATTCGCGCGGCATGGCCGCTGGGGAAGGATGACCCAGAGGTCTCGGCTAGCCCGTAGAATGATATGGTCTGAACCGCCCCGTCAAGCGATTCAAACGGTCGATCTCTGATAACAGCGAGCTTGACGAGCCCGACCAGGACGGAGACGATGATGACGGATAGGACCAAGTCGAAGGCGGAATCTCTTTTGTCTTTCGCCCAAAGGAACGGCGCAGCCATCAACGTCACAGTGAACATCCCGAGTAGCGTGAAGACCACAAACACAACGTCCGCTAGAGGGGATTCCCCGGCATGATTGAGCAGATGCAGGACATCCTCATCGAGCTGCGACAACAGCACAGCAAGCGCCTGCACACGCATAGCGTTTTCCCAGAACCTTGTGGGAGAATTGGCGGGCGCGAAGGGATTCGAACCCTTGACCACTTGCTTAGGAGGCAAGTGCCATATCCTGACTAGGCCACGCGCCCTTTTGGATGACTGGTGGACACTAAATGCTCAGGAATATATAAACTCGGGTGAAGGTGGAATCTACGCTGACTTCCTGTCCTCTTCGCTCAGCTCTTCGGGAGCCTTCTCTGATTTGGGCTCCTCTTCCGTCTCCTTAGAGACCTTCTCCTCCTTGCCCTCCTCCTTCTTCTCGGGCTTGGCGTACTCCTCTACGAAGGAGATGGTCTCCGCACCTGCGATCTCCCTGAGGTCGCTGACGTATCGGTATTTCGCCAGCATCCACCTCTGGTCGTACTTGCAGGTGTCCGAGAGCTTGATGTTGTAGTTCTTCCCGTGGTGCTCGATGTCGAACCCATCGGCGGTGCCATATGCCATTCTGAGCAGAAGCTTCGCGATCTCTACGGGCTTCGAGGGCTTCTCGATTATCTTGTACTTGTACTTCAGGGTCCTGCCGGCCAGCCTGTTGTTGAAGTCCACCCTGACACGGCCAGCGGTGACTGCGGTGATGATTGCGGGCTTGTTCTTCACGGTGACCTCGAGCCCGACCCTCGGCTCGATCTCCTGCTTCAGGAACTCGCGCATAGGGTGCAGCTCGACCAGCTTCGCGTCCCTTGGACCGGCGGCCTTCTCCGGCGGGATGACAACCTCGTACTCCTTGCCTACTTCGGCCTTGAGAATGGACTCGTCCAGACCAGGGAAGATCCTTCCCTTGCCCACGATCAGTGGCTGTGCCCCGTAGGTCATCTTGTCGTTGAAGATGTCCTTCTCCTTCGCGAGGGCCTCGCTCGTTGTGTCAAAGAGTTCGTTGGAGTCCTGGATCCATCCCTCGAACTCCACGATAACGATGTCGCCGGCCTTGATCTTGTCCTCGCCGGCCTCTTCCTTCGCTTCTTTCTGGTGGTGCTTCTTCGCACCTTCCTTCTCGGTCATCGGGACTCACCGCTGATGTGTGGATTGTGAGGATACTCAGCCGCCATTTAAATGTTACGCAACATGCTCCCAGCGGGTCGCGGACTGTCTGGCCATGCGGATTTCCGCCCGATTCGACGGTCTCCGAACACCGTCAAAAGATATATGTGCGCACCATCTTTACACAGCGAAGCGCAGCGCCACCGTAGCTCAGCTGGTAGAGCAGCTGATTTGTAATCAGCAGGTCGGGAGTTCGAGTCTCCCCGGTGGCTCTTCGGCTCAGAACAACAGCACAGGCTTGCTGGGCCTCAACGAATATTTCTTGCACTTGTAGCAGTACCACTCGTTGTACTCGGGGACGAACTTCATGGCCTCGTGACATGTGGGACATTGCTTCTTGTCGCCAGCGTCCGAGGGAATCCCGCCGAAACCCTTGGGAGCGTACTCCTTGCAGCTCTCACAATAGTACCGGGCGTACTTGTCGATCCACTTCACCGGTCCCTTACACTTGGGGCAGACCAGTGACTGTGGCTTGGGCGCCTCGGATCTCTTGACCACTCTCAACGGGTACTTCTTGCACTTGTAGCAGTACCATTCCGAGTACTTTTCGATGAACTTGAGCTCACCACCGCAGCCCGGACAGCTATTGCCAGTGTGTGCAATTGAATCCTTCTTGATTTCGCTAGGAGCGTACTTCCGACAACTGTAGCAGTAGTGCCTCTGGTACTTCTCTATCCACTTGATGGGCTGGCCGCATGATGGACACGTCCTCAGTTCCGGTAGAGCGACCGGAACAGCATCACGCTTCGTTTCGGCTACTGGCTTGGCCACGGGCTCGTCAACCCTGTCGATGATTGGTTCGGATCTATGTGCCTCAAAATCAGCCACGGGCGTAGGCTGCGGTCCGGGAGCGACGGCCTCGGGGACCTCCTCCTTGACTGGAGGGCTAGCGGTCTCGAGCAGGTTCTGGGCCTCATTGACGACGGGAGGTGGTCCCGCGACCTTCGGTTCAGGTCCTGGCTCAGGTTTGGCCTCCGCATTGACCTCGTGGGATTCGTCCTGATAGGTCTCGCACACGAAACAGTAGAGTCTCCCTTCCTTGAGATCCTCAAGCTCTGCACCGCAGTTCTTGCACTCGAGCTTGCTCTCTTCCTCTTCGAGGGTCTGCAGCTCCTTCTTAATCTCGGCCGCGCACTTGTCCTTCGTCTCCTCGGAAGCGCACACGTGCTCTGCGTCGTCCTCGACATACGTGTTGCAGCCGTAGCAGTACCACTTCTCGATGTGCTCGATAAACTGAGGCTCCTCGCCGCATTTCGGGCATTTGGAGGCTTCCATATTCATTCAGCTCCATGGGATTCTCTGTGTCCGAGGGTCCCGTGTGTGAAAATTCTAGGCGCCAGGAGCGTATATGAACCTGTTTTCCTGGTAATCAGGCATGATAACTTACGGGCGAGTGCTGGACGCTCATAAGTGTCACCGTCTCACCTAGTAGCCTACATGTAGCAGAGCCTGACAAGACCGATCCGCGCACTCCGGACGTTTGACGGATGGTCGGGACGATGACAGACTTGAAGAAAGGGGATCTGAGAACGGACGAGGAAGGGGGCATCGAAGGGCTCCCGCTGCAACTTCTGATAATGGTTGTCGTTGCTGGCCTGGGGCTCACCATACTCATGGGTTGGATGAACTCAATAGCGGCTCCCCACTCGATCGGAGACGTTTTCGTGACGCCGTCGGAGATAGTCGTTCTCGATGACGACGGCGACGGCGTCTACACGCGGGAAGGGGTGACGATCACGGTGACCGTCACGGACGAGAAGGGCGATCGGCTGGAAGGGGCGACTGTTGTTCTGGAAGGGTCGAATATCAAGGATGCGGATGGGAAGCCCGCGAGAGGGGTGACGGACTCCAATGGGCAGGTGCTCTTCCGAGGACTTGAGGTAGAATGCTTTGGCTCGAAGCTCACGACCGTTACGGTGACCGTCGCCAAAGGCGATTATGGAATCGATTCGAGCTACGAAATCCCCGTGATACCGAGCTGAAGACCAATGAGACTGACATATGACAGGAGCGCGGTGGAGGCGATCCCGCTCAGACTTATGATAGTGGCAGTTGTGGCTGCCCTGTCCGTGCTCCCCGCGGCCCAGGCGCTCGAAACTCTGAGAACCAGGGATTTCCTCGCCAGAGCGTCGCAACAGCTTGACGACATCGCCGGAACGGTAGCTGTAGTTTCAGTCGAGGGTCCGGGAAGCGTCAGGACTTTGTCCCTGGACTTCACGACCTCAGGACGTGTCGGCTTTGCGAGCATGGAAATTGGCGATCTACCAGATGGTGTCAACTCGACTGCGATAGTTCTGAGGCTCACCAACGGAGGAACGATGATGCGCTCTGTCTCGAACGAAGGAGTGGCAATCTCGGCAAGGGATGGAGGAGCTCTACACACCTCGGGTGCACGGTTCGACCTCAGGATGTCAGCTCAATATGAAAAAGGGGTCCTTTGGATCCTGGCCGAGGTGCTTTGATGGATTTCCTGGTCTCGAAGGTCGCGATGGCCGTGTCTGCGCTCCTCGTTGCCGCCCTGCTTGCCGGAGCACTCGATGATTCGAGGTTCGTTGACCAGGATGACGAGATCACGAGAGTGCTCTCGGAATTGTGCAGGTTGATCGAAGGCGCCTATCATGCGAATACTGAGATCGACCTGACTTGGTCTGTGCCTATGATGCCGACGGGAGCGGAGCTGCACGTGTCTGTGGATGGGGGCCTGATCTTCGGCGAATCTGGGGGGTTCAGCGCGGTTGTTCAGCCCATGTGCGAGTTCCATACATGGAAGCCAACAACTGATTGTCTGAACAGAAGCAACGTCGATGAGAAGGACCGCTCCGCACCCGCCGTTTTTATCTCCTCTGGCCAAGCGCTTAGGATAACTGCCGCAGAGATTCTGGTGGACAGCGCTGAGAATCTCATGGTATTCGTGCTCTGCGACGACTAGGCGCCAGGCGAGAACTTGTCCGCCAGATCCATGACGGCGTCCGTGAAGACGTCCACCTCTTCATTCGTGTTGTAGATGTAGACGGATACGCGTGCGCACCCGTCGATATGACGCGAGTGGAAGAATGAGTGGCAGCAGTGCATGCCCGAGCGCATCATGATGTTCTTCGAGTTGTCCAGGATCATCGCAACATCGTGCGCAGAGAGTCCCTTCACATTGAAGCTGAAAAGCCCCCCTCGTTGGTTTGGGTCCGAAGGACCCACTACGCTGACAGCGTCCAAGCCGGCAAGTGCATGTGACATCCGTCTGTTGAGGGATATCTCGTGGTCCAGGATCTCGTCCAAACCGATCGAGGAAACGTACTGGAGCGACGCCCCGGTCCCCACTATCCCGGAGTAATTCTGCAGGCCGGTCTCGAACCGTTCTGGCGGTGGCAGGAGCTTGAACGAAGTGATATCAGTGTCCGTGACCCCGTGTCCGCCGAAGATGCGGGGTTTGATGTTCTCCCCCAGCTCCCCTCGGACGTAGAGCAAGCCGACTCCGGACGGGCCGCACATCTTGTGAGCGGACGCAGCCATGGAATCCACGCCCAGTGCCTGGACGTCTATCTTCCTGCTCGGAGCCGCTTGAGCGGCATCCAAGAGGACCTTCGCGCCGTAGGAGTGGGCTATGTCGACAATCTCCTTGGCAGGAAGCGTGTATCCAGTGACGTTGGACGTCAGGCACATCGCCACAAGCTTCACCTTTCTGGTCATGACCTTCTCGAACGCTTCAAGGTCGAGAGTGCCGTCTGCTGCCGAACGAACAATACGGTGGCGCACGCCAGTCGTTCTCGCGAGCTCAAGTACCGGAACATGCACAGAGTTGTGTTCATAGTCCGTGGTGACGACCTCGTCGCCTTTCGCGAGTCCCGATCCGAAGATGACGGTGTTCAGACCCTCGGTGGCGTTCTTCGTGAATGCGATTTCCGTGGGGTTCTCAGCATTGAAATACTCCGCAGCCCGAGCGCGCACCGCATCACATCGCAGCGACACCTCAGTCGCCAGTTTGTGCACGCTCCTTCCAGCACATGCCGGATAGGATTCATAGTACTCCATGACTGCTTCCGTGACCTGGCGCGGGCGCAGGGTCTGGCATGCGTTGTCGAAGTATATCGGAAGCCTCCCGCCGACCTCCTTGTTGAGGACCGCGAAATCCTTGCGTATCTTCGAGACATCCATCTGGTTCGAGCTGGCATGCGCGTTGATGGTATTAGTGGTTTTCAGTTGACGAGGTCTGAGGGCGATTGGAGGGGCCAGACATGGCATCCGCTCGACGCCAAACATATTAAAAGGTCGGCAATAATCACCTCCCCCTAAGATGACCGCTGGCATCAAGAAGCGCATCTACTTCGACCACAGCGCGACGACGCGCGTCCTCCCCGAGGTGGAGGAGGCAATGGTGCCCTTCCTCACTGAGAAGTGGGGCAACCCATCGAGCCTCCATGCATTCGGCAGGGAGGCCAAGATAGCCGTCGAAGAGTCGAGGAAGAACCTTGCGATGCTCCTCAATTGCGATCCAACGGAGATTATCTTCACATCTGGTGGCACGGAGTCGGACAACCTAGCGATCAAGGGCGTGGCCATGTACAAGGGCAAGATGAAGGGCCACATCATCACCACCAAAATGGAGCATCACGCAGTCCTCGAACCGTGCGAATGGCTGAAGCGGTTCGGATTCGACGTGACAATCCTGCCGGTGTCTCAAGATGGGCTGATCGACGCGGGCGAGGTAGAGCGCGCGATAAAGAACGACACAATCCTGATCTCGATCATGATGGCGAACAACGAGATAGGAACGATTCAGCCCTACAAGGAGATCGGGAGCATTGCCAGGGACCGCAACATCCCGTTCCACACCGATGCAGTCCAGGCCATCGGCAAGATACCTCTGGACGTCAAGGCGGACAACATCGATCTCTTGTCTCTGTCAGGTCACAAGTTCCATGGTCCCAAGGGCATCGGAGCACTTTACGTCCGAAAGGGCACTAAAATCGAACCCATTATCCAGGGCGGAGGCCAGGAGAGGGGGCTCAGGTCCTCTACCGAGAATGTCTCTGGCATCGTAGGCATAGGCAAGGCCGCCGAACTCGCCAGGAGGGACCTGGAACACACAAGCCAGAGGATGAAGGTCCTCAGGGATAGAATAATTAAGTCGGTCCCCGAACTCGTCCCGAGGTCGTATGTGAACGGCCACAAGACCCGAAGGTTGGTGAACAACGCTCACTTCAGGTTCGACTTCATTGAGGGGGAAGGGCTCATCCTGCAGCTGGACTTCAAAGGAATCGCCGCATCCACAGGTTCCGCATGCTCCACAGGGGCCTTGGAGCCGTCCCATGTGCTTCTGGCCATGGGCTTGACCCACGAGCAGGCGCACGGAAGCCTGCGGGTCACGCTGGGACGGGAAAACACTGAAGAGGAGGTAGACTACTTACTAGAAGTGCTGCCGGGAGTGGTCTCAAAACTCAGGGAGATATCCCCTTTCAACGAGAAGAGGCCGATGAGCCCGGGAGAAGGTGGCAGCTGTGTACAGTGAGAAGGTAATGGAGCACTTCGCCAACCCACGAAATGTGGGAGAGATTCCAGACGCAGATGGCGTCGGCAAGGTCGGAAACCCGCAGTGCGGAGACGTCATGTGGCTCTACATCAAGGTCAAGAACAACATCATCACGGACGTGAAGTTCAAAACGTTCGGATGCGGAGCGGCCATCGCGACGAGCTCGATGATCACGGAGCTAGCGAAGGGGAAGACCATCGAGGAGGCCAAGAAGATATCCCGAGGAGATGTCGCGGACTCTCTGGGAGGGTTGCCACCGGTCAAGATGCACTGCTCCAACCTAGCATCTGACGCGCTCCGAGAGGCCATCAAGGACTACGAGTCGAAGAAAGCCGCCAAGGCGTAGAGCGCAGCAGGCATTTCGCTGGTAGCATGCCTACTGGCAGTAGATGCGCTGACGCAACTCATTCTCAAGAAAAGTTCTAGTAGCTAGTCGCATAATCCCAGCCGGAGCGGAATGACGAATCTCGCAGTCGACATCTGCGGTCTACGGATGAAGAACCCGACGATGCTCGCATCCGGTGTTTTGGATGAGACTGGGAAAAGCATGCTCGTTGTCGCCAAGGCAGGTGCGGGAGCAATCGTCACCAAGTCCATCGGCAAGGAGCCAAGAGTTGGTCATTCGGGTCCTACGATCGTCGAACTGCCCCAGGCCCTGCTCAACGCGATGGGCTTGCCTAACCCGGGCATAGAGGCGTATGCCGCGGAAATCGCCGAAGCGAAAACAGCAGAGGTCCCGATTATTGGCAGCGTTTTCGGAGGCAGCGAGCAGGAAATCGCAGAACTCGCGAAGAACATGCAAGAGGCCGGTGTCGAAGCTGTTGAGCTGAATCTGAGTTGCCCGCACGCAAAAGGCTACGGCGCAGAGATCGGCTCGACTCCCGAGATGGTCGAGACCATATGCAGAGCGGTCAAGGAAACAGTCACGATCCCAGTGTTCGCCAAACTGACCCCGAACACCTCGTCGATTGTGTCACTGGCGAAAGCTGCTGAGAAAGGCGGCGCGGATGCTGTCGTCGCCATCAACACCCTCAAAGGGATGGTCATCTCCCCAGAAGCGAAGATGCCTGTCCTTGGGAACCGGTACGGAGGCCTTTCAGGACCCGCAATAAGACCGATTGGTGTGCGATGTGTCTACGAGATCTATGAAGCCGTCAGCATACCTGTGATCGGTGTTGGAGGGATATCGACAGGCCGTGAGGCGGTCGAATACCTGATGGCCGGCGCAAAAGCGGTCCAGATTGGGACGGCCATCTGGAAAGAAGGGCCCGAGGTGTTCGGCAAGATATGCAGAGAGATTCAGGATTTCATGGATGAATTCGGGTATACGAAGCTGAGCGAGATGACGGGGGTGGCGCATCACGGTAGGACTTAGGGTTTTCACGGTCTCTGACCACCGGAACGAAACCCCCGCAGTCAAGTCGATGAGGTTCAAAGAACCCCTCATTGCCACGGCCGGCCAGTTCGTCATGGTCTGGGTCCCGGGAGTCGACGAGTTCCCCATGTCAGTCTCCTACACAGGGGACAGATGCGGCATAACATACCAGATCATTGGCGAGGGGACCAAGGCACTCGCGTACAAGAAACCGGGCGAGAAGATAGGACTAAGAGGCCCTTACGGGAAGGGGTTCTCCATCCGGGGAAAGAAGCTGCTTTTCGTAGGCGGAGGCGTGGGAATGGCTCCACTGGCGCCCCTGGTGGAGATGGCGGCAGCCAAAGGGGCCTCGGTAGACCTCGTCCTTGGAGCTAAGACGAGGGGGGACTTGCTCTTCGAATCCAGGTCTGCAGTCGCCGGGGCTCGCGTGCACTTGTCCACCGATGACGGATCGATAGGTTTCAAAGGCCTTGCGACAGAGCTAGCCCAAATAGTCGTCGGCAAGCAGAGCTACGACTGCATGTACGCATGCGGGCCCGAGAAGATGCTCGCGAAGCTTCTGACGATCGCCACTGAGAAAGGCATCCCGATGCAGGCGTCCCTCGAAAGGATCATAAAGTGCGGAATCGGCATCTGCGATTCGTGCGCCATCGATGGGAAGCACGTGTGCAGGGACGGGCCGGTCTTCAGCGAAGGTGACCTTCGTAGGTTCACGGAGCTTGGGAAGTCGAAGCTCGACGCGGCAGGTCGAAAGATACCTATCTGACAGCGCTGTATGACCGACCAATAGTCTGGCAAGTCCGAAAGCGTTTTTAGGTTGTATTTCCAAGCCATCAACCGAGGCTGATACTGTGGCTGAGAAAGTCAAGAGATGGAACCAGAGCTATGAGCTGATCGAGACCTCATGCAAGCCCTCGAACCACTGCGTTCCATGCACATACCCGAGCTGCCAGCGGAACGTGAAACTGAAGAGGACCACTGTGCGCCAGTTCGGAAAGGGATGAATGGGTAATGTTTCATGTGCCGGGCTCGGCCCGGCCAAGAAAACGGGCTCGCATGCACCGAGCCCTGCAAACTCTTTACCACACAACTGTTCTCAAGCGCAATCCGGATTGCCTACTGTCTTTGACATGACCATTTCAACTATACCCCAGAACTCGTCATCGGGAACCCTACCGTGATCCTCTCCCGCCTTCTTGATCGCCCGCACGATGTCGCATATCTGCTCCTGAGAGGCGTAGATGCCCCTTTCATCGAGCCTGCTCTTCACGAGAGCGGTCCCCGAGTGCTTCCCCAACACCAAGCGTCGCTTGTTCCCCACCTCTTCTGGATTGACGCACTCATAGGTCATCGGACAGTTCAGGACTGCCGCAACATGAATTCCAGACTCATGGGAGAACGCATTGGGCCCCACCCAGGGCTGATTTGCAGGGATTGGGAGTTTCGCCGCTTCGAATACGAGCTTGGCGAGATCGGTCAGCCCTTCAGTATTGATCCGGATATCCCTCTTGTAGAGATGCTTCAGGACCATCACGAACTGCTCGAGCGGCACATTTCCTGACCGCTCACCGATTCCGCCCACGGTCGTCGCAATAGCCTCCGCGCCTGCGTATAGAGCGGCAATGGAATTGGCCGTCGCAAGACCGAAATCGTTGTGAAGATGAGCTGACAGGGGGATGCTAGTGCCTTCCCGGACTTTCTTCACCAGGTAGTGCGTCGCCTCGGGCCCCGCGCACCCGAGGGTGTCTGTAATGCCCAGCCTCGTCGCGCCAGCCTTCTCGCATTCTCTGTACACGTCCATGATCATCGCAAGGTCCGATCGGGTTGAGTCCTCCGTGCTCAGGCTCACCTTCAAGCCGCGGGCGCGCGCATACTCTACCGAGCTGATCGCCCTCTTCAATACGTCCTCCCTGCTCATCTTGAGTTTGTACCGCATGTGGAGGTCGCTCGTGGCTATGAACAGCAGGACCATATCGACTCCGCAGTCCGCGGCAATGTCGATATCCGATGGAGTTGTCCTTGCCAAGCAAAGGATCTCCGAGGCCAGACCCAACTCAGCAATTTCCTTGACAGCACGCTTCTCCTGGTCTGAGACGGCGGGAAAACCTGCTTCGATTTGAGGAACACCCACTTCCGCCAACTTAGTCGCGATTGCGACCTTCTGCTCGGTCGTGAAATGCACGCCAGGCATCTGTTCTCCGTCTCGGAGAGTGCTGTCGTAGATCACAATCTTCTCTGGCAGGGGAAGCCTAGCAGCGACGTTGAATGGGCTGACGGCGCTGAACCTCATCGTTGAGCCATCGATTGCGTACTATTTATCATGTTAGGAATTTCTGGCCAAGAGCTGAAAACAATAAATACCGTGTGGAGCATTGTTCGAGTCCCTACGCCGGGATGACAGAGTGGCCATGTGGCGGACTGCAGATCCGTACACGGGAGTTCAAATCTCCCTCCCGGCCCCAACCTTGTTGAATGATGACTGCTTCTGATCTTGCGCGTTTCTTGAAGTAGCTCGCTGATACTTTTATAGGGTGGACTTGCCTTCGGATGAATAACGACGTTACCGCAACACTGGTGCGGCGAACGTCTTGCGGCGAATGATACAATGAAAACACCGTGCGAACTAGTTGTTGGTAAGATACTGCCTTCACTGAGAGCCTCAGTCGTGAAGGAGCTATCCGGTAAGTACGGCATGAAGCAGTCTGATATCGCGAAGAAGCTTGGGATCACACAAGCCTCGGTCAGTCAGTATCTGAGCGCATCGAGGGCAGGCGGAACCGAAGTTCCTGACAATTTCCCCAAGATCAAGAAGTACGCTGTGGAAATCTCCCGGCGAATCGCAGATGGGGAGGACAAGTTCGAATGGTACGGTGTTCTCTGCACCGCCTGCAAGGATATCAGGTCGGATGAGGCGTTCTGCAACATGCACACAATATCCTCCAACCTGAAGGGTTGCGACGTCTGCAAGAAGGATTGAGACTGGTAGCGACACGCTCGATCAAATAGCGTCTGGCCGAACGCACCCAGATGTGAAGAATAAGGAAAAGGGTTTATCGGGTTTGCATCTGCCTTCTGTGACTCTGGCTAGATCCTACTTCCTTCCGGCATTCTTTGCATAAAGGAACATGTCGAGCCAGTGGACGTTGTTGGCGAAGTCGTCGCCGACGAACCCATAGATTGTTCCTGCCGATGTGTCCGTATCACCCGCAGAGTGCGAGGTGATGTCCACGCCACGGTAGTTCACGGGCATGCCGTCGATCGGGCAAATCGCAGGCTCGTTCTCGATCCAGAAGACCAGTCTGTACCAGGTGGACGGAAGCTTCCTCGTGTCCCAGTTGAACCCGTAGAGCAGCAGGCCGAGCTCGTTCACTTCTGCGGTGTATGCGTCCGAAGGACCGTCAAGCCACAATCCATCGAGGATGCAGCTCGAGTACAGTACTTTCGTCACTTCCGACCCTACAGCGCCAGGCACTCCGCTCCACTGCTCGATCCTGAAGTGCGCGGAAAGCGTGTATACCGCTGCTGCCAAGTCGAGGTCATGGATTATAACCTCGGTCCTAACCTTCGCCCCTACGGCGAACTGGTGGAATATTATGTTATCCGACCAGTCTACCTGGACGTTCGATGCGGCCGCGACGTACGATTCGCCCGCGACGGGCGTCACATACAAGCCGTCGATTCCGATGCCTTCAGGATATACAACAGCTTCGTCCAATTCGTAGGCCGCCGCGTTGCCGAGTATGCTCTGCAGTCCGGTCATGGCCAATAGCGCCACGAATACTGTTCCCACAATCACTCTCTTTCTCCTCATTATCCCCCTTTCTCCCTACAACCCACGAGCGAAGAACAATGCTCTCAGCTCTCTCTCCTCCCATGAGCCGACGAAAGATAGCATTTAAGGGTTGCCTTGAAAACTGTTCTGGTTCAAAGTTAGAACATTGGTGCATTCGTAGAACCATGCAATCCGTTCTGATGTGACTGACCTGGAACGAGCCGGAGGATTGACAAACGTCCAATCTCGTGTGCCGAAATGAGGACCTTGTGATGGCCACAACCAGGCACAACGAACATATATAACAGCGTTTCATTGCCTGTCCAAGGTCTGCCTATGGGCCGCCAAAAATCTCTGAACAGTGTTGTCGAAGCGATAGGGAACACGCCTCTCGTCCGCCTGAACCGGGTGGTCCCCGAAGGATCGGCGACCGTCTACGCCAAGCTCGAATCCTTCAACCCGATGGGGTCGGTCAAGGATAGGATAGCCAAGGCCATGATCGAAGACGCTGAGGAGAAGGGCATCATAAACAAGGAAACGACAATCATTGAGCCCACTTCCGGAAACACTGGTATTGGCCTGGCAATGGTCTGTGCAGCGAAGGGATACAAACTGATTCTTGCAATGCCCGAGACCATGACCGTGGAGCGAAGGAGGATCATGGCTGCTCTTGGCGCGCAACTGGTCCTCACTCCTGGGCCCGAGGGCATGTCAGGAGCTATCAAGAAAGCGAATGAGCTAGCA
The DNA here is from genome assembly GCA_001800675.1 of Euryarchaeota archaeon RBG_13_57_23. GTDB lineage: Archaea > Thermoplasmatota > Thermoplasmata > UBA10834 > UBA10834 > COMBO-56-21. Next base: position 16,690 of record MGVW01000021.1, on the reverse strand, counting down.
GCCTCCGTGACGAATTCGTATGTGCCGCAGCAGTTCGAGAACAGATCGAACCCAAAGGCGCACATGAAGACCACCGCTAAAGAGATTCTGAAGGTCCTGGACAGAGTCGATGCATTCGTTGCGGGTGTGGGTACTGGAGGGACCATAACGGGCGTCGGCAAGGTGCTCAAGAGGAAGAACCCTGATGTGAAGATATTCGCCGTGGAACCCGCAGAAAGCCCCGTGCTCTCAGGTGGAAAGCCGGGCCCGCACAGGATTCAGGGAATAGGTGCAGGGTTTGTTCCCAAGATCCTCAACACCAAGGTCTACGATTCCGTGATCCAAGTGGCTGCGCAGGACGCCATACAGACCTCGCGAAAACTCGCGCGTCTAGAAGGCATCTTCGTTGGCATCTCTTCCGGAGCCGCAGCATGGGCGGCGCTCAAGGTCGCCTCGGAGCTTGGGCCAGGCAAGAACGTTGTCGTCATATTGCCAGACCTTGGAGAAAGGTATTTGAGCACTGACTTATTTGGTGAGACCTCACAATGACGGGAGATGACAAGGACCCGGTGGATGTTGTCCTGGAGCGGGACCCCGCTCCGAAGAGCAGAGCCGAGGCCTACCTGTTCAGCCAAGGGCTGCACGCCGTCAAGATGCACAATGCCGCCCACAGACTATACCTGAGAAGACGCTACAAGACAGCTAGGTTGATCAACTACGTTTCGAGGATCCTTACAGGTGCTGATATTCACCCTGGAGCCAAGATCGGCAAGAACTTCTTCATAGACCACGCCACGGGCGTGGTCATTGGGGAGACTGCGGAGATCGGGGACAATGTCTCCATCTACCAAGGGGTCACACTGGGCGGCATCAGCACAGAAAAGAAGAAGCGTCACCCAACGATAGGGAACAACGTGGTCGTCGGCGCGGGCGCGACGATCCTCGGCCCCATCACCATAGGCGACAATGTGCGCGTGGGGGCCGGTTCTGTTGTTGTGAAGTCGGTCCCGCCAAACTCCACCGTCGTGGGAGTGCCCGCGAAGATCGTGCAGAGGACGGGTGCGACGACTATAGACCTCCATCACGAAGAGTTGCCGGACCCTGTGGTCAACGCGTTCATAGACTTGTGCCACAGCCTGTCTGAGATGGAATACAGGATGGAACAAATCGAGGCGAAGCTCGGGATCAAGCACGAGAAATTGGCCGTGCCGAAGCCTCCAGGCGTCAGATCGGCGGAGATGGCGTGTCCAGTCGAGGAGAAGAGTTAAGAGCTTTCCAGTCATTCGAGAGGCGATAGCCGATGGCGCTCGTTTTGTACAATACGCTGACTAAGAGGAAAGAACCTCTGGAGCCGCTTCACAAAGACAAGATAGGCATCTACGTCTGCGGCGTTACGGTATACGATCAGTCTCACCTCGGTCATGCTAAGTCGGCGATCAACTTCGATGTCATCGTCCGGTGGCTGAGGCACCGAGGCTATGATGTGAAACACGTCACCAACTTCACGGATGTCGATGACAAGATCATCGCAAGAGCGAACGAGATAGGCATCGACCCGCTGAAGCTCTCGCAGCGCATGATCGACGAGTACTTCGGAGACATGGACGCCCTCCGTATACGGAGGGCGAGCGTCTACCCGAAGGCCAGCGACACCATGGAGGACATCATCCGGATGGTCCAGGGGCTGATTGACAAGGGATACGCATACGAGTCAAACGGCTCCGTGTACTTCAGCGTGAGAAAGGCCAAGGAGTATGGCAAACTATCAAGGCAGAACCTCGACCAGATGCAGGCTGGCGCCAGGATAGAGCCCGGGGAGGACAAGCAGAATCCGATGGATTTCGCCTTGTGGAAGGCCGCCAAACCAGGTGAGATCGCCTGGGATAGCCCCTGGGGGAAAGGAAGGCCCGGGTGGCACATCGAGTGCAGCGCGATGTGCCTGAAGCATATCGGAAAGACGGTCGACATCCACGGTGGCGGGACCGAACTAATCTTCCCGCACCACGAGAACGAAATACTCCAGTCAGAGGCATACAACGACGCTCCCTTCGTTAGATACTGGATGCACAACGGTTTGCTGACTATCGACCAAGAGAAGATGTCGAAATCCCTCAAGAATTTCTTCCTGATCAAGGACATACTGGGCAAGCATACTCCAGGCACTGTCAGATTCTACCTGCTGAATGCTCAGTATAGCCAGCCTCTGGATTACAATGAGAAATCATTGGAGGAAGCCGGCAAGGCGCTCGAGAGACTCCAGAACACTTACAGTTCCATGAAGGCGGTCCTCACGACCAGCAAAGGCACCGACGATGCTTCTGAGCTGTGTGAAAAGGCCGCGAAAGACTTCGAAGCCAAGATGGACGACGATTTCAGCACGCGGGAAGCCATTGCTGTCATGTACGACCTCTCGAGGGAGGCGAACAAGCTCTTGAGCGATGGGAAGCTGAGCCAGAAGGGAGCTCAGAATGTCATCGACGTGTTTGATAAGTTCAACAGTATATTCGATGTCCTTGTGGAGACGCAGAGAACCGGAGAGGACCTTTCTGGAAAGCTCGTCGACCTCCTGCTCGAGATGAGGGAGGAGGCCCGGGAGCGCAAGGACTTCGCCCAGGCAGACACCATCAGGAAGAGGCTCGCGGAGCTAGGCATCGAGATACAGGACACGCAAGATGGTGCCGTATGGAAACGAAAGTGAGCCCGTCCACAGCCCGTGCAAAAGCCGAGCTTCTGGCCGGAGGAGCGGTCAAGGTACCGAAGGATTCCAGGCTGCCGTTCCTTCCCAGCCGGTCCACGGCAGGCCCAGGGGCGGGAAGCACCGCGGTCGTGTTCTCATTCGGAAATACCAGGGCCAAGAAATCGATATCGAGAGACGAAGGCGAGTTCGAGCTACTTCGGGACGGGGACGAGATGTCGATCCTCCGAAATGGAGAGGTTTTCATTGCAGGTGTCAGTCTCGTTCCCACGCTCTATCATGCGCCTCACCAGGCATTCATCAACATAGACAGCACTTGCATCATGGACTGCAAGTTCTGCGCCACCCCTAGGCTGAATGAGGGCATCACCAAGAACCTCACTGATGAGAAGATCATCGACATGGTCAAAGACGCCTCCAGGAAGGAGGGCTTCCAGTCTGTGTCTTTCACCAGCGGGGTCCCTTCTTCACCAGCTATGGCCGTTAGGCGTATGGCTGGCCTCGTGTCCGCCACGCGCAAGCTGTTTCCAAGAACGGCTATCGGGGTCGAGCCCTATGTGACTCGCCCAGACGAAGTCGAAATGCTCAAAGAAGCTGGAGCAGACGAGATCAAGCTCAACATCGAGTCGTTCGACAGAGACATTTTCGAGAAGGTCTGTCCGAACAGAGACTTTGACACAATCATGCACATGATCATCCACGCCTCCGAGGTCTTCGGGAAGAACAGAGTCTCCTCGAACATTATCTACGGGCTGGGAGAGACCGACGAGAACGTACTTGAAGGGGTTAGAGTTCTCGCGAATACTGGAGCCGTCGCCACGCTGAGGGCGCTGCGCACGAATCAATACAATGCCCCAGAACTCGAGCGAGCCTTGGGTGCCCTCATACCAGTTACAGCAGAAAGGATGCTCCGCCTTGCAGAAGAAGAGAAGAAGATCCTTCAATCCTATGGATTGACGACCCTTGGTTTCAAGACGATGTGTCATTCGTGCCTTTCGTGCGATATCGTCCCCTTCTGGGACGTGTGAATCTCACTTGTGAGTGAACACGCACCGCACAGTTGGAGTCGCCCGCTCCACCCGCACAAATGCGAATCTTTCCAACTGAACGACTTGGCCCAGTGCGTCCGCGAGACCGCGCTCCGCGACTCCCTTCCTTACGGAGCCATCCGTCATCAATACCTCCGCCTGAACTGAATCCATAGGTGCCCAGTGGACTATCCGCACACCCTCTTTGAGGACGGAGAGATCGTTTCCCGCATACTGAACCGCCCCGTCCCTCAACTCGATGTTGCACAGGTCCTTGAGCCTGAGCCTCGACGGATTCGAAGCCAAGTCATCCTTGCTCACCAGAACCGCGCTATCGTCCCCAACATGTAGGTCCCTTACACCCCTTTCTGGGTGGTCCGGATGGAAGGGCGCCTTCGCCACGAGCTTCGGAGCGTCCTCGATCGTGAGTTTCACCGGGTCTGCGACGAAGAAGTATCTGTTCGCGGAATCGTCTATCAAATCGCGGTTGAACGAGTAGAGGGTCTTCCACGAGAACTCGATGTCGACTTCCTTGATACCGACCTCGATCCAATAGCGCCTGAGTGATTCTGGCATTATTCCCCTACGCCTGAGAGCTCGAAGTGTACCGAGCTGGGGATCGTCCCACCCAGAGTACAGCCCTTCTCGAATGCCCTTCGCCATCTTTGAAGTCGAGAGCTGAACATCCTCGAGCGAGATCCTTCCATAGTGTATGTACTCTGGCTTCTTCCAACCGAAGTAATCGAAGACATATTCCTGTCTGTACGTGTTGTTCAAATGATCCTTGCCGCGAAGCACATGCGTGAGATCGAGGAGATGGTCGTCGACGGCCACTGATAGGTTCATCAACGGGTACACCCTGAATTTTGTTCCAGTCCTCGGATGGGGCGTATCGTCAATCCGAAGGCCGACGAAGTCCCTGATTGCGGGGTTCGGATGGGCGAGGTCGGTCTTCACCATAAGCGAGGCCTCTTCGGGCTTGTACGACCCGTCGAACATCTTGTCCCAGCGGAGCATCTGCTCGTTCAGCGGCTGCTCCCTGTGCGGACACGCTTTCTTGTGATTCTTCAGCTCACGCCAGTCCTCTGGTTTGCAGGTGCAGACGTACGCTTTGCCCTTCTCAAGGAGCTGCTTCGCCACGTCGTAGTAGATCTGGAACCTGTCGCTCTGAATGAGCGTCTTGTGAATGGTCACTCCGAGCCAGTCTAAATCCTCCGGAATCGTGTCATAGCCTGTAGGATCGATCCGCGCCGGGTCAGTGTCCTCGAACCTATTGTAGCAAATGCCGCCGTATCTCTTGACGTACTCGTCGTTCAGGATGGCCATTCTCGAGTGACCCACGTGCAACGGCCCTGATGGGTTTGGCGCCATGCGCATGCGCACCTCGCCTGCCACATTCCTCAGGTCCGGCAAGGAGACCTCCCTGACCTTAGTCTCCTTCACAAGTAGCTCAGGCGCCAACGACAGCAGGGCGTCCTTCTGGGCGACGAGGCTCATCGAGTTCACTGAATCAATCACTTGCCTGGCAATACCCGTGATCTCTTTCGCTCTCGACCGAAGCTCCGGGTCCTCGGCCATGACCTTCCCGAGAACGGCTCCCACAGTGGCTTTGCCATTGAACTGAACCGCATTCTGCAGCGCGTACTTGCGCACAGTGGCCTCGATTTCCACGGGCGACTCGATTGGCGGGTATCTATAAATAGATTTGACTGGGAAGGTATCTCTCCAAGTTCGAGAAAGGATAGAAATACGCATTAGCCAATGCATCAAAGAGGCGGTCAGTCTGTCCATCAGGAAGCTTCTCGAAGAGTTCCCGGAGACCACTACGGTGAAAGGCCGAGTCTCGAGGGAGCTCGAGATAACGAAGGCGCTCTGGAAGGAGAAGACCAAACCCGTGTTTTTCGAGAATCTCGACGGATTCAGGGCCGTTGGCAACCTATGGTCGACTCGAGAGAGGATCGCCAGTGCGATGGCGGTAACCCCAGCAGACCTTTCCATGAAGATGATGCAGGCGATGGATCACCCGGCTCCCCCACAAGAGATCGACAACGCTCCTTTCGACAAGAACATCCTGACCGATTTCGACCTGCAGGAATCGGCAATTCCGAAGTTCTATCCGACGGATGGAGGCAGATTCATCACGGCAGGCGTGGTGATTTCCGAGCACGACGACATCAGGAACATGTCATACCACCGGTTGATGCTGCTCGATGAGAACAAGTTCGCGATGAGAGTGGTCCCGCGTCACCTGTATGCGCTCCACAAACGGGCGATGGCGAAGGGAGAAGACCTCAAGATCGCCGTAGCGGTCGGGCTTTGCCCTTCCGTGATGCTCGCAGGGGCGATGAACGTCGAGTTTGGAAAGGATGAGCTGACAATCGCGAACTCGCTCAGGCAGTTGTGTCTGGGAGAACCAGTATGCGTGCGGAAGATAAGGAACGGCCTTCTCGTGCCTGCGTTCGCGGAATACGTTTTCGAGGGTAGGGTGACCAAGGAGGTTCATGACGAGGGCCCGTTCGTTGACATCACGGGAACGGTCGACCCGGTCCGCAAGCAGCCCGTCGTGGAGATCGACAGGATCTACCATGTCGACGACCCGATATTCCAGGTGATCCTGCCAGGTGCGAACGAACACTACCTCATGATGGGCATGCCGCGAGAGCCCGTCATAAGGAGAGCCGTAGGACTGGCGGTGCCAGAAGTGCATGCAACCAGGCTCACCGAGGGGGGATGCTGCTGGTTGCATGGAGTTGTCTCGATCACCAAGCAGAAGGAGGGCGACGGCATCAACGCGATCATGGCCGCTCTCGGAGCGCACCCCTCGATGAAGATGGTCACTGTCGTGGACAGTGACATAGACATCTTCGACGACCAGGAAGTCGAGTGGGCGGTCGCCACTCGTTTTCAGGGGCACAAGGGTCTGGTCATGATTGAGAACGCCAGAGGTAGCAGCCTCGACCCAAGCGCCGACGAGACGACGACAAAAATGGGCATTGACGCGACCAAACCCATTGGTGGAGAAGGATTCGAGAAGGTCAAGCCCTGATGCGGAGGATGACAATATTTCCCCCTCAAGGTGCCTTAAGTAGCCAGACGACACCTTGCGTTTATTAGGCGCAAACAATTAAATATGGTTCCATCCTCAACAACCATAGAGGCAATCAGATGATCACAGTCACGCCAAAAGCAGTCGAGACGATAAACGCAATAGTGAAGGAAGCCAAGAAGTCGGACCCCATCCGGGTGTTCTTTGCTGGATACTCCTGTTCAGGTCCATCATACATGATGGCTTTTGACAAGAAGAAGGATGAGGACATCGAGACCAAGGTCGACGGTTTTACCCTGATCTACGAGAAGGGGCTCGAAGAGGAGCTGAAGGAGGCCATCGTGGACTCCGTAGACACTCCTGAGGGACCCGGCGTCATCGTCCGCGTCAAATCGACTGGCACGACCGCATGCACCACGTGCGCGGGCTGCCACTAGATTCGGCGGACCCGAGCGAAAAGATTCATACCCTCGGTCAGTTCTCAAAGGCTCGTGTTCCTGGAGCACGAGCTGATCAAACCCTCTAGCACAGAACAGAGGGACTATCAGGTCAACATAGCAGCCACAGCTTTGCGCGAATCGACATTGGTCGTTCTGCCCACAGGCATGGGGAAGACAATAGTCGCCCTCATCGTAATCGCCGAGACTTTTCTACGGGGAAAGGGCAAGATCCTTTTCCTGGCCCCGACGAAACCGCTTGTTGAGCAGCATGCCGGCTTCATGAGAGACCATCTTCTGCGATTCGAGCCGGTCGTCTTCACCGGAGAGGTGAATCCTGACGACCGGAAAGAGCAGTGGAAATCCAGCCGACTTATCGTCTCGACGCCCCAGGTAGTCGAGAACGATCTGTTGGAAGGCAGAATTGGGCTGGCGGACGTCGACCTCGTCGTGTTCGATGAGGCACACAGGGCCGTGGGAGATTATGCGTACGTCACCGTAGGTAAGTGGTACGCTCAGAAAGGAGGGCGCGTCCTTGGAATGACCGCCTCCCCTGGTTCAGATGTCTCCAAGATCGCAGAGGTCTGCGAGAACCTGGGCATCACCGGTGTCGAAATACGTTCCGAATTCGACGAGGATGTCGTCAAGTACACCCAGGATGTCTCGACAGAGTACATCGCTGTCAATGTCCAGGAGGGAATGGGCAGGATAACCTACCTGCTCAAGCAGATCTACGACGAACAGATCAAGAAACTCGTGGAATACGGGTTTCTTGAACCGAAGAAGCCTCCGACCACGAGAGATCTGCTCGAGGTTGGAAACGTCGTCAGGGCGCGACTCAACTCCGGCAAGAAGAACATCCATCTGTTCAGGGCGGCCAGCATCCAGGCGCTCGCGATGAAGGTCAATCACGCGATCGAGCTCGCCGAGACTCAGGGCAAGGGTGCTTTGGAGAACTACCTGGACAAGATATCGAAGGAGGGCAGCGAGAAAGACGGATCCAAGGCCTCGCGGGACATTGTGAAGGATGCACGGTTCCAGCAGGCCAGGACCCTATTGTACGGGATGGAGAGGGATCACCCAAAGCTCGAGAAGATGGTCCCAATCCTGAAACAGCAATTCCTCGCAAAGCCAGATTCGAGGGTAATCGTGTTCACGCACTACAGGGACACGTGCGAACTGATGACCCAAATGCTAGAGAAGGTCGAGGGGTTCAATCCGGCGCGATTCGTTGGCCAGGCAAGCAAAGGCGAGGACATCGGACTCAAACAGAAAGAGCAGAAGTCAATCATCGAGAGGTTCCAGAAAGGCGAGTTCAACATCCTTGTGTCGACGTCGATCGCCGAAGAGGGTCTGGACATTCCCTCCACAGACCTCGTAGTGTTCTACGAGCCAGTACCGTCGGAGATAAGGACGATACAGAGGAGAGGGAGGACGGGCAGAAGGAGGGCTGGACGCGTCATCGTATTGGTCACCAGGGACACGAAAGACGAGGCCTATCTCTGGTCGAGCCGGAAGAAAGAGATGCAGATGCGGAGGGAGCTCGATTCGCTGAAAAGGAAGTTGAGGGCGAAGAAAGGCCTGCCCCCGGAGCAGAGAGCAGCTCCAGCACCGCTGACGAAGGACCAGCTCGAGAACCTGATGACGGTCACCCCCAAGGAAGAGCTCTCGATGAAGGTCGCCGAGAAGAAAGGTCAGAAATCACTCGGCCAGTTCGAGAAGAAGAGCGGATCTGAGGGGCAGTCAATCATCATTTCCCCAAGAGCCTCCAAGATGGGCCTGAAAGATGAGCTGGAAGGATCTGGCTTCGCGGTCGAGGAGCGCGACCTCGAGAACGCCGATGTCGTCATATCCCCCAGGGTGGCGGCATCAATCCACACCGTGGACCAGTTCATACAGGGCATCTCGGACGGCTCGGTCTTCGCGACCCTGGCGAAGCTCAAGCACGAGTATCTGCATCCTATCTTGATCGTCCAAGGAGCTCCTCAGGGCGAAGGCTCGCAGGCCGGGAACGCCGCGGTATACGATGCCCTCAGCGCTGTGCTCGCGGAGTATCATGTATCGGTCCTTTCGACGGGCAGTCCTTCCGAGACAGCTACGATGATCGCCTCGCTCTTCAAGCAGGAAGAAGCCAAACAGAGCGGGCGAAGGAAACCCGTTCAGACCACCCTCGACCCTGCGAGCAGACAGATGTTCATGGTGCAGGGGCTGCCGAATGTGTCAGCTACCCTCGCTCAGAGGCTCCTGAAGCGCTTCGGAAGCATCAAGGGGATAGCGGATGCGGACGTCGAAGAGCTTATGCGAGTCGAGGGAATAGGTAGGGTTATCGGTGAAGGTATCCATACCGTGCTGAGACAGAGATTCGGCGAGGAGGAAGGGTAGATGGCGATGAACAAGTGTCCTTTGTGCGAGAGCCCGTGCATAATCAAGATCATAGCCACCGAGGATGAGAGGTGGTGCAAGGTCGACGTGTGCTCCATGTGCGGCACGATGTATCCCTTGGGTCGCAAGGTGGTCCAGATCAAACAGAAGAGCACAAAGGCGAAGAAGGCGAAGGCTAAGTCGGCCAAGAAAGGAAAGAAGTGAATCACTTCTGAGACCCCTGCCAGTACATGCTGGCCGAATCAGATACCTTTATGAACCCCTTGCCCATACGAGTGGAGCTGAGGCCCATGGAGTTCAAGCTGGTCGAAAAGAAGAAGGACATGCTCAAGCTGGAAATAGCCGATCCAGACGACACGCTGATCTATCCTCTGATACACGAGCTGCTCCAGGACAAGAACGTAGTCGAGGCGAGATACGTTACAGGCCACCCGCAACTGGACAAGCCCGTTCTGGAGATCGAGGTCAAGGAGGGGAAGCCACAGGCCGCCCTCAAGAAGGCTGCGAAGTCCCTCTCGAACCAGTTCTTGGAGGCGCGCCAGCTGATCGAGAAGCAGCTGGGCTGATACTGCCCTAACGTTCTTTAGACTCAGTCATGATTCTGTTGGTTGTATGATGGAGAGCGAGCTCGGTCTTGAGGTCTTCCTTACGGAGGGCATCACGGGCATCGGGGGGAAGCTTCGGAAAATCCCCGAGGACTTCGAGGTCGAGGAGATATCGGTCCTTCCAATGCCCGCCGCAGACGGCAAGTACGTCATTGCCAAGGTGTGGCACCGCAACTGGGAGGCGAATAGGCTTGTCAGGAGGCTTGCCAGCAACCTCCATGTGGGGAGGACCAGAATAGGCTTCGCGGGCACCAAAGACGGAAGAGCGGTCGCCACGCAGCTGATGTCCTTCAACGCGCCTCTTGAGGATGTCAAGGCACTTCAGATACCGGATGTGAGGATAATCGACGCGTACACCTCGAGAAGGTCTCTCGAGATAGGCGATCTCATAGGCAACAAGTTCAGGATCAAGGTCTCGGACGTGGCTGAGGGAGTCGACCTCCCGGGAACCTGCGAAGAGGTCAATAAGAAGCTAGATGAGGCTGGGGGATTCCCCAACTTCTTCGGCGTCCAGCGGTTCGGGTCCATCCGACCCATCACCCACCTGATCGGCAAGGATCTGGTCATGGCCGATTTCGAGGGAGCCGTGATGAGGTACATCGCAAACCCATCCGAGGAGGAGAATTCCGAGGCGAATGATGCTAGGAGGAATCTTCAGCAGACCAGAGATTTCGAGAGAGCCCTTGTTGAGTTCCCCATGAAGCTGACCTTCGAGAGGACCATCATCGAGCATTTGAGAGACCATCCAGGAGACCATGTCGGTGCCCTCAGACGGCTTCCGCGCAATCTTCTCATGATGTTCGTGCACGCATACCAGTCATACCTGTTCAACAGGATTCTAAGTTGGCGCATCAGAGATGGGATGTCCCTCCGGGACCCGGGGATAGGGGACATCATCCTCCCTCTCACGAAGACCAACGTCCCTGATCACGACACCCCGATAACCGTCGCCGCCGACAATCACGACAAGGCGGTCAAGAGCGCACGCGAGGGAAAGGCATTCGTGAGCGGCCTCATCTACGGTACCAGCTCTGTCTTCGCCGAAGGCAGGATGGGAGAGATCGAGAGAAAGATCGTAGAAAGCGAGAACATCAAGAACATGGATTTCCAGATTGTAGGTCTCCGGGAAGCGTCCTCAAAGGGGACCAGGAGAGAACTCCTCGCGCCTTATAGAGACTTCAAAATCGACCTCGGCCCGGGAGAGGTCACATTCCGGTTCGCCCTCAACAAGGGGTGCTACGCCACCACGCTCATGCGCGAGTTCATGAAGGCCGACATGAGTGCCTACTGAAGGAAGGGTTATCTCCGGAAATGGCCATCCGGTAGGTGCCATCATGAAGAAACCGAAGACCGTACTGACATGCCCGCAGTGCGGCTCCTCTGACCTCTACTATGAGGCGGCCCTTATCACGGGTCAGAAATACCACTGCAAGAAATGCGACTACATCGGTTCTTTCGTGATAGAAATGGATGTGGAAGAAGCGGAGAAGCGATCTCCGCGGTTTCCTTGATCAGGCGAACATCGGGCCTGATTCCATCGCCTTTTCGGTGCCTTCATCCAGAACCTTGGCAACGGCCTTCTCGAAGTCGATCATTGTGACAATGTCCCTGTTGTCCCTTATCGCGAACATGCCAGCCTCAGTGCAAATCGCCTTCATGTCGGCCCCGGTAGCCCCCTCTGATTTGACCGCTAGCTCTTCGAGGTTAACGCTCTGGTCGAGGTTCATCCGCTTCGAGTGTATCTTGTAGATCTCCGTCCTAGACTCGAAATTCGGCATGGGGATCTCGATGATCCTGTCGAACCTGCCCGGTCTCAGCAGGGCTTCATCGAGTATGTCCGGTCTGTTCGTTGCGCCAATGATCTTCACCTCACCGAGTGGGTTGAACCCATCCAGCTCTGCGAGGAGCTGCATCAATGTCCTCTGGACCTCGCGGTCGCCGGATGTGGCGAGCTCAAGTCTCTTGGCGCCAACGCTGTCAATCTCGTCGATGAACACGATCGAGGGTGCTTTCTGCCTCGCGAGGTCGAATAGCTCTCGCACCAGCCTCGCGCCCTCTCCGATGTACTTCTGAACGAGCTCTGATCCTACAAACCTGATGAAAGTCGCGTTGGTCTGCTTCGCAACCGCCTTGGCGAGCAGCGTCTTTCCAGTACCCGGCGGGCCGACCAGCAATACCCCCTTCGGTGGGTCAATGCCGACCTTCTTGTATAGTTCCGGCCTCAGCAGCGGGTCCTCAACTGCCTCCCTGACCTCCAGGATCTGATCCTGAAGTCCTCCAATGTCATCGTATTGGGTGTCTGGTTTCGATATAATCTCTGCGCCGACGACGATCGGATCTAGAGATGGCGGCAGAACCCCCATAACCGCGAGGGTCTGCTTGTTGAGCGCCACTCGCGCGCCCGCTAATAGAAGATCCGGGGACACGTAGTCCGATGTGCTGACGATGAAATCGGGACCTGTCGAGCTCTTCACGACGACCCGGCCGTCAGCGAGTATGTCTTTGATTTGTCCGATGATGAGCGGAGGGGCTTTCAACCTCTCCAACTCCGCCTTAAGCCTCTTGAGCTCCTTCTGCAGCCGTATGAGCTCTCCCTCGACGAATCTCTTCTCACCCTCGACCCGGCGAGACTCTTCGACTAGCTCGAGGTTGCGCTCCTCAAGAACAGATACCTTCCTGTGTATCTCCTCGAGCATCGGGCTCTGTGATTGGTCCTGGTCCAATGTTGTGCACCTCGTTTAAGTCCGTTCAATCCAGCTTGAAATTATATAAGGTTAAATAGTCTATTTATTCTTTGGCGTTGTAGTTCAGATGCGTGATTTTGATGATATGCGAACTTTGTGGCAAGAACGTCACTTTCACTAGGAAAGTGACGATTGAGGGCGTACCACTTGAAGTATGCGCCGAATGCGCGAAGTTCGGCATCGAGACGAAGAAACAAATCCCAAAGGAGGAAGCGCCCAAGCCCGTTATCGCGCAGAGGCTCGAGGTGAGAGAGCGGCGCTCGCGATCCAGAGACGTGCTGGAGGCCACGGAGAGGGAGGAGCTTGTCGATGATTTCGCAGTCCGAATACGAGATGCACGCTCAAAGAAGGGCATGACGCAGAAGGACCTCGCAATGAAGATTAACGAGCGGCTGACGGTTTTGGGCAAAATCGAGACAGGCGACATGCGACCTGACGACAAAATCATAGCGAAACTCGAACGGGAGCTTGGCATCAAGCTTAAGGAGAAGGTCGTTGACACACCAGTAGCCAAAGGGATGAGTTCATCGACCCTGACCCTCGCCGACCTGATAAAGATGCAGAAAGACTGAAGCTAAGGCATCGGGTGGTCGCGGCCGAGTATCTCTGACTCGGCCCTCTGAATGAATGCGCTATCCAACAAAAGGCCGTAGTCGGACGCCACCAAGAGCGCTGCCGGTTCGACATCTATGCCCAGCATCTCCTGTTTCTTATTGACCTTGGATACGACCTCTCTCTTAGGAACCGATCTCACTTTGACGATCTTCTCGACGATCTCGGAGAACAGGTCGGCTTTGTTCCTCGAGGCCTGCTCGAGAACCTCTTTTGAAGGCTTGAAATCCAGCGGAACATCGACGGATCTCAGGTCGAATGTCGGGATAATGTGGCCGTTCTTCCTCTGGAGATATCCACCCGTGAGACTCGCATCGAGAAGCTTCTGTGCTTCCTTGGGCGAGAACCATCTGAGGTCGAACGATGCGGATGACACGAACTCCTGTTCCGTGAGAGACTCCTTCCCCTTGCGTCTGAAGAGTACGGTAATGCTTCGCTGAAGGTCACTCATTGCTCTCGAATCCCCCGAAATCTCCTGCCACGATATAGTCCACTCCGAGCTGCTCGAGCTTCGAACGCTCAGAGATCGGCGCGAAGACCCCAAGAGAGATTCCGAGCTGCTTCTTCACAGCAATCGCCTCGCTGGCCAGCACATTCGGGACGAACATTTCAGTGATGCCGATGTCGCGAACGTCCCGGGCGAGCGAGAGAAAGGTCCTTCCAGCAATGCCTTCATCAAAACCCACGATCCCATCCCGGTAGTCTACTTTGAAGGTAATGTTATCGGAGAGCTTAAAGGCTCCTCTGATGTCCTCAAAACTCGAAAGAGTCCCGGTTCCGATGACGCACTTGTCCGCGCCCGTGATGAGCATGTCGATGACGTTGTTCGCGAACCGGACTCCGCCCTCGTAGTAGGTCGGGACAGCCTCGCAAATGTCCTGCACGACTCCGAGCTGCGGCTTGTTGCGCTCGATTCCGTCCAAATCGGCAAGATACAGCTTCTCGATCTTGTTCGATGCCTTAGATGCCAACTCAGTGACTTCGCTACGCGTGAGCGCGCGCGCTCCCTTCCTGTTTGACGTAAGACCAGTCACGTCATACCTAGTTAGAGTTCGTCTCCTAATCTCGACGTAAGGTACAGCAATCATAGACAAACTCCGCGTGAGCGAGGAGGACGTAGATAAAACGTCGTACTCCATAGGAAGCATGCGAAGCGGCGCTTCGTGGGCCCTTCGCATGCTCATCGGAGGCCATCCGTACCGAGCGCCTAATCGTCAACACGCCCCTAACAGACGGAGTCGACTTGTTCGCGATCAAGACCTTCGAGCGGAGCGGCCCCGGACAGGAGGGCAAGGACAATGGCCTCCTGATTCTGGTCTCCGCCGTGGAGAACGCGTGGCGGATCGAGGGCGAGTTTGACTCGGAGGAAATCCTCCCCGACTCCAACTTTGGGGGTACTGCCGCTACCAACCTCATGACCTACCTAGCTGTCTCGGACAGCTACTCGGGACTGCGCTACAGGACATATGCAGCGGGACTGAAGATAGTCACGAACCACGGTGGGACTCATCTCTCATCCGGATCGCCGCCTCCTAATCCATCCATACCCCAGAGCACCTTGCATTTGGCCGGAGTTGGGGGGCGATCGTAATACCGGCAGAATTGGCCAAAGGGCGGGAGCTCTGATGGGGGCGGGGCCAGTGGCAAATGGTGAGCATAGATCGATACATAGACTTCCCGAACAGACTGCAGCAATCCTTATATAGAAGTTCTAACATATACGAAATCCCAACCGAGATAATCGGTAACGGATTAGGACATATCCAGCAATCTGACGTGGAGGTGTCGATTTGATAGGTCAAACACCAGTTTTCATACTGAAGGAAGGAACCAGGAGAGAGAAGGGCAAGGGCGCGCAGTTCAACAACATCACTGCGGCCAGGGCCATCGCAGATTCGGTCCGCAGCACACTCGGCCCGAGGGGCATGGACAAGATGCTTGTGGACAGCATGGGCGACGTCGTCATAACGAACGACGGCGTGACCATTTTGAAGGAAATCGATGTCGAACACCCGGCGGCCAAGATGCTCGTCGAGGTTGCGAAGACCCAGGACGAGGAGTGCGGAGATGGCACGACCACCGCGGTAATCCTCGCCGGAGAGCTTCTGAAGAAGGCCGAGGCGATGATAGAGCAGAACGTCCACCCGACGGTCATATCCGGCGGTTACAGGATGGCTGCGCAGAAGGCCAGAGATCTGCTCGATGACTTGGCCATAAACGTTACATCTAGTGACAAGGAGACGCTTATGGACATCGCGCGCACGTCGATGATCTCGAAGAGCGTTTCGGCGTCAAGAGACCTGCTCGCCGATGTGGCCGTGAAGGCGGTCTCAGCTGTCGCCGAGAAGAACGGTGAGGGCAAGTGGGAAGTCGACGATGATAACATCCAGATCGTCAAGAAGCAGGGCGGCTCGATGGACGACACCCAGATGATCGCAGGGATCATAGTTGACAAGGAAGCGGTCCACCCGGCAATGCCGAAGAAGGTCGAGAGTGCGAAGATAGCGCTCGTCGACTCTGCGCTCGAGGTGAAGAAGACCGAGATTGACGCAAAGATAGAGATCACTGACCCCAGCCAGCTGCAGGCTTTCCTGGCCGAGGAAGAGAACATGCTGAAGAAGATGGTCGCGAAGGTCAAATCCTCTGGTGCGAACGTGCTGTTCTGCCAGAAGGGGATCGACGACCTAGCCCAGCATTACCTCGGGAAGGAGAAGATCTACGCGGTCCGGAGGGTCAAGAAGAGCGACATGGAGAAGCTCGCGAAGGCGACAGGAGCCAACCTCGTCACCAAGCTGGACGACCTGAAGGCAGATGACCTTGGCATCGCACAGCTGGTCGAGGAGAAGAAGATCGCAGACGACAGGATGACCTTCGTGACGGGCTGCAAGAACCCGAAGGCAGTCTCAATCCTCATCAGAGGCGGGACGGAGCACGTTGTCGACGAGATCGACCGCTCTCTCAACGATGCCATAAGCGTCGTTTCAGTGGCGTTCGAAGACGGCAAGCTCGTCACCGGCGGCGGATCGACAGCCATCGAGTTGGCACTGAAGCTCAGGGACTACGCTGCGTCCATCGGAGGGAGGGAGCAAATCGCTATTGACGCGTTCGCTTCCGCGATGGAGGTTGTTCCTACGGCTCTTTCGGAGAACGCCGGCCTTGACC
>MGVW01000020.1 GCA_001800675.1 Euryarchaeota archaeon RBG_13_57_23 | reverse complement strand
CGGAATTCCGCGGCATGGAGGATAGATACGAGCTCCCCGCAGAGATCATTCAGCAGCTGATTGCGGCGGGAACGGGAGTGCAGCGGAAGCATCTGTCTCAGTATCTGAGCGACCTGATGCAGGACTCATTGGTTGTTGAGCGGAAGGCACACATACATGGTATGAAGCAGCGCATGAACGGCTACTACCTCACTTCAGCAGGCTACTTCAAAGCCGACGCTCTTCGCAAGAGGGTCGAGGATGTCGTTGTGCCGATCAAGGTAGATGGACACACGAAGACGCTCAGGGTCGCAGATTTAGACGACGCGACCTCGGTTCACCTGACCATCTCGGACATCGTGAGGGAGGCGGTGCTCGAGAAGAAGTTGGAGATGGCCAGCCTGGAGACCATCGAGACGCGGAAGCGCGAGGCAATCGAAGTGAAGGAGCTGGACAGTGACGTCTACAGACGCGCGCTCATGACCGCGTGGCACGATGGAAGAGTTACGGCGACGGAGAGGTTTCTGGTCGAGGAGCTGCGTAAGCATCTGAAGATATCCGAGGAGCAGCACAGGAGGCTCGAGGCGGAGATCGTCAGGAGGCTCGCCCTGGACCATATGGAGTTCCGGAGGATCTACCGGACGGTGCTCGAGGTCGCACTCTCCGACAGACTGATTTCGGGACCTGAGGAGGCAATCTTGGAGGGGTTGAGGCGAGTGATGCGCATCTCTCGAAAGGAGCACTTGGACCTCGTCCAGGAGGTTGAGTTCGCGATCTGCGGACCTCCGTCAGGCTGCCAAAAGGATAGGGACCTGCTGAAGGAAGCTATGAAACTGGTGCGAGAAGAGGACGAATTCTGAGCAGTCTGGGTCAGCCCATTACCTTGTAGACCTTGTCGTGTGGCCTTGCTCTCTCCTTGACTTTTATGCCCACGGACTGCCCTGTGCTGGCGCTCTGAATCGGTTTCCTGTCGATCTCCATCGATTCCACTTTCTGCTCGAAATCCGTCGTCGCTCCCTTGACCTTGATGGTGTCACCTACAGAGAGCGTTCCTGATGTGATATCGACAGCAACCACGCTTGGTTTGGCGAAGAAAATCGTCACTTTGCCCACTTCGACCTCCTCTACCATGGGGATCCTCCGTGTTCGAATCACTCTCCAGCTATTTATCAGCTGTCAATCATGGATTGTTCTTGGAGCGTCTTCGACTTGCGGTGTGTCGGCGTAGATGAATCCGCACTCGCAGCCGTTCCAATTCTCGACAAGTTATAATAGGGAGAGGTATTTCCACTTTGACGACATCCATCTGACTGCTGCTGGGGTGCGTGATGCAGGACTATGCTACGAGAGTCAGGGGACAGATGACCCCGAAAGGACGAGCTCCACCCACGAGGTTCGCAGCCGAGATGCTCACCGTCGTAAACGACATCATGAAAGTCGGCAATGTGAACAAGGTCCTCGAGGAGATTGCGTCCTCGATGGCTCAGCTGTTCGCGATAAAGGCCATGGTCATCGGTGTTCTGGACGAGAGCGAGAACGTCTTCAGAGTGAGGGCGACCTATGGTTACGATTCTGAGCGGGACAAGAAGATAAGGAAGTTCGTCTACACCCAAGAGCGGCTCGAGCTTGACATGTCGGAGACGTACAGGATCGCGGGAGACGTCTTCCTGATAAGGCCTGAGCCTGGCGAGATGCTGAAGGGCGAAGAGATATTCTACAGGAACCCCGAGGCCGCCAAGCTGTCCAGGGACGATCCCATGGTCTGGCACGAGCTGGATTACATACGGTTCATCTTCAGGAACAAGGAGGGTCGAGCAATCGGTTTCTTGGAGATCAACGAGGCCACCGACAACCGGATACCTGACGGGTCGACCATAGAGGAGATGCAGATATTCTCGGAGCTTTCTGCCGTTGCCATCGAGAACGCAACGCTTTACCAGGGACAGGTCGACATCGCCGAGAGGACGCGGTTCCTCGGGTCGGTCATCGCGCACGATATCAACAACTTCAACCAGGCGGTCACGAGCTATCTGCAGTTGGCTATGGACAGCAAACCGATCTCCGAGAAGACTATGAAGTACTTGGAGAGGGCATCGGCCTCTGCTTGGGGCATCAGCGAACTGATTCAGCGGTCGAACAAGCTCATGAAGATCGAGAGGGAGGGGGCTCAAAACCTCGGCCCAGTCGAACTCGGCGAGGTGTTGAAGGAGAGCGTGGCGGAGGTCTCGAGAACTTATGCGGATCGCGAGGTGAAGTTCGACCTGAAGCTGGGCAACCGCAGGTACTTCGTGAATGGAAATGAGCTTGCGGACGAGGTTTTTGCCAACTTACTCGACAACGCCGTCAAGTACGATCCCCACCAGAAGATCGTCGTTGAGGTGAGCGTGGGCGAGTTCACAATCGAGCCAAGGAAGTATTGGTGCGTCTCTATCACGGATCACGGTGTTGGCATCCCGGATTCGAAGAAGACGATAGTCTTCGGCAAGCTGATCTCGGGCGAAGATCGACAGGTCGGAAGCGGTCTCGGCCTATCCATCGTCCGGGCGATCGTGGAAGCCTACCGTGGCCTGGTCTGGGTCGAGGACAGAGTGCCTGGTGATCCTTCGAAGGGGTGCGTGTTCAGAGTGGCCCTTCCGATGACCACCGTAAGATGACTCGACGCGCGGAGCGAGAGTGTTTTAACCCCGTCCAGCATTCACGTGAAGCGTTGGTCTCGATGAAATTGAAGGGCAAGGTCGCATTGATCACAGGAGGCACCGAGGGGATGGGCTTCGCGACGGCTGAGGCATTCCTCCGCGAGGGGGCCAAAGTTGCTATCACCGGCAGGTCCAAGGCGAAGGGCTCGAAGGCAATCGCCAAACTGAGCAAGCTTGGAAAGGTCGAATTCGTTCAGGGCGACGTCTCGAAGGCGAAGGATGCCAAGAAAATGGTCGACACGACCGTCAGGAAGTTCGGGAGGATAGACATACTCTTCAACAACGCCGGGATCTACATGGAGAAGCTCGCAGAGGACACGACGGAGGAGGAGTGGGACAAGCTCATCGACATCAACCTGAAAGGCACGTTCCTCGTGACGAAGTACGCAATCCCGTACATGAAGAAACAGAGAAGCGGCTCCATCATCAACAACTCCTCTGATGCTGGCCTCGTGGGCAACAGAAGATGCCCGGCGTATTGTGCCTCCAAGGGGGCCATCACGATAATGACTAAAGCGATGGCGCTCGACTACGCCAAGTACAACATCCGTGTCAACAGCGTCAACCCGGGTACCATAGACACTCCGATGCTGGCCTACGAGGCGGAGGCATCGGACGACATCGAAGAATATCTCAGGCGCGCGAACGAGGAGCATCCGATCGGGCGTGTCGGGAGGCCGGAAGAGGTCGCGAACGCAGTGCTTTTTCTCGCGTCCGATGAGGCCTCTTTCGTTACTGGGGCGGCTCTGTCAGTCGACGGCGGTCTGACGGCCCAGTAGTCATATCGATTGACCAATCAGCGCGTGGGCTCCTTCGTGGAAAGTGATATATCCGATCATCTTGGTGCATACAGCAGAGGAATGAGGCCACATGGTATCCATGGACCCGAAGGAAATCCTGGTTGACGCGATAGAAATGGAGCTCGAAGGGAAGGAGTTCTTCGGCCGCGTAGCTAACCAGATGACGAACCAGAAGACGAAGGACACATTCAACGGTCTCGTCAAGCAGGAGGAGCGACATGTGGAGATACTCAGCGCGGAGTTCGAGAGGCTATCTCAGGGCAAGAGCTGGGCGTCCCTTCACGAGCTCGGAGGGCAGAAGGAGAAGTCAGGAGTATCATCCGTTTTCAAAGACAGACAGATCAAACGCATCAAGCTGAGTCCATCCGCGGGCGAGCTGGAAGCCCTGAAGCTCGGCATCGAAGTGGAGAAGAAGTCCATAGAGTACTACACGAAGGCCGCCTCGATGGTGGACGATCCCAAGGCGAAAGAGATCTTCCGATGGTTGGTCGGTGAAGAAGGTGGCCACCTCACGATCCTGAGCGCTGAGTACGACTACCGTTCTAAGTCAGGATACTACTATGACAAGGCGGAGTTCAGCCTGGAAGTGGAGTAGGTCTCAGTACAGAGTGCCTGACCTGATCGCCTCGACCGTCAGGAGCATGTCGGAGAATATCGCGTAGGCTGTCTGGGTCGTTCCAGGACCGCTTTCCACTATCGTGAGGTCCCCCATGAGATCCGTTTCGAACTTGAGCGCGCTCGAGGTCCCTTCGACGGACCAGAAGACACTGTCGGGTCCGACGACTTGAGGTTTGACTGTCAATCTTATGCGGTCGCCAGCGCGCGCGGCCCTGGCGATCAGTCTTATCCTGCCTCCTTTGGCAGATGCGTTCTTGATATCCTCAGCGGTCAGGTCCCTGATGCCTTCTCTCTCCACCTGCTTTGGTGTGAGGTTCGCCTCCATGATGACGTTTGCCAGAGCCGTGATCTTGGCAACCGCGTCCCATCCGTCGATGTCCAGGGAGGGGTCCGCCTCAGCGATTCCTTTCGCTTGCGCCTCCTTGATCGCGCTCTCCATGGTCCTTCCTTTGGCCATCTCGTCGACAACGAAGTTGGACGTGCTGTTCAGGACGCCTTCCAGTCCAATCACCTGGCATCCTGGGAGGGTGCGTTCCACGAGGTTGAAGACCGGAGTTCCGTCCATCACCGCCCCCTCGAACCGGAATCTCAGGTTGCGCGCGCGTGCGCGATCCCTCAGCTCGTCGTAGGCCCATGCGACAGGGCCCTTGTTGGCCGTCACGACGTCCATTCCGGCGTCGAGCGCGGCCTTGATGTGCTCAATCGCTGGCTGACCGTTCTCTATGTTGAGGGGCGTGAGTTCGATCATCATGTCTGCGTCGCAATTATTGATCATCTTGAGTGGAGGGAGGTCGCAACACTCGGGCAGTCCCTTGAAAGTCCCGTTCGTCTTCAGGTGAGAGAGTACCTTCTCGAGATCGATGGCGGTCCTCGATAGCAGTGAGCCCTTGGTCTTGGTGGCGATTGCGAGGACCTCGACGTCGAGGCCTCTGTTCCTCAGGAGCCATTCTCTCTTCACCAATAGCATCCGAGCGAATTCCTGACCCACGTTCCCGAAGCCTATGATGGCCAGTCTCAATATCATGAATCTAGCCCCCCAAAAAATTGCACTGGCAACCCTCAATCCGATGCGTGACCGCTTGCGGCTATAGCTTGGTGAATTCTTCCTTGCCAGCGCCGCATTCAGGGCAGGTCCAGTCCTCAGGCAGCTTCTCGAAAGGCGTTCCGGGAGGGATGTTCTGTGTGGAATCCCCCTTCTCCGGGTCGTATATCCAGCCACATACGTTGCACTGGTACTTGTCCATCAGTCTCACCGCAGCGGTATTCAGATGACACTACTTGACATTGTTGGGCGTGTCCAGCCTCGGCTCTAGCTCGGATTTCGATGCATGGCCTTCTGGCCCAGCGCACACGAAGTCAGATCATGAGGAACATTCGCCCTCGTCAGCGAGACGGGTTTGAACATCGTTCGGAATCAGATGACGAAATTCGAAATGCAGACAACGATTAGTATGATATGTCTGAAATTCGGAGCATGAAACTCGCACATTTTTTGTTCGATGGGATATTATTAAGTACATTCTTGCCAGTCTAGGCGCCCGGGGGACTCGGCCTTGTTGGAGCCTCTAGGATAGAGGCTCCGAGATCGCACGAGTCGGGAAGCGAACATTGTGCGTATTGGTTTGGTGTTTGAATGAAAGTGAGCGGTTTCAAGTGGTTGTTCGGGAAGAACTCTGAGTTCTGGCCGACCAACATGAAGACGGGGATGTGGGCATGGGTCGGACACAGACTGACTGGCGTGTTGCTAGTCGTCTATGTGTTCTTGCATCTGTCTTTCCTGTCGCAGGCGTCGTTGGACCACCTGAGCTTTGACGAGCTCATGGCGAAGATGGCTCAACCCTTGTTCGTGTTCTTCGACTTCCTGCTTGTCTGTGCTGTGATATACCACGCTATGAACGGGCTCAGGGTAGTGCTCTTCGACCTCGGAATCGGGATTAGGAAGCAGAAGCTCGTCTTCTGGATAATGATGGCGATCTCGGCCGCGATGGTCGCGGCGGGGTTCTGGGCCATATCCGTGCTGATCTTCGGAGGTGACTGAGATGTCTGATAAGAGGATAGCGACCTCCAAGGTGGCGGGGACGTGGGCTTGGGCGATGCAGAGGCTCACAGCCGTGCTGCTCATCGTGCTCTTGGGGATTCACATCTGGGCCAGCCACTTCGCGGACATCGACCCTGAGGAGACCATAACCGTCGCGGGCGTCGAGGCCAGGCTCGACCAAGTACTGTTTGTGGTCGTGGACTACAGCCTGTTGGCCATGGTGTTATTCCATGGATTGAACGGTGCTAGGACTGTCCTGTTCGACTTCGATATCTTCGCGAAGCGAAAGAAGATGATTGATGTGGCGCTCTGGGTACTGGGCATTGCGACCCTGATCTGGGGTATAGTTGTGCTGTTCCCCTTCATCGGGGTCGGCGGGTGGTGATTCAACATGTACTACCACAAGATACTGGTCATTGGTGGGGGCCTTGCGGGCCTCCGCGCGGCCATAGAGTCCGGCCCCGTGGTGGACACGGCGATAATATCCCAGGTGCACCCCGTGAGGTCTCACTCAGGGGCTGCCCAGGGAGGTGTGAATGCCTCTCTAGCGAACAACCCTCAGGCAGCAGATGACAACTGGGAGAAGCACGGTTTCGATACGATAAAAGGCAGCGACTATCTGGCGGACCAGGACGCGGCTGAGGTCATGACGAAAGAGGCTCCTGGTTGCATATTCGAGATGGAGCACTGGGGCTGCCCGTTCTCCAGAACGGACGAGGGTAAGATAGCCCAGAGACCGTTCGGAGGCGCTGGATACCCAAGAACGTGCTTCGCAACGGACAAGACCGGCCTGTACATGCTCCACACCCTCTGGGAGAGGTCGGTCAAGCTGAACATACCTCTCTATGAGGATAGAGTCGTGATCGACGTCGTTCTCGAAGGAGATGCCTGCAGGGGAGTGGTCTGTTGGAACCTGCAGACGGGGGAGATCGAGTCGTTCATGGGTGAGGCAGTCATATTCGCGTCCGGAGGAAGCGGTCAGATATACGGGCGATCGACGAACGCTCTCATAAGCAGCGGATCGGCCCTTGCAGCCGCGTACAAGAGGGGCGTGCCCCTGAAGGACATGGAGTTCATCCAGTTCCATCCGACGTCGCTCTTCGGCACGAATATCCTGATGACCGAGGGCGCTAGAGGTGAGGGCGGATATCTCATCAACGACAAGGGCGAGAGGTTCATGTCCAAGTACGCCCCCAAGGCGATGGAGCTTGGGCCGAGGGACATAGTCTCCCGATCGATACAGACTGAGATCAACGAGGGCCGTGGCATAGGCGGCAAGGACTACGTCTACCTGGACCTCAGGCACCTCGGGAGGGAGAAGATCCTCGAGAGGCTGCCGGGCATTCGAGACCTCGCCATCAATTTCGTGGGCGTCGACCCCATCGACAACCCTGTGCCGATACAGCCGGGGCAGCATTATACGATGGGAGGTATCGACACCGATGTGACTGGCGCGACGAAGTTCAAGGGCCTATACGCTGCGGGCGAGTGCGCGTGCGTGAGCGTGCATGGCGCGAACAGGCTTGGCGGCAATTCTCTCCTCGATACAGTTGTGTTCGGCAAGTTCGCGGGGAAGGCCGCGGCAGATTATGTCCTCGCCAAGAAGGATCAGAAGCAGGGCGAGGCCGCAGTCGCGAAGTGCGTCAGGGAGATCAAAGGGAGAATAGACGCTCTTCTGGCCAAGAACGGCCCTGAGAACCACAGCGATATCAGAGCAGAGATGAAGGAGACCATGATCAAGAAGGTCGGCATCTTCCGGGACAAGAACGGCATGGAAGAGGCTCTTGCGAAGATCAAGGAGCTTCAGGGGAAGTACAGGAACATAACCGTCCAGAACAAAGGCAAGGTTTACAACGTGGACATCATCAGGGCCTTCGAGCTGGAGGGCATGTTGGACGTCGCGGAGGCCATTGTCGTGGGCGCGCTCAAGAGGGAAGAGAGCAGAGGCGCGCACTCCCGATTGGACTTCAAGGAGCGAGACGATGTCAAGTTCCTGAAGCACACGGTTGCCGAGTACACTCCTCAGGGGCCGAAGATCAGCTACTCGTCGGTCAAGCTTGGAAAGTACAAACCCGAAGCCAGGAGGTACTGAGATGGCCGCAGGTGAAGTGACCATCAAGGTACAGCGGTTCGATCCGGCTGCCGACAGCATGCCGTACTGGCAGGCTTACAAGGTCCAGACCAAGCCGGGCATGACGGTTCTGGACGCTCTGTTCGAGATACTCAACCATCAGGACGGATCCCTGTCATTCAGGTTCTGCTGCAGGGCAGGCGTGTGCGGGTCTTGCGCAATGGTTATCTCGGGAAAGGTCCGGTTGGCTTGCGAGACGCAGGTTGCGGCCATCAAGGGCGACGAGATCCTGCTGAGCCCGCTGCCCCACCAGAAGGTGATCAGGGATCTGGCATGCGACTACACGCTGTTCTTCGACAGGCTGAAGAAGGTGAAGCCGTACCTCGTGGGCAAGGAACCTTACCCAGAGAAGGAGTACATCCAGTTTCCGAAGGAGCGCGTGCCGATAAACGATCCCATTGACTGCATCATGTGCGGGTCATGCACTAGCGTCTGCTCGATGGCCTGGTGGAGCAAGGATTATCTCGGTCCGGCTGCACTGCTGAAATCCTACAGGTTCCTCGTCGACACACGGGATTCGATTCCAGACGAGCGCTTGGACATAATCGAGAGCGAGGACGGCGTGTGGCGGTGCCATACGCAGTTCAACTGCGTCGAGGCCTGTCCGAAGAAGTTGAACCCGACCGAGGCCATACAGAAGCAGAAGATGAAGGTCTTCAAGAGGAAGCTCTTCGGCAGAAGGAAGAAGATACAGTAGGCGCGAAAACTCAACGGAAGGAGCA
>MGVW01000019.1:6326-14144 GCA_001800675.1 Euryarchaeota archaeon RBG_13_57_23 | reverse complement strand
CTCGCGGATGATCGGCAATTCAGTCTATTTGACAACTCAGGCACAGGTCTGGACCTATGATGATATCACGCTGCCATCAGTCTGGGAAGACGAAGTTACGAGTCAAGTGAAGGCCACGGACATACGCTACGATCCAGACACTTCTCAGGCCAGCTCCTTCCTCAACGTGCTAGCTGTGGACGTCGACAGCGGGGAGCACGAGCTGCTCTCAGTCGTCGCTGGGTGGGCTTCGATTGTCTACATGTCCAACGACGCGCTCTACTTTACGGTCCAGAAGTACCAGGGCTCCATCGAGTGGATTGATGGAACTGCATCTCCTACCAACTCGTACACAGCATTGACCACGATCTACAGGATCCATGTCGATGCACTCGCACTGTCCGTGGAGGCGAATGGGGACGTCAAAGGGTGGCTTCTGAACCAGTTCTCTATGGACGAGCACGGGACAAACCTCAGAGTTGCGACGACCACCAGCTGGGCAGAGCCTGAGAACGCGGTCTACATCCTTGACGAAGATCTGACCGTCGTGGGAAAGCTTGAGGGACTGGCTCCCACGGAGAGGATCTACTCATCGAGGTTCATCGGAGACACTCTCTACCTCGTCACATTCAGGCAGGTGGACCCGCTCTTCGTCATCGACCTGACCGACCCGCTGAATCCAAGCGTGAAGGGAGAACTGAAGATACCAGGGTTCTCCTCGTACCTGCACCCCGTTGATGAAGACCATGTTCTCGGGATTGGAATGGAGAACAACTGTCTGAAGATATCCCTGTTCAACGTTTCTGACCCGACGAATCCCGTCGAGCAGAGCCAGTACATCGCTGTCGAGAGATGGTATTCCGAAGCCCTGTACGACCACAGAGCGGTCCTGTTCGATCTTGAGAAGGAGCTACTCGTGATCCCCGCATACACTTACAGTTACGGCTACGACGGGTACAACTATGTGAGCGGGGCCTTGGTGTTCAAGGTCTCGCTCTCTGAAGGCATCTCTTTGAGAGGGGTTGTCACACACGAATCGGACCAATCCTACTGGGGACAGGGCGTCACAAGGTCCATGTACATCGGAGAGTACCTGTACACCGTCAGCTACAGATCCATTCAGGTCAACCAGCTTGACGACCTCTCATATGTGAACCGCTTGATCTACAACGACTACCAGAATCAGTACTGGTATGCACTCTGAGCACAGGACGGAAATCATATGCCAGCACGAGGGGCGAGCTTAATGTTCCAGAACCCCCTATTCCATCTGGGGACACCACACATGAAGGTGGAGCTCGACAAGAAATCGCTTTTCGCGCTCGCCTCTGACACAAGGCTGGAGATATTGAAAATGCTCCAGCCGATGAGACGGACGGTGAGCCAGCTCTCGGAATCCCTCAACATCGACAAGGCTGCGGTCCACAGGCATCTCAAGAAGATGGAAGAGGGTGGGCTCGTGACGAGGTACGAGGACCACGGATTCGTCTACTACGGCCTCTCGTGGAAGGCCCGAGATCTCCTGTCTCCCAACGAGAACACTCGCATCATTGTGCTGCTGTCATCGACATTAGTGCTCGTCGTGCTCCTGGCGTTCTTCCTTACTGTTGGTATGGCAGCGACGAATACGGTGCCGATAATCCCAAAGCATACAGACTTGGGGAGCTCCGATGACAATCAGATGTACGAATTCGTACGGATCGCCGAGGACTCTCCCTGGACATGGGTCCTTCCATCGGTCCTATTCGCAGTATTCGCGATTCCTCTATGCATGATAGCCGTACGAATAATGAGAAGACCCAAGCAGGACATCGACCCCGTCGTCGAATCATCCGAAGCACAACGGCCAGTTCCTGAAGATTGATGTTCGAGGACAACTTTCAATTAGGGTTCCGATGTTCTCCCCTGACAGGTCATGATTTGCATGGTCCAGAACGTCACCTCGGGCGAGCTGCAGAAAATCGTCTTCTCTGACAACAGTCCAGCCATGGTTTTGTTCACGGGCAGCTGGTGCGTAGATTGCACCGCGTTCAGACCAATTTGGGAACGATGGGCCATGGACAAGACTGGGCCCGTGTTCGTCTTGGAAATCAAGCGCGGTGACGTCGCATGGCAGGAATGGGACCTGCCTGAGATTCCCACTGTTGCGGGCTACCGGAATGGGAAACTAATCGGCAAGGCGAGCGACCGCATCTCTCCTGACGACCTCGACAGACTGTGGAGACTGATCGCATCCGATTGAGTCCTAGATGGGAGTCTGAGATGATTTGTAGCGAAACTTCATCGCCACCAAGACTGTCGTGAAGCTCGCTCCGACCACATTCGCCACTATGATTGCCGGATCATGGCGAGCCAATCCGTATATCAGCCACAGGAACATGCCGAATCCCAGGACGGCTGGCATGAGAAACGATACGTCGTCCATCCTCCTTGTCCTGAGACCCTTGACGATCTGAGGCAAATAGCCGGTCGAGGTAAGAGCACCAGCGACGAAGGCCAAGTATGTCCAAGCGTCCATGATGGTGCAACGCGGAGATGCTAGTTGTTCCTTTTGCCGATGGCCGCCCTGCGGACAGAAGGGGGCTGCAATGATGTGCTGTTCTATCCCTTCTCGGGAGATATCATAACGTATACAGATGGGGTCTCCCTAAGCTCCGTCCCTTGATACATCCTTGTAGCTGTGCCTACCATCTTCAGGCCAATCTTTTCCGCAAGGGTCTTCGCCTTTGGATTCAGGCCCGGGACGCAGGCCCTGACGTCCCAGCCATTATTGTCCTTGATGACCGCGGAGAGCAGTTGCTTCGCGTAGGAGGAACGATCTGGATAGACGACACACGGCCCGATCTGAATCCTGTCGTCTCCCCATCTGCCTAGCAAGTAGCCTCTCAGCTTCCCCTGCACTCTAATGAGATGGGCCAACGCCGGTGCGTCGCGGTAGATCGAAGCAAGCACTCGCTGCCTGTCCAATCCCGTTACACGCTTGTCGAAGGAGCAGACCTCCTCGAGATCAGATCTGTCGATTAGTTCCGCGTGGTTGGAGGATGCAACCCCTTTCCCGAAGAATCTGAACGAATCGAACTCGCGAACAAATCCCAAACGCTCGTAGAAGGGTTCGCAACCTCCGACGCTATCGAGCTTCA
The DNA here is from genome assembly GCA_001800675.1 of Euryarchaeota archaeon RBG_13_57_23. Taxonomy (GTDB): domain Archaea; phylum Thermoplasmatota; class Thermoplasmata; order UBA10834; family UBA10834; genus COMBO-56-21. The sequence continues at coordinate 11,025 of MGVW01000019.1, read as the reverse complement.
CAGTGGACACTCCTCTTGACCTCGCGAACTCCAGGCACCGCTTCACCAGCACGCTTCCGATTCCCGATCGCTGCAAGTCCTTTCTGACGATCACCGAGTGAATCCAGCAGACATTGTCGTATGTCATTGCTGCCGCAACTCCGACTTCCCTGCCATCGAGCACGGCCTTGAACATGCCTTTCGGTTCGAGGTCGTACAGCCGTCTCCAGTCCGAGACCGTCCTGTGCCATTGCTCGGCGTCCGTGAGCACCATCCCAAAGGGGATGTCATCTCCATGAAAACCGGTCACTTCCAGGCGAGGCACAATGCATAATAGCACCTGTGCCAGTTAATCTTTCCTCGCGAGTCGACAAGCGATAACGTTGATATCCCGGAAACTCATTCGATGCTACATGGCCAAGCAGGTTCATGCAGCGCACATCCTGGTAAAGAGTGAGAATCAGGCAAATGAGCTCTTGGGCAGGATCAATTCCGGAGAGAACTTCGGCGAACTCGCCAAGAAGTACTCGGACTGTCCGTCCAAGAGGAGCGGAGGAGACCTCGGTTGGTTTGGCCGAGGGATGATGGTGAAGGAATTCGAGGACGCCGCCTTCAACGCTCAGAAAGGAGCGACCGTCGGACCAGTGAAGACACAGTTCGGCTGGCACCTGATCAAGGTCCTAGAAGAGAAGTAGACCTGCATGGGGCATCGACTTCCACGCACCGTGAGGGCCGTGGAAATCGTCGCAGACCAGACATACTATCTTCTTCTCAGCCTCGGGTTGAATATGTCATCCAGTGCATAGCCTACGAGCGAGAAAGAGAGCACGCAGAGGATGATCGATACGGACGGAGGCACGGTCCACCACCACGCCCCCGAATCGAAGGCTCCTCCATTGTATGCGTCCTCGAGCATCGTCCCCCAGCTGATCACGTCCGGATCGCCAAGGCCGAAGAAGTCCAGGAAAGCTTCAGAGAATATCGCGTTCGAGATCAACAAAATTGTATTGGCGAATATCAGTGGCAGGACATTGGGGAAGATGTGCTTGCGGATTATGTACCCCTCCCGGGCGCCTACCGCTCGCGCTCTCTCTATGAACGTGCGTTCCTTGACTGTCAGCACCTGGGACCTGACGACTCTCGCCGTCGACGGCCAGCTTGTGATCCCAATGACCACGACCACCCAGATGAAATCGTGTCCAAGGACGGTCATCAGGACGATCATGAGGGGGAACCAAGGCAGGACCAGGAAGTAGTCCGTGAAACGCATCAGGACCTCGTCAGTCAGCTTGCCTCGGAAGCCGGATATCAATCCGACAGAAGCCCCCAGGACCATCGAGATGAAAGTGGCGGCGAATCCGACGAGCAGCGACGCTCTCGCCCCGTATATGGTCATGCTGTAGACGTCCCTGCCGATGTTGTCCGTCCCAAAGGGGTGCCAGAGGCCCGTGATGCTTGAGGCCTCCCAAATCGGCGGGGCAGGGTTGTCCCGCCCGGGCACTCCAGGCTCGTAGAAGGCTGGATCTGTCGGGTTCTGAACAGTAACCAGGAACTGAGCGAATACGGCCATGACGACAAATGCCAAGAGCATCGCGAACCCTGAAAACCCCAGTATGTTGGACCTGAAGATCTTCCACATCTTCATCGTGTCCCGGTATCTAAGGCGAAGCTTCTCCTTCTCCGTCGGTGTGAGCAAGACCTTGTCTCTGTGTATCTTGTAGAAGATATACAGCACCACGCCGAGAGCGATCAGGCCAATTGCTGAGAGCCCGATCCAGTGCTGAGAGAGCCACGAGGGGCGGTTGATGGATTCTATCCATATCGAGGTCTCGTTGCTGAGACCGACGCCATTCGTGACGTTCAGAGTGATTTCGTAGGTTCCAGTGTTTCCGAACTTATATCTCACGTCCCTCCCGTAGTGGGTGGTGGAATCGCCGTCGACGGTGATCGTCCAGGTGTAGTTCGAAATGCCCGTCTCAGGGTCGGAGGAGCGACTGCCGCTCAGAAGAAATGTGTAGTCGACATAAACGGTTGTGTTCCTCCCCGCATTCGCCGAAGGCGGAGTCGAGTCGACATCCACGGTAACGGTGACAATGTCGGTATCCCAATTGCCTTCAGCGTCCGAGACGTTCAGTGTGACGTCGTATGAACCCGTGCTCGTGAAGACATACGTGACGTTCTCCCCAGTCAGGAAGATGGGGCCGCCGTCTGTGAATGTCCAGAAATAGTTCACGACGCCTACGTTGTCCGTCGATACAGAGCCGTTGAGAACTGTGACAGCATTGACATACGCAGTGATGTCCTCTCCTGCGTTCGCGACCGGATTCTGAGTGTCCTGAGCTGCCAAATAGGTAGACCCGAAATCTACCTGCACCACAGCGCTCACATTGTGCGGTTCCGACGTGCCAGATGCCGACGGCATCACGATTAGGATTCCAGCAAGGGACAAGCTCCAACATGCCAGGAGAATCCTGACACTCACTCGACGCTTGTCAGCTGGTGATGGGCTCAGATTTTCACCCTCGGGTCAAGGTAAGTGTAGACCATATCCGCCATCAGGTTGGCGATGAGCACTCCGACCGCAATGATCAGAAACAGTGCCTGAAGGAGGGGGAAGTCCCTCACATAGACAGCATCCCAGGTGAGCTGGCCTATGCCCTCGTACGAGAAGATGAGTTCCACCATGATCTCACCACCAACCACCCAGCCAATCGTGATCGCGACGACCGTGACCACGGGAAGGAGGGCGTTCCTCATCGCATGGTCCTTCAGAACCGCCTCATCGGAAAGCCCCTTCGCACGAGCGGTCACAATGTAGTCTTCGGTGAGTACATCCGTTAGTGAGTTCCGCATGATCAGAACGAAGTCGGCCATCCACTGGATGCCGAAGGCGAGCGAGGGAAGGACCAGGTGATACATCCTGCTGAATATCTTCTCAATGAGGCTCATGTCTGAATACGCAGGTGGATTGTCATAGAACGGGATCTCACCATATGCACCTTTCAGAGGGAAAAGATCTAACTTGCCCCCCAGGTAGATGACAAGCACCAGGGCCAACAGGAACGTGGGCATGGTGTAGAACGTCAGGGCGAACGCCATGCCAATAGTGTCGGCTGGCTTCCCCCTCCTCCAAGCAACGAACTTTCCGAGCCATATCCCCGCACTTATCGCGATTGCCGTCCCTGCCACCATCAGAAGGAGAGTGTTGAAGATTCGCGGGGCGATCACTGATGACACCTCGGAACCCTGCAGGTAGCTCGATGTCACGCCGAAGTCCAGGCGGAACACGTCCAGGATGTAGTAGTAGAACTGCGTGAGGAGAGGTTGGTCCAGGTGGAATCTCTCCATCAGAATCTCCCTCGCCTCATCGGTCAGACCTTTCGGGATGAATGCCCTAATCGGGTCCCCGGGCATTATCCTGAACAGGATGAAGTTCGTGAGGAGGATTGCGAATAGCGTAATCGCCAGGTAGATGAGCTTCTTCGCCAGGAATCGCCTCATGTCCATGTCCTGTCTCCGTCGATCTATTGCTCAGACCACGCATCCCACAAGGGCTGAAGCTTGTGCTCACACGCTCCTTCCCGCCTGCGACCTCGAACCTCTTGCCGTTACCAGTTCAGGTCGGCCGCGGTCGCTACTGTCCCAATGGCCTTTCTTCGATCCCCGTTGATTTCTTCTTCCTTCTCCAGGCCAGCACGATGATACCGACCACGACCGCGCCGATCACGGCACCCGCGATGGCAGCCGACCCAAGATCGAAACCGCTGCCGCCGTCCCCGATGTACTCAATGTGGTACCAGAGGGGGTTACCGGTCCAGAAGTTGTCCATGCTCCTTCCAGGTGTCACGTCCCAGTCGCCCCAGTTCGTGAACGTGTCCGTCCTCCAAGCATATGTCTGGTAGACATTGGCCATAATAATGAACGCACAGTCCTGATAGTGTATCTTCTGACAGTTCTGGACGAAGACGCGCCTCTCCGCGGGATCCATCGCCGCAACGGAAGCTGTGTAGTTCTCCTCGTAGTACGGATTGGAGTACTTGTTGTCGCTCCAGCCATCCCATGAGAGTTTCGATTGGCAATACAACATGTAGTTCGGGTCGACGTCCGAGCTCCAGTACCAGATGCACGTGTCGTATGTGTAGTAGTAGACTTCGGTCGACATCTTCGACTCGGCCATGACCTCGTATTCGAGTTCCACGCCGATCTGCGCCCAAGTCGCCTTGAGGTACTGGGCGATGAGCTTCTCCTCTGGATACTCTTCGCGAATCAACATGTGGTACTTCAGTGGCTTCTCAGCCAGCACCAGCCCCTGCTGGTAAGCCCAGCTATCCACAGTGCAGACGCGAGTCGCGTCCCCCTCGACCAGGTACCTGTAGCCCGCGGCGTCGAGCTTCTCCCTGGCTGCATCCAAATCGAAGTTCCACTTCTCGGATTCAGTGGGTTCATAGTGCCAGAACTCGTTGATGGATGGGATCAGCGTGGAGCCTTCATCCGCAAGGCCCCGATAGTATGTCTCGATGATGAAACTCTTGTTCGTGGCCATCGCGAGGGCCTGTCTCACGGCGGGGTCAAGGCGGGAGGGGTTCGGGCCTGCAGGGTTCATATTGAACTCAATCTCAGTCCAGTATTGCGTGATCTTCGGTCCGTCGTACGTGTCGATGTTCTTGTAGCTCCCGCCTGCAACGTCATCCTTGATCGCTTTGTATGTTTCCGGAGGGAA
>MGVW01000019.1:0-6285 GCA_001800675.1 Euryarchaeota archaeon RBG_13_57_23 | reverse complement strand
CTCCACTGGAAGCCGATCTCCGTCGGGGCTTTGTCCTCCAGCTTGTGCTTGGGGAGCATGGGAATCCCGAGGAGATCGCCCCAAGAACACGCCATCGGTGTACCGTTGGTCCTCGCGAAGTAGGAGATGCGGGCAGTGTTGTTATTGACCTCCTCGACAGACTGCATGAAGTGTGTGTACGGCTGGAAGGCCCACATTGCATCGTAGTACAACTGATTGCTCTGGATATCGATGTTCCAGACGAAGTCCTCGACCGTGAATGGCTCGCCATCATGCCAGAGAGCGTTTGGGCTGATCTCGTATTCCCATATCGAGCCGTATGGTCTCCCGCTCGACACCATCTCGGGATCGGTCAACGGGACCGGTTCTGATCTGATGCAGAGGTTGCCGATGAAGCTTGCATTGTCGTCAATACACTGCGGGTTGTCGTACACGAGGCCGTAGAAGACATATGAAGCATCGTTCAGTCCTAGGTTGGGGTTAAGGTTGTCGACGGCTTGCATGAAACCGATCCTGAGAACCTTCTCAGACTTGGCTAGCTCTTCCAAATCCTCCTGAGCCATGACGCCACTAATCGTAGTCGCAATTGGCATCATCAAGATGCCGACAAAGAGAACTGTAACGCAGACAAGCACACGGTTTCCACACCCAGACCCCATCTAGTGTTCCCCCACGAAGAGGAAAGGTGTCACCGGGAAGTTAGCATCTTCCGCGACAGTTCAGCTGTTGCCCCACCTCTCCTCAAATCCCGTATTCCCCCGACCTATTTTATAATGTCGCTATCTGGCTTGACTGTAGGCGGTTCCGCCAAGAGGCCAGTGCCGGGATGATGATAATGAATATCGATACGCTAGCAGCAGATGTGACAAAACTACGAGCATTGCCTCGCCCAGACCGTCGCGACCATAGTCTGGCATATCCTCTTGCTGGTCGAGGACCTTCAATTCTTGGACACTTGAGTGTCGAGAACCGTTGCCCTCTTCACACGATTCTAGCACCGCCGCTTTCACTTCGATGTGCTCTTCTCGAATGTCCTGATGACTTCGTCGCCCTTCTGGAGCACGTTTTTGTCCAATGGCGGCACATGATGGCTCTTCAGCAACTCCTTTGCGACCTTCTTCGCCTCAGGGACCATCTTGCTCGACAACGAAGCCTCCCATGCCAGCTTCGCCGGGTCCCAGAAGTGAAGCTCTTTCTTGAAATTCCTCAGTGTATGAGGATGCGTCAGGAACGTGTTGCCATGACCCACAGCCTTGATGACGTCCAATGCGACGGTCTGCTCGCTGAATGTGATCTTCCGCATGTACGCCCTCAGGTCCTCCCAGAGGTAAGCATCGATCACCAATTGCTCGAGCGACGCCCCCTTGACGGCGTCGAGCCCTCCCATGCCCCCGGCTATATCCGTGCCAGACATCGTCGTGAGAAACACTCCGGTAATCTGCGTGATGGAATGTGGGATTCCAGGCTCCTGATTATCGTTCAGCCCCCAGTCGCCGACCATGCTTGGCAGACGGTACTTCTCGGCCATCTGTCCGAGTGACGCGCTTATGAGAGCGGGCTCTGCGGTCATGTAGTTGATTGACCCGGTCCTCATATCGATCGGCGCAGATGACGAACAATAGATGTGCGGCGAACCTGGCGCGGTGAACTGAGTGATCACGAGGCTTGCGAGGTTCTCAGTGTTCGCGTTAACGACTGTGCCAGCAATCGTGACCGGCGCAGAGCCTCCCGAGAGCGACATCGACATGGATGCCACTGGTATTCCGTGCTTGGCGAGTTCGGCCATGCCCTCGACAACGCCCTGGTCGAACGAGAGCGGAGCGATCGAGCAGCAGATGACGGAAAACAGTGGGCGCTTCCGGAGTTCTCTGTCACTGCCCGCGACGAGGGACGCGAGCTTCACCTGCGCCCGCGCATCCTCGATGCTAGATACCTCGACGCTCTGAACATGTTTGGTCGTGTTCTGGAGTGCGGTCCACAGCTCGTGTAGGCCGTGTGCCTTCTGGTTCACCTCTCCAGCAGTCAAGGTCGTCCAGCAGTAACCGACAGGGTCAAGCGCATCTGCAAGGCGAACGATGTCCGCGATGTCCTTTCTGGTGGATGGCCGTTTCTCCCCCGTGTCGATGTCCCTCATGTAGATGCCGAGGCCCGTCGTCCCGATGTATGGGCTAGACTCCACTGGAATGGGCATGTCGTGCTTCGGGTCTCGCGCGCAGAGCCGGATAGACCTCGGTGCCTTCTTGATGGCCTCGTTCACGATCTTCTCCGGGATCTTGGCGACCCCGCTCTTCATGTCTACGGAGCAGCCGATTTCACGAAGAGAATTGAGGACCTTGTGGCTTCGCACCAGTACTCCGATGTCCTCGAGGCACTTCACGCTCTGGTCATGAACAAGCTCAACCTCATCCTTGTCCAGGAATCTTATTCTCGCAACCGCCAACACCATCACCTCCCAAGCAACGACACGAATAGCCGACGTGTGGGGGCAAGAAAAGCGAGTACTAGAACGTTTGCAGAATCAAGCAAGGCTCTAGCCAGCTTGCCGAAGAAAAATAGACTGGATGGGCTGAGGTTCAGGGTTGCCACGAATCGTGCGTGTTCAAGCGTGGAACCATTCCTCAGGATATGTCGAGCGGCTGCTGCAGCTCATGTCATGAAATACTTGACAGCGTTGGCGACGAAGAAATACCCCAGACCGAGCATCAGCATAGGGATTGCGATCCACAGCAACCACGCGCCGTATTCGCCTCTGGTGACGATCACAAAGGCGACGATGAGCATGCCTGTGATCGCAGGCACCAACGCCCACCGATCTCGGACATACCACCTGACCTCTGATTTTGGCCGATCCGGTTGCATCGGCTGGAGATTGGTCCTCGCGGATATCTCCTTTTCTGCAGGCTGCCGTCGCCTTTCCTCGCTAAGGGCTTGTCCCACGTATGATCCGTGCAGAAACCAGTCGTTGATAGCCAGCAACTCAGGACAGCTCGTCAATCAGTTGGGATTGAGATCCGACCTAAACCCTTCAGTTCATTTCCGACGAAAGCCCGCTCCCGCGGTTTGGACACCACACCGCTCCTGCTGAGACCTGCGCTCCGCAATATGCACAGAAGTTCGTCACTCAAGGAGAGATGGGCATGTTGCGTTGTGGTACCATAGTCTAGGCAGGTTTCCTTCTGCCAGAAACTGCGCCAGCTATCAGTCCCACAACGGCGATTATGATGCCGGATGCAACAACGATCCATCCCATTTCCGCATTCTGAATGTGATCGTTGTACACATCTGGAGAAAGGACTCTCTCGATCAAAGACATCGAATCTGCAGCGTTCTGCTCAGTTATGGCGAAAGCCGCTCCAATTATGGCGAGCAACGCACCCACGGCGATGATTCCCCATGCTAATCCTTTCATACGGATATCTCCTCGATATCCGACAGGCCTTTCCATCCCTATTGACTTTTCCGAGGATTATGATGGACCGAAGGGGATTTGAACCCCTGACCTCCTGCTTGCAAAGCAGGCGATCTTCCGCTGATCTATCGGCCCGAAGCTGGTAGGTTTGGCTCATTGAGAACGCCGGTTAAATAGCTTTCTGGATAGTGCTCGATGCAGTCAGCGCACATCATGAGATTGGGTAACCCTGGTCCACTTCGAAGTACTTCTTGCGGCCCTCGTGAATGAGAAACCTCGAGATAACCTCCTCCACCTTGTCCGCCTCTAGCAGGAATGCGTCGTGACCATACGAAGACTCGATTCGGTGGTACTCTACGGCCAGACCGCTCTGCTGGATTCCCTCCACCAGCTCCTCTGACTGATACGGAGGATACAGCCAATCGGAGGAGAACGAGAGCGCCAAGAACCTGGACCTGCAGTCCCTGAACGCAGACGATAGCGAATCGCATCCTGGAGCCAGATCGAACAGGTCGATAGCCCGCGTGATGTAGAGATACGAGTTCGCGTCGAACCTACGTGTGAATGAGTTGCCCTTGTGTCTCAGGTAGCTCTCGACCTCGAAGTAAGGCTGCAGGGAGAGGCCGCCGTTCGTGCATGTACCGGTCTTCGCCTTCCTCCCGAATCTCTTCATCAGCGTCTCGTCACTGAGATAAGTGACATGGCCGACCATCCTCGCAATAGACAGACCGTCGACGGGTGCCTCGCCGGCGTAGTAGTCACCGCCGTTCCAGTGCGGATCCGCCATTATCGCCTGTCTGCCTATCTCGTTGAAGGCAATGTTCTGGGCGGACTGCCGGCCTGCAGTCGCGATAGGAATGACGAGCTTGCACCTGTTGGGGTACGACACCGCAAACTGAAGCGCCTGGAACCCGCCCATCGAGCCCCCAACGGTAGCAAGAAGCTGACCGACCTCAAGATGGTCCAACAACGCGGCCTGGGCATTCACCATGTCCTTCACGGTTATCATCGGGAACTGGAGACCGTACGGCTTGCGAGTCTTTGGGTTCTCTGAGCTCGGACCTGTGGAGCCCTTGCACCCTCCAATGATGTTCGAGCATATCACGAAGTAGCGATCCGTGTCGAATGCCTTCCCTGGTCCGATTGCGTTGTCCCACCAACCAGGCTTCTCATCGCCCTCCTTGTGGTACCCCGCCGCGTGCGCGTCCCCTGAAAGGGCATGAAATACCAATATCGCGTTCGACCTCTCGTCGTTCAGCTCGCCGTAGGTCTCGTACTGGAGGGATATGGGGCCCAGTTTCAGGCCAGACTCAAGGACCAGTTGATCCGGATGAGCGGCGAACGTCAAGCGCTTTGGCTTCACGATACCGACTGTGGCTTCCCTCAAGAACGCTCACCCCGATTGAGATCATCATGCGCTAGCTCAATCACCCCTTGGCTGACTTGTCGAGGGCTTGGTCGATGTCGGCGATGATGTCGTCGACCGACTCCAGGCCTATCGACAGCCTCACGAAGTCATCGGTCACGCCGGTGGACAGCTGTTCCTGCGGTGTCAGCTGGGAGTGCGTTGTGGTTGCTGGATGGATCGCAAGTGACTTCGCGTCCCCAACGTTCGCGAGATGCGAGAGCAGCTCGAGCCCCTCGATGAACCGCCTTCCGGATTCCCTGCCGCCCTTGATGCCGAATCCGAGGATGCCGCCATACAGCCCGCGATAGTGGTAGCGTTTTGCGAGCTCGTGCTGCGGGTGGCTCTTCAACCCTGGGTAGCTGGTCCAAGTGACCTGGGGATGTGACTCCAAGTGCTCTGCGACCTTGGCCGCATTCTGGCTATGCCTCTCCATCCGCAGATGGAGCGTCTCGAGCCCCTGAAGGAACAGGAACGAGTTGAACGGGCTAAGAGCAGGGCCGAGGTCGCGCAGCAGCTGAACGCGGGTCTTGATAATGTATGCGAGGTTTCCGAAGTTCTTCGAGTAGACGACTCCGTGATAGGACGCATCAGGCTCTGTGAAGTCCGGGAACTTGCCGTTGGTCCAGTCGAATTTCCCCGAGTCCACTATCACGCCGCCGATGCTGGTCCCGTGTCCGCCTATGTACTTCGTGGCTGAATGCACCACAACGTCGACGCCGTGGTCCATCGGCCTCAACAGGTACGGTGTCGGGAGCGTGTTGTCTACGACGACTGGAATGCCGTTCTCGTGGGCTATCTCGGCCGTTGCCCTGAGGTCGAGCGTGTCGAGCCGTGGATTACCGACGGACTCCGCATAGACCGCCTTCGTCTTCGGCGTGATCGCCTTGCGAAAGTTGTCAGGATTTGTCGAGTCCACGAACCGCACCTTGATCCCCATCTTCGGGAAGGTCGTCGTGAACAGGTTGTACGTTCCCCCATAGAGGCTCAACGAGGAGAGCACCTCCTCGCCCGGGTGCACCAAGTTCAGGAGCGAGAGCGTGATCGCCGCCTGGCCCGAAGAGACTCCCAGTGCGCCCACGCCTCCTTCGAGCGCGGCGACTCGCTTCTCGAGGACGTCGGTCGTCGGATTCATCATCCTCGTGTAGATGTTTCCAAATTCCCTGAGCGCGAACAGATTCGCAGCGTGCTCAGCGTCGTTGAAAACGTACGACGTCGTCTGATAGATCGGCACCGCGCGCGAGTTGGTAGTCGGGTCCGGAACCTGGCCACCGTGGAGCGCGAGGGTCTCGAAGTTCAGCGCCTTCTCGGTCTTCTGCACGTGGATCAACCTCCATTGGAGTGTTAACAGCGTTAAGCCCTCCTAGTACTTAACCTGTGCGCCGGGTTCTGTTGCGCTGGCGGGTGGTGACCGTCAGGTCACTCCACAAATGTAACTCGTTCCATTCGGCTCCGACCGTGCGCCCCTCTC
>MGVW01000018.1:22200-24581 GCA_001800675.1 Euryarchaeota archaeon RBG_13_57_23 | reverse complement strand
CGTTCGAGGAGAAGGTGTTCTTCGCCGAAGGTAGTGGCGCAGTGGTCGGCGAGGGAAAGCACGCGAAGATCGGGCTCATGGTCTGCTACGACATGTTCTTCCCTGAGCTGGCGAAACTTGAAACCCTCATGGGAGCACAGCTGCTAGTCAACATCTCCGCAGCTCCCACAACATCGAGACCTTTCTTCGGAAAGGTCATACCTGGTCGGGCAGTGGAGAACGCGATCTACGTCGCATACTGCAACCTCGTAGGCGTCCACGGGAGCCTCGTGTTCGCCGGCGGGAGCACGCTCCATGGGCCGAGGGGAGAAGAGCTGGCGCGGGGGAAGGACCTGGAAGAGGACATCGTCGAAGCGGAGATCGATCTATCCGATATCGAGGTGGCCCGTAGGTTCAGACCGACTGTGAGGGACACAAGGCCGGAGCTTCTGGATGAGATCGGAGCGGTCCTCCGCAGAGGCGGGAAGAGCTGAGGGATGAGACTGGCCAGGTTTTGCCATCGGAATCCAGGGTCGGATATTCTTAAATACGAATGACATTTTGGAGGTAGCAAAGCTGAGGTGGCCCAGCTCGGTAAGGCGCGAGCCTGGAAGCTCCGGATAGAAGCCAGTGAGCTCGTGGCGCTATGCGCCTCGGGAGTTCAAATCTCCCCCTCAGCGCTCTCCTCACTCGTGCCGGTCAGCTGCCGTCCGTCAATACTCCCTAATACTGAGTATCCCTTCGGACAGGATTGTATGGACTCACCTAAACAGGAGCCCGCACAGAGAGAAGGGATCAGAGGTCTCTTGACAGTGAGGGGTCTGGAGGCAGGACTGTCCTGGATATCCGGTTTGGTCCTGTTCTTCGCTACGGCATACACCGCCCTCAACCTCGACGTCCTATGGGTCGCGTTCGGAATCACCGCGCTCACGCTGTTTGTTTTGCCCTTGGTTGCGACCAAGGACCCTTTCAAGGCACTCCCGTGGGAGATGACCCTGCTCATGGCGGCTCCGATTCTGCTTCACATCTCATCCGGTTCCGCAAGATTGAATGAGAGCCTGACCTGGTGGCGGGACCTCACATCGCTCGCATTCGCCTTCTCCCTGGCGACTATCGGGTTCTTGCTCACGGTCGAGCTGCAAATCTTCACGAACATCCGGATGAACCGCCCCTTCGCCGTCTTCTTCGTGGTGATGTTCACGCTCGCGGTCGCCGGGTTCTGGGGGGTAGGCGAGTTCATCGGGGACAAGGTATGGGGAACCGACTACCTCGGCTCCAACTACGACGTGATGATGGACTTCGTATGGACCTTGGTGGGAGGGGTTGCGATGGGCGGCGTGTACTATCTCTACCTTAGGGCCACGCCCAAGAGACGGCGGGAAAGATTCGCGTTCATGCACATGTGGGAGGAAGCAAGTTGGAAGAAAAACTGAAGCTCCTCTCAAGGGCGATGCAGGCAGTCATGCTGGCAGTAATCCCAGTGGGCTTCCTGACCGGCAACTACACGTGGGTCCCCGCAGCGGCCATATCTCTGGTCATAACCGAGATACCTTCCCTCCTGAACAGGGACCTGAAGCTGGTCCTGCCCGCGAAGCTCAATTTCCTGATCGTCCTTGCGCTGTTCCTGCACGTGTTCGGCGGCGCCTCCGGCTTCTATGATACTGTCCCCGGGTGGGACCACGTGACACACGCGTTCTCATCTTCTCTGGTAGCTGCGCTTGGTTTCATAGTCGTGCTTTCGGCAGACCAATACGTCAAGACGATCTTTCTTCCGAAACGGTTCCTGGGCGTGGTCATCGCCATGTTCACCATGGCGATGGGGGTTTTCTGGGAGCTGATGGAGTTCTCCCTGGACATGTGGACCGGCAGCCTCATGCAATACTCGCTCGACGACACGATGGTCGACCTGTTCTTCGACGGGGCGGTGGGGATAGCCGTTGCAGCCGTGGGCGCATACTACCTCTCCAGCATAGCTCGCGATGAAATCGTGGAGAACCTAGGTGTTGACAAGGCGAAGGAGAAGATAGTGCAGATAGTGGAGAAGCAGAAGAACAAGTAAGGAACCCGTCAGACGGTTCTGGTCGCCATCTTCTGCTCCGCCAGCGCAAGGTCCTCCGGGGTGTTCAGGTTCCAGAAGCTCTCGAGCTTCGGGTCGAGCCCCCGCACGATGTCTTCATCAATCGCCACCAGGTCAAGCATGGCATATGCGTCTGCCAGTTTCCTGATGCCTTCCTCGACAGCCTCCTCGAAGACCGAGAGACAGTGGGATCTCTTGAACGCGCAATGAAGCGGTTCGATGTATCCGTGGACTATGGGGATGGCGCCGTCCCGTCCTTTAGCGAAGTGAGCGATTGATTCCATGAGTTCGACCCTGAGGAAAGGCGTGTCGCACGGACAGACTA
>MGVW01000018.1:16195-22127 GCA_001800675.1 Euryarchaeota archaeon RBG_13_57_23 | reverse complement strand
CTCGTACACTACGAATCCCTCTCCGAGGACATTGGAATAGGGGCGACTCATGTTCTGAGCGACGGCCACAACAACCTCGTCAGCGACCATGCTGACTGTTTCTGCGACATAGCAGATCATGGGTCTGTTTCGGAGCAGGACCAAGCCTTTCTCTTGCCCCATCCGCGAACTTGTCCCTCCGGCTAGAATCGCTCCCGACAACATCGCATTCCTGAAAGCCTCTGATTTGTATTGAAGCTAACTAAGTGGGGCGCTCCCCCACAGGCGACCCAGTAAGCCAAAAAGGTTATAATCGAACATCCTGTTCGCAACCCGTCCGAGGCAACTGATGGCGAAGATAACGATGGCTCAGGGAGCGGGTGGCGAGCGGATGCAGGAGTTCATCCGCGAGTTCGTCCTCAAGGAGCTGGACCATGACTTTGGGGAGATACCTCTAGCCGCCTTGGACGACGCCGCCATCATAGATGGGATCGCTTTCACAACGGATTCGTATACGGTCAAACCGCTCTTCTTCCCTGGTGGTGACATAGGGGTCCTTTCCGTTGCGGGGACGGTCAACGATTTGGCGGTCATGGGTGCGACCCCGATCGCTCTCTCGTGCGCCATGATAATCCAGGAGGGGTTCCCGGGAGATGACCTCCACAAGATCATGAAGAGCATCAGCACGACCGCGAAGAAGGCAGGGGTGAGGATAGTCACCGGAGATACGAAGGTCGTCGAGAAGAACGCGATGGATGGTCTGTTCATCAACACGAGCGGAGTAGGCAAGAGGTCGGAGTATCTGGACCACAACATCCGCGAGGTCAGAAGATTCAGGAAGTTCAAGTGGGACTGGCCGAACGACTCCGCTGTTGGTGATGGCGATGTGCTGATTGCTTCAGGGCCGTTGGGGAACCACGGCGTTGCCATTCTGTCGTTCAGAGAAGGATATGGTTTCGAGACGACTGTCAAAAGCGACGCGGCGCCGCTGAACCGTCTGATTGCAGCGGGGTTGAAGGTTGGTGGCATCACTGCAATGAAGGACCCAACAAGAGGCGGATTGTCCAATCTCCTGAACGAATGGGCGGATAAATCAGGGATAGGCATCGTCGTCAGAGAGGAAGATATTCCGATTGACGACCCGGTTCTTTCGGCATGTGAGATGTTGGGCATCGATCCACTAGAAGTCGGGAACGAGGGAAAGGTGATCATCGCTGCGGCTCCGGAGGATGCGGACGGCGTCCTCAAGGCGGTAAGGACTAGGCCGGAGGGCCGGAAGGCGCAGATCATTGGCCATGCAACCAAGGGAATCCGAGGAGTCATGATGGAGACACACACCGGGGGCAAGAGGATCATCGAGCCCCCAGTTGGCGATCCAGTGCCGAGGATATGCTAGCAGCTCGTTCTCGTTCCTCCTCCTTGAAGCGGGGATCGATCTCGGTCGTCCGCAGGCAGCCATGAATAACGATAAATGCGTCAGAGACGATACTATCGATTGGCAGGTTGTTGGCGGTGGGAGCGTAGAGAAAGGCGCCGAAGCGATTGATGTCCTCGTGAGGAGAGGAACGAAGAACCAGGACTTCTGCTTGCTCCTCACCAAAGATGGCATCGTCCTAGTGCGGGAAGAAAGCAGAAACGAAATTCATCCCGGAGCCTTTGGATACTCCTCCGTCCACATCAGGGAGCATGATCATCCATCGGGTGAGAACATAGAAGCGGCCGTGCGCGGCACACAGAATATAGTGATACCCTATGACAGACTCAAGAGGATTCGCTTTCATCGGGGTTTCTCAAGTTGCACCATGAGAAGAGAGTACATCATACTCCTCAACTATCTCGATGCCTCACAAAAAGAAAGGAGACTGTCTGCGGTTCTTACCCCTCCACCGCCTCCGAGCGGCCGAGTCTCTGTGAATCGGCTGGACCGCGCCGCAGCGAGCAAGTACGCAACAGAGGTCAAGGGAATCCTAACGGGCGCTCTTCCAGAGAGATGTGTTTTCGTCGCGGATGTATGAATGACCCCGGTCTTCCGTTCCGGCCGAATTCGTGCTATCGCCTGGCTTTCCGTCTGGTTGTCGGCCCGGCCGCGATTCTCCGCTCGTTCGAATAGACATTCATCCTCGACCCTCGCGCGAATCCGACAAGGGTTATGCCGAGGTCGCGCGCAAGTCTGACCGATAGGTCAGTCGGAGCCGATCTCGAGACGATGACAGGGATCCTCGCTCTGGCGGCTTTGACGAGGAGGTCCGACGACACCCTGCCGCTCGTCATCAAGATGAGGTTGTCGGTCTTGATCCCTTTGAGGACGCACTCTCCGAGTATCTTGTCGATCGCGTTGTGCCTCCCGAGATCCTCGTTGAAAGCGACGATCCCTCGAGCATTCGCGAGTCCGGCGCTGTGGACACCCCCTGTCTTCCTGTAGATCAGCGACCTCTCCTGGAATTCCTTCATCAGCAGCGCGACTCTCCCAGCCTGTATCTTGGAATCACTGGTTGCCTTCAGGTCCTTCATGTGTTTCGGGGAGCCCATGAATGACAACCCTTTGCCGCAGCCTGTCGTGATGAACCTTCTCGCAAGGATGTTGTCGCGAGGCTTCTTACCATCGACCGTCTCAACCCAGACTACCCCGTCCTTGTTGTCCGCGAATATTCGCTTGATGTCTTTCTTGCCCGTGATGAGCCCTTCTGCAAACAGAAATCCTACTGCCAAGTACTCGAAGTCCTTCGGGGAACAAAGCAGAGTCACCAGATCGACGTCGTTGAGGAATATCGTGACAGGAGCTTCCCTGACGACCAGATCGCGTTCCTTCACTGCTCCCGTATCGCTGATGCGAAGGATCTCCAGGCGGCGTGTTTCGTCCTTCATCTCCTCACAGCCAGTCGCGGGTAGCACCCCATACTCGCTCAAAGACCCTCTGAGAAGACCGGAGCGTGCAGGCCGGCTCTCAGGATCGAATGCCGGACCGACAGGTCCCCAGCCAGCTCTAGAATGGAAGACAGAGCGAGAAGGACTGAAGCGATGGTTTCCGTGGTCGCGACCTCGTGATACAAGGTCAGGCTCAAAGGCACGAGGAGGCCCGCGATGATGGCGACTCCGATGAACGCGACAGCCACCTTCGTTGTGGTCAGCCTCCTGAGCGACTCTCTGGCAGTGGCCGTTGACGTCTTCATGTTCAACACGTAAATGACCAGGAGAGCGAACATGGAGATCAGCAACACAGAGTCGATCGTCGTCAGTGTGTCCTCATTGGGAATGTTCGATCCCATGGCGATCAGTGTCAGATAGGTCATCGCGGTCCCGCCGGCGACGGCATACGTGAAGAACAGCGGAGGCATGAGCGCCGTGTTCCACGCAGTGATAGACTTGCACGATGCAAGCACGAACCCGTCGTAGACCATTACCAGGGACGCGCTCAGAATCGCGCCGACCAGCAGCGCGTCGGAGAAGGTCGACCCGGTCTCCCATGGGACCCAATCGAAACCGAGGTCGGGTGCCAGGTAAGCCGCTCCGAACGCGACGAACACTACCATGAATATGAGGCCCCTGCTTATCCACGAAGTCTTCGGTCTCAAGAAGAGCCTGTAGAATCTCTTGGGCTGACCGAGATATATCAGGTGGGCCACAGTCTTGCCGACACCGACCACCAGGAGGCCCACGAACGCGCTTGTGACGGAATCGATCAGCCAGGTCGAGACCACGAACTGTCCCGCGCCGATGCCTCCAAGGAAGAGAGCCATCAGAAGGGCACCGTCCCGCCATCTCCTTCTGCCGCCGAACCCCCATTCCATCTGCGTTCGCGCGCCCGGCTTGAAGTCCTCTTGCTGCAACACGCAGGTACCACTTTGATCTGAGGATGAAGATTGTGACATTTCATTCTCACCTCGCTGGGAGATAGTATACGCACGCGTCCGTGCCGTATTCCGGATGCAGCTGCATGCCCCTCCTCTTCTTGATCAGCTGCGAGACCTCCGATTCCGAATCGTCCAGATCGCCAAACGTCCTCGCCTCGCAGGGACATGCGTTCACGCACGCCGGCTGCTTTCCTTGCGCGACTCTCTCCTCGCAGAAGTCGCACTTGCTTACGACTCCTTTGTCGCTCTCTTCGAGCCACTTCCTCTTGGAGTACTCGGCATACGGCGAGGACGGTTTCGTGTCGCCGGTGAAGTAGTCCTTCCAGTCAGAGGTGAAACATCTCGCGCCGTAGGGACATGCGACAGCGCAGTACCTGCATCCAACGCACTCCTCCGAGTCCACTGTGACTCTTCCGTCAGGCTGCTTCTTGGTGGCACCGGTCGGACAGACCTTCTCACACTCGGGCTCCCTGCAGTGCATGCACAGGAGAGGCACTGCCTGCCGAATCACTGTGGGATACTTGCCGGACTCGATCCTCACGACCTTCGCCCAGAACACTCCGGGGGGTGTGTGATGTTCCACCTTGCACGCAACCGTGCAGGAATGGCACCCAGTGCATCGCTTGAGGTCGATCACCATGCCCCATCTAACCATGGCCAGCACCACCGTCTTTGTAGAGCTTCACTTTCACGCAGATATCCTGGCCTAGAGAGACAGGGCACGTGTGTTCCTTATCTATCTCGATCAGCTCGTTGAAGAAGACTCCTCTGTCCTTCGCAATCGGCATCCCTCTGCTCCAATGACCGGCATTCGCCGCTATGGCCACATGATCGGGCCTTATGCCATCGGTGATGTGGACCCTGCCCTTCGCCTTCGAGCCCTTGGGATTTTCCAGCCAGACGAGGTCTCCTTCCTTGATCCCTTTCCTGTTCGCGGTCTCAGTGTTCAGTTGTATCGTGTAAGTGTACGGGTCGTTCTGCGATACCTCGCTCAGCCACGGGTTCTGCATGGTCATCGAGTATGTGTGCAACGCTGATCTCCAGTAGAACGCTTCGAGGTCATACTCTGGATTCTTCTCCGTGTGAGTCGGACAGGGCCTCCAATCGGGCAGGGCGTTGTGAGCGCTCCAGTCCACCAGGTCCGGGACGCCGTACTTCTCTGCGATAGCCTTGCTCTTCCTCCCCGCCCTGATGATCCATTCGAGGTAGACCGGGACTCTCACATCGTTGAAAGCTCTCCAGTAGACCTCCTCGACACGCTTGTCCCACTTCAGATACCCGTGCTCCTTGAAGTAGTCCAAGCCTTTGTCCGGACCGAACCTGTCCTTCATGATTATGTCCAGTATCCTCTCGAAGTTCAGTTTCTCCTTTGGATCCAGCACCTTCTTGAAGTCGAGGTCGCCGCCATAGGCCCTGTTGACCCATTCCCGGGCGGCTTCGATGTATCTGTCGCGCAGCCCGAGCCTCTCCGACAACTCCAGGATCACATCGATCATGGGCCTCCGCTCATACATCGGCTTGATCACCGGCTGCCTGATAGCCCATATCCACTCGCCAAGCCCGGTTGCGTGACAGGAGACGCCTACTGTCGGGAAGGTGGTCGCGGAAGAATATCTCTCGAGGTAGCACGCATCGGGTAGCACAAGGTCCGCGGCCGATTCCTCGAACTCGGTCGAGTAGATGTTGAACGATGCTATGAACCCGAACTTCTTCAGGAAATTGTTCAACAGCGTTTTCGGATTCCCAACTGACATGATCTGGTTGGTCGCGAAGCTTATCATCACTTCTGGTCTGTACGGGATCTTGAACTTCTGCCAGAGCTCCTCGTTGTTGTCCCAGCCCATGATGGTCGTGTACGTCGGTATGTAGAACATGTCCTGGAGGTCCAGCCTCTCGGGAGGGTCCTTGGGCTCGGGTGGAGGGTAGGGCAGATGGGCGTACGGCCAGTTCTTGGCGACGAGTAGACCGTCCTTGTCTGGCTCCACGGAGTACTTCAGCCGTCCAGTCCCGGGATAGCCCAGGTGCACAGGCGGGCCGAATGCGAGTGCCCCGCCAGGCACATCCGCGGATCCGACCAGGTGGTTCAGAAGGACCAGGGACAT
>MGVW01000018.1:1172-16161 GCA_001800675.1 Euryarchaeota archaeon RBG_13_57_23 | reverse complement strand
GAAGGATGGGGTGCATTTAGTGCCGTCGACGTCGAACTCGCCTTCGAGAGCGCAGTCCCTGACATTCTTTGAGTTGAAAGGCTCGATCTTCTTGTCGAGTGTGTTCCACACGAGCGGGACTCCAGACTTCTTATCCCGACGGTACAGTCCGTCCGGGGCGACGAGATATGGCCCGTTAGTTTTCCACTTGATGTATTCTCTGTCGAACACGCTGTACTCGTTGAGAAGTAGGTTGGCCATTGCCAGTGCAGCAGCAGCGTCTGTGCCCGCCTTGATCGGGACCCACTCCTCTGCAGTTGACGCCTGAGTGCTGAGGAACGGATCGAACACGATGAGCCGCATCCCCCTGGCCTTGGCATCTGCCGCCTGCTTTGCGGCGACGTTCGCGGCGTGCCCTGCGCCGTGCCCCTTGGAGCAGCCCCAGTAGATGGCCATGTTGCAGTACTTGAAGTCAGGGATGACGGACCATGATGCGTGGTAGATCCCACCGATCATGTGCGCCCCATTGCCGCAGTGCAGCCCTCCACCGCCTGTGTAGTAGTTGGGAGTGCCGAAGGCCTTTCTGAAGCACAGGATATTGAAAGCCCTCTCCGCGGGGAACGTTGGGCTGCCGACCGTATAGAGCCCTCTCGGATCTTTTTTCAGGCATTCGCCGAGCTTGGAGGTGAGGAGGTCCATCGCCTCATTCCACGAAATCCGCTTCCAGCCCGGATCCACGCCGATACCCTTCTCCGGGTTCGTCCGCAGCAACGGGTAGTTGAGCCTGCTGGGATCATAGAGCATCATCAGCGATGATAGGCCCTTGGCGCAGATGTTCCCATATCCCTGGGGGGAATCGGGGACTCCCTCGATTCCAACAACAACTCCATCCTCGACGCGCACATTCACTGTGCATGTGCCGTAGCACATGCCGCAACTCGTAGTAACCATCGTTCACCAGCTGTGCCAGGAGGAGTAAGACACCAATCTACTTAATCGTGGCGTCATTCTATTTGGTGCAAACACAGCTCAGATGACTATTTATTAGCTCGACTTCAGCCTCTCCTCGACAAACTCAACAATCCGAGGTACCGCTTTCGCCACTTTCGGGGTCATCTTGTCGCTGACGTTCTCGATATCTTCCACTTCGACTGCGACAAAAATCAGTTCTCTCGGCATCTGCTCGGGCACAATCCGCCTGCCCATGGCCAACGCGGTCGGTATGTTGATGCCATGTGGAGAGGCCCCATGAACAGATCTGACGAAGTCGTCCTCCGTGAGCGTGTAGAAATCGCCAGGATTTCCTCCTCTAGTCTTGATTGCATCGACTATGATCACCTTGTCATATCCAACGACCATGTCGAGCAGCTCGAGCCCGCTTGCGGGTAGTTCCTCGACCTCCACTCCTGGGAGATCGAGCTTCTTCAACTCTCTGGCAACGTGTATGCCGACCCCGTCGTCCGTGCCGATTGGGTTACCAACACCCAGGACCAGTCTCTTCACGCTAGACCGAAGGGCATCAGCCATATTAACTCTGGCCTTCGCACGCGCGCCCGCGAACGCACGCGCAGAGGCACGCCTCCGCGCGTGGGCATGCGGTATCCATTCAACGAGGAAACGCAGTCCCTCTCTGGTCTTGCATATGGGTGGGCCATCTGGAATCCGGCTATCTCAGATAGCGGTGCGAGAAGAACCTGACAGTATGTCCGACTCACCTAGTGACGGGATACGGTCGGCGTGGTCGATTGTCCTCGTGGTTCTCGTTGCGGCTTTGTTCTTTCTCTGTTTCGCTGCAGCTTCGTTGTGGATGTATGCTTATGACGCCAAGAGGGACTCCACATTCCCATCGGAATATCTCGGCCCTATCGGAACGGTCATGATTCTCTTGGTGATTGGGGTTGTCCTTGCAACGGCGGCAGCGTTTTCAGTCGCTTTCGTAGTATCAAAGGACTAGATGAGTATTGGGAGAAGTTCGTAGGGAGGATATCCCTCCCTTGAAAGAATCAGAAGTTTCTTTCGGTCTTCAGGACAGAGCCATCCTTGCGCCTTATCGTGACCTCCAACGCCGGTCCACCGTTCAACGAATGCGTTCCGCACGAGTGGCACGGGTCGTAGCACCTGAAGGCCATCTCGACCTTGTTCAGCAGGCCGGGGGAGACCATCCAGTCCTTGATTAACGCCTTTGCCGCCTGGCGAACGCTCGCATTGCTCGCGGCGTAGTTGTTCGTCGAGGCGACTATCATGTTAATCTTGGTGCACAGGCCGTCCTTGTCCGAGGCGTAGTGGTGTATCAGCGTTCCCCTCGGGGCCTCGCAGATGCCAACGCCTTCCTTCGGTTGTCCGAAGGGTCCTCTGATGTCGTCGCTCGTGATCGTCTTGTCACCCACGAGCTCGAGCATCCTCTCAGCGGCGTACTGGAGTTCTATCACGCGCGCCCAGTGGAACGCGAGCGTGAAGTGCATCGGTCCCGTGACTCCGAGGTCCTTGATGGTCTTCTTGAAGAACTCGTACTCCTTCTGCGCAAGCGGGGTCGTGTAGCCGTTGCACACGTTGATCCTGCCGAGCGGACCGACCCTGTATATGCCGTTCCCCCTTCCTGTCTCAAGTCCTTTCCAGCCGACCTTCTTCAGGTAGGGCATCTTCATGAATGTCCATGGCTCGACATGCTCCGCGATGACGTCCAGGTACTGTTCCGGGCGGAATTTCTCGACTTCCTTTCCGTCCTGGTCCACTACTCTGATGTCCCCGTCGTAGAAGTTGCTCTTGCCGTTCTTGTCGACCATTCCCATGTAGTAGGTCTCGAGGTAGTAGGCGTCCTTGTTGAGCACGAGGCCCATGTAGTCCTTGTTTCCGAGGACCAGGTCGTGGAAGAGCTTGATGGTGAACTCGCCGAACTTGATACACGACTTTGCCATCTCTTCCATCTGAGCGCGCTCCTCCTCGGAGATCTGCTTCGATACTCCGCCAGGCAGACCGAATACTGGATGCGTGGCCCTTCCGCCGGTTATCTCCTGCACCTTCTGGCCGTATGACCTGTGCTTGATGACCTCCGCGCCTATGGGCACGCCGACCGCGTCGACCACTCCCAGGACGTTCCTCTTGTTTGCTGGTGCCGAAGGTCCGAGAACGAAGTCGGGAGCGGCTAGCGCGTAGAAGTGGGCTATGTGGCTGTGTGTGAATTGGCCCATGTAGAACAGTTCCCTGATCTTCTTGGCGGTCTCCGTGGGCTTTGCACTGAAGACGGCGTCCAGAGTCTTCGTGGAGGCTATGTGGTGCGCCGCTG
Organism: Euryarchaeota archaeon RBG_13_57_23; assembly: GCA_001800675.1. Taxonomy (GTDB): domain Archaea; phylum Thermoplasmatota; class Thermoplasmata; order UBA10834; family UBA10834; genus COMBO-56-21. The sequence goes on along the minus strand of MGVW01000018.1, from coordinate 12,899 downwards.
GACAGACTCCGCAGAGCCTGTTCGTCAGCACTGGCAACTCCATGACATGCCTGCCGATGCAGAACCTCTCGAAGCCCCTGAGCTCTGGAACTTGCAGGTAGGCGTTCTCGACGTTGCCCTGGTCGTTCAGGAATATCTCGATCTTGCCATGGCCCTCGAGCCTGGTGATCGGGTCTATCGTGATCTGCCTCTCCTTGGTCTTCGTCGGTGTGTCGTTGATTATCGGTCCGGCCATCTCAGTTCACCGCCTTCCTTCTTCCGCGTTCGGTCACAGCCCTCTTGAGCGCCGATTTCGGGAGCGTGAACGCATAGAAGGTACCCAGCGGGTCCTTCACCTGCATCATTAGCGTCATGATTTGGTCCTCGCTCATCTTCGATTCTGCATCCGTTATGTTCAGCAGCGATGATAGTGCGCTCAGCATGCTCGCGCCCTGCTCCATGACCCCCTTCGTCGGACCCATGCAGCCCCTGCACGGCATCTGGGCGTTCGGGCACATCGCGCCGCAGCCAGCTCTGGTCGCAGGCCCGATGCATATGATGCCCTGGTCCAGGAGGCACTTCTTCGGGTCTGGCTTGATCTCGTACGCCTGGTAGATCTTCTCGATCCTCCTGCCCTTCTCGACCCTCTCCCTCTTGCACTCGTCGCATAGGGTCTTGTCCGAGGCGATCATCGTTCCCTTCGGCGGAAGCGGGGTCCCCTTAGTCACATGCTGGGCGACGGCGTCTACCGCCATCGCGATCAGGTTGGTCGTAGGCGGGCACCCGGGCATGAAGTAGTCGACATCTACGACCTCGTCAAGCGTCTTGACTGTGTCGTAGAACTCCGGGAGCTCCAATTCGCCCTCCTTGACTTTGGTGTGCGTTTGGGGCACCACGAAGTTCGGGTTGTCGGTGGACTGCGTATTCTTGTACACCGTCTCGTATATTTCCTTCCTGTTCGTTACATTTGCAAGGCCCGGTGTACCTCCATAGCAGGCGCACGAGCCGAACGATATCATGATCACGGACTTCTGGCGCAGGAGCTTCGCGATGTGCTCGTTCTCGGAGTTCCTGATGGCGCCGTTGTAGAAGCTGACGGTTATGGACTTGTCGGGCATCGCCTCGATGTCCTTGATCTTGCCGTCGAATCCGATGGGCCAGAAGACCACTTCCGCTATCGCGTGTACGTCAAGTATCTTGGCGTCTATGTCAAGGAGCGCGACGTCGCATCCTCCGCAACCCGCTCCCCAGTACTGTGCTATCTTGATCTTTTCAGCCATGTTTGTTCACCTCTTATTTTCTCGGTACGGCCACATACTGCGGCGACTGGCCCTTCATGCCCACCTGCTCGACCAGTCTCCATCTCTTCAGCGCGATGATGTGCTTCACAAGTTCGGTCTTCGGTATGTTCGTGGTCTCATGCAGCTCGTGGATGGTCTTCGGGCCCGTCTCCATCTCCTGGAGGAGCAGGTTCCTCTCAAGTTCCACCGACGCCGCCTTCTGCACCACGACATCGTACCTCTGCTCGGAGACGATCTCTCCGAACACGTTCCCGGTGGTTGTCAGGGAGCCCTTCTTCCCGAGGAGCCACCTGACCCTCTCACCGTCGACCGTTCTCAGTGCCGCGCGTATCCTGGCCTCCCTGTGCGCCATCCTCAAACACCACCTCGGTATGGGGACGGCCCCAGTTCCTTGACTGTGTTGGTGAATTCGACTATGGTCTTCTGGAACTTCTCGCCTTCTCCGGCGGAAACCCACTCGAGCTTCAACCTTTCGGGGTCGAACCCGAACTGCTGAATGAGCATCTTCAGGAGGGCGATCCTCCTGCGGGTCCTGTAGTTACCCCCGATGTAGTGGCAGTCCGCCGGGTGGCACCCTGCTACCAGGACACCGTCTGCGCCCCTCTCGAAGGCCCTCAGTACGAACTCGGGGTCCACTCTGGCGGAGCACATGACCCTTATCACTCTGAAGTACGGGGGCATCTGCAGCCTGCTGACTCCCGCCAGGTCCGCGCCTGCATACGAGCACCAGTTGCAACAGAATACCAAGAGCTTGGGGTCGAATGCCTTCTCGCCCTCGCTCGCGGTGGGACTGCCGTGGTGCGCTGCCTCAGTGCTCATTCTGCTTCACCTCCTGTTTCGGTTTCTCATATTCAAACATCGCATCGATCATGGCGTAGATCTGAGAGTCTCTGTAGCCCATCTGCGTCAACGCCCCTGCCGGGCACGAGCCCACGCACGCGCCGCAGCCCTTGCACAGACCGACATTCACCTCGACGATCTTCTTCTTCGGGTCCTTCTTGTCGGCCATCACATCCAATGCCTTGTACTCGCAGGTCGGGACACAGATGCCACAGCCGTCGCACAAGGTCTCGTCGATTCTGGCGACGATGCCCTCGGCCTCGAGTTCGGTCTTGGACAGGATCGTACCGGCCCTCGCGACCGCCCCGAGAGCCTGCGAGATGCTCTCGTCGACGAACTTCGGGCCGTGAGCCAGACCAGCCAAGAAGATGCCTTCCGTGGCGAAATCGACCGGCCGCAATTTCATATGCGCCTCAAGGAAGAATCCCTCCTTGGTCTGGGGTACCTTGCACATCGGTGCGAGCTCTCCAGCATCCGGTTGAGCCCTCGTGCCCGCTGCCAGGACTAGGTAGTCGGGTTTCAGGTGCATCTCCTTGCCCGTGTCCTCGTCCTTCACCTTGACCTCGAGCTTCCCGCCCTTCTCCTCGACCTTCGGTTTCTCGTCGTCCTCGAACCTGATGAAGGTCACTCCGAGCCGGGCGGCTTCCTTGTAGTACTTCTCCCTGAACCCGTAGGTCCTGATGTCCCTGTAGAGCACGTAGACCTTGGCGTTCGGGTCCTTCTTCTTGATCTCGATCGCCGCCGTCATCGTGCCCGTGCAGCAGACGCGGGAGCAGTTCGGGTGGCCCTCCTCACGGGAGCCCACACACTGTATGAACGCGTACTCGTTGCCCTTCGCCTCGCCCTTGTGGAGCTTGTCCTTGAACTCGAGCAGGGTCAGCACGTCCTTGTTCTTGCCGTACAGGTACTCTCCCTGGGGCTTGTACTCCTGGCCGCCTATGGTCAGTATGACGATTCCGTGCTCGATCTCCTTTCCGCCCTCGAGCGCGGTCTTGAAGTTGCCGACATATCCGTCGATGCTCTTGATCTTGGCACCGAGGTGCACGGTGATGTTCTTGTCAGCCGCGATCTCCTTCTCGAGCTGCTTCACAAATGCTGTCGGATCGTCTCCCGACGGCAGGTAGTGCAGCTTGAGCGCGTTTCCTCCGAGCTGCTTCTCCCTCTCGACCAAGTGCACCTTGAAGCCCTGCTTCGCCAGCTCGATGGCCGCGGTCATCCCCGCGACCCCGCCGCCTACGACAAGTGCAGCCGGGTTGACCTTCAGCGTGAGGTTCTGCAGGGGTTCGAGCAGCCTCGACTTCGCAACCGCCATGCGCACGAGGTCCTTCGACTTCTTGGTGGCCGCCTTGGGCTCGTGCATGTGGATCCAGGAGCACTGGTCCCTGATGTTCGCCATCTCGAACAGGTACGGGTTGAGCCCGGCCTCTCTGATGGTGTTCTGGAAGAGCGGCTCGTGCGTCCTCGGCGTGCAGCTTGCGACGACCACTCGGTTCAGCTTATGCTCCTCGATCTTCTGCTTGATCCTCTCTTGGGCGTCCTGGGAACATGTGTACAGGTTCTCCTCAGAGTACACGACGTTCGGCAAGGTCTTTGCGTAGTTCATGACCTCGTTGACCTTCACGACGCTCCCGATGTTGACTCCGCAATGGCAGACGAACACGCCGATCCTCGGCTCCTGCCCTTCGACGTTCTTCTCGGCCGGATACTCCTTCTTGGTGACGAGCGTCCCTCTGGCCGAGGACACCACTGTCGACGCCTTCGCGGCGGCCCCCGAGGCCTCCGCGACCGTCATCGGGATGTCCTTGGGTGCCGAGAACGCGCCTGCCACGTAGATCCCAGATCTCGATGTGTCGACCGGCGAGAACACCTCGGTCTGCGCGAACCCGTCGTCGTTGAGCCTGAACTTCATGACCCTGGAGAGGTGCTCCGCGTCCGCCGGAGGCCTCAGCCCGACCGACAGGACGACCATGTTGAACACTTCCTCCTTCGGCTCGCCGTCCGCGACGTACTTCAGAGTCAGGTTCTTCGTCTTCGGGTCCTCAGAGATTGACGCGACCCTTGAGCGCACGAACCTGATGCCGTAGTCCTTCTCCGCGCGGATGTAATACTCGTCGAACTCCTTCCCGAAGGCCCTCATGTCCATGAAGAATATCGACGGCTTGACCTGGGAGGTGTGCTCCTTGGCGATCACGGCCTCCTTCATGGCGTACATGCAGCACACGCTCGAGCAGTATTCGTTGCCGCAGTGCTCGTCTCTCGAGCCCACGCACTGTATGAACGCGATCTTCTCCGGGATGTCCCCGTCGGAGGGCCTCAGGATCGTGCCCATGTACGGGCCTGTGGCCGACATTATTCTCTCGAATTCGATGCTCGTGGCGACGTTCTGGAAGACTCCGTAGCCGTATTCGGTCTTCAGGCGCGCGTTGAACTCATCGAAGCCGGGCACGAGTATGATCGAGCCCACTTTGACCTCGAGGACCTTGTCCTTCTGGTCGTACTCGACCGCTTTGGCCTTGCACTCCTCCGCGCAGATGCCGCATCCGATGCACCGCTCTTGGTCTATCGAGTATACGAGCGGGACGGCCTGCGGATATCGCACGTAGATGGCCTTCCGGATCTTCGTGTTCTCGTCGTATTCGTTCAGGGCCTCGATGGGGCACTTCTGGGCGCAGCTGCCGCAGCCCGTGCACTTCTTTGGGTCGACCCTGAGCGACTTCTGCTTCACCGTGACGGTGAAGTTGCCCGCCTCGCCGTCCACGATCGCTATCTCCGCGTTTGTAATTAGATCGATGTTGTGGTGCCTCCCGGTCGCGACCAGCTTCGGCGCCATGATGCACATGGCGCAGTCGTTCGTCGGGAAGGTCTTGTCCAGCTGGGCCATCGTGCCGCCTATGCTCGGCTGCTTCTCCACCAAATATACCTTGTATCCTGAATCGGCCAGGTCTAGGGCGGACTGCATCCCCGCGATGCCTCCTCCGACAACCATGACCGCGCCGATCTTGTCAGTCGCTGCCATTACTGCTCACCTCCGATCTCGATGGCCTTGTATGTTGGAGTCAGCCCGTCGGGGTGCTCCATGGCGATCATATTCTTCTGCCTCAGGACAACGATATGCCTCAGGACCTTGTCCGTCGGAACATCCATGATCTGTCCGAGTTCTTTGACGCTGCGAGCCTTCTGCTTCGAGAGCTCGAGTATGAGCGAGCGCTCGAACTCGTCCTTCGTGGCGGCGTCTATCAGCTTCTCCAGCTCCGTTTGATCCAGCTTCTGGCCGTAGACGTTGCCGGTCTTCTCGAGCCCGAGCTCCTTCCCGACGAGCGCTCTCAGCCTGAAAGTCTGGGAAGCGCCGTCCGCGGCGGACGCGCGCGTCTTCAGAGCCGCGTCCTTCTTCACCTTGCTGGGCCCGAGTTTCTTGACCTGCTCAGTGAACTCCGTAACGATTTTGGAGAACTTCTCGCCCTCTGAGGCGGACACCCACTCAAGCCTCAGCCTCTGCGGCTCTATGCCGGCGTCCTCAAGCAGCTTCTTCATGAGCCTCAGGCGCTTCTCAGTGTAGAAATTGCCAGTGATGTAGTGGCAATCGTTCAGATGACAGCCTCCGACAAGGATACCGTCCGCACCTGCTGTGAACAGTTCGAGCACTATGTGCGGGCTGATCCTTGTCGAGCACATGACCCTCACGGCGCGGACGTTCGTGGGGTACTGATACCTGGACACTCCGCACAGATCGGCCCCTGCGTATGAGCACCAGTTGCACAGGAACCCGATGATCTTCGGCTCCCACTCGTTGGCACCCGCGGGCTCGTCCTTCTTCTGAGCTATCGCGTGCTGCACGTTCTCGGCCATGGCTCACACCTCCTCCTGGAGGGCCGCCTTGGCCTCCGCGAGCAGCTGCGCGTCAGTGTAGTTGGTCATGGTTATGGCTCCCTCCGGGCATGTCGCGCCGCAGCATCCGCAGCCCTTGCAGGCTGCGACGATGACCTCGGCGAGCCCCTTCTCGCTCTTTCTGAGGGCCCCGTACGGGCACACCTGTATGCATGTGCCGCATCCGCTGCACTTGTTCTCGTCGACCACGCTGGTAAGAGCCTCTGCCTGCACGTATCCCTTGGCCATCGGTATGGCCGCTCTCGATGCAGCAGCTGAAGCTTGTGTGACTGCTTCAGTGATGTCTGCCGGCCCTCTGCACGTCCCGCAGACGAATATGCCGTCGGTAGCGAAGTCCACCGGCCTCAGCTTCACGTGTGCCTCTAGGAAGAACCCTTCCTGGCCCAACGGTACCTTGAGCATCTGAGAGAGATCTCCGGCATCAGGCTGTGCGACGAGCGGCGTGGATAGGATCACCATGTCGACCGGCATCGTCCTCTCCAGCTTCAGGGTCTCGTGGAAGTACCCGACCGTCAGCTGGTTGCCCTCCATGTAGACCCTCGGTAGGTGGTCCGTCGTGTATCTGACGAACTTGACGCGCTTTTCCCTGGCCTTGTTGTATGTGAGCTCGTGCTCCACACCATAGGCCATGATGTCCCTGTTGAACACGGTGACCTCGATCTTCTCGCTCGGCCCGAGCTTGACCTCGTCGGCCTCGCCCTCCTCACCGCGCTCCCTTCCGCGCCTCCTGCGCCTGCGCTCGATGATCTCCTCGGGCACCTTCTGCTCGACCGGGACCTTCTCGATAACGGTCCCGAGTTGCTCCGCGAGCCCGAGCATGTTGTCGTAATTGTCGACGATGTTGATCGCATTCTTGATTGCGACGTTGCAGCATACCCTCGAGCAATAGGTCTTCACCTGTCCTCTCGAGCCCGCACACTGGATGATCGCGACGTTCTTCATCTTCGGCAGGGCCTTCTTCTTGCACAGGATCTCGAACTCCGTCAGCGTGACGACGTTCGGGTACTGGTTGTAGCCATACAGCCCCTCGGGCACGTACTCGAGGGCGCCCGTGGCCACGATGATCGTCCCCACCTTCGCCTTGATGTCCTCAGCGCCCTTCGCGCCTATGACTATTTCATAGTTGCCGATGAAGCCTTCGACCGACTTCATCTGGGACCCGAGGTGCAGCTTGACGTTCTTGTGCGCCTTGGTCTTCTCTATCAGCGGCTTGATCGTGTCAGTCGCGCTCTTCTCGGTGACATAGAGGTTGTTCAGGTTTTTCACGAACCCGCCCAGCTCCGCCTCCCTCTCGACGAGGTGCACCGGGAAACCCATATCCGCCAACGACAGAGCGGCCGTCATGCCTGCGACGCCTCCGCCTATGACGACTCCTGAAGGCTCGACGTCCACCCTCTGCTCCTCCTGCGGGATGAGCAGCCTGGCCCTGGCGACGCCCATGCGGATGAGGTCCCTGGCCTTCGTCGTGCCCTTCTCTCTCTCCTTCATGTGCACCCAGGAGCAGTGCTCCCTGATGTTGACGAATGTGAACAGGTATTTGTTCAGGCCAGCGCTCTCGCAGGTCGCCTGGAACAGCGGGGCGTGCGTCCTCGGGGTGCAGCTCGCGACTATGATCCTGTTGAGGTTGTGCTTTCTGATGCCCTCCCTGATGCTCACGAGGCCGTCCTCTGCACAGGTGTACAGGTTGTCAGTTGCGTAGATCACGTCCGGCAGGGTCTTCGCGTATTCGGCGACCGACTTGACGTCGACGAATCCGCCGATGTTCGTGCCGCAGTGACAGACGAACACTCCGATCCTGGGCTTGTCCTTGGGGTCTACCTTGATAGTATCAGCCATCTCTCATCACCCTCCAGCCTGGACGATCGCCTCGACTGCCTTGGCAGCGGCGCTCGATCCCTGTGCGACGGATTCTGGAATGTCAGCAGGCCCAGCAGCATAACCCGCCAAGTAGATGCCCGGAACCACTGTCTTGCCGAATTCAAGGATCCTCTCGGACGACTCGAGGAAACCGAACTCATCGGCCTTCAGTCCCAAGACCTTGGCCAGCTCGAGGGTCTCCTTGCGCGGCACTAGGGTAGTGGCGAGGACGACCATGTCGAACTCCTCTGACTGCTGTCTCCCGCCGACGTCGTAAACGACGATCGGGTTGTGCGTCTCGGCGTTCTCCTGGACCGTGGCATCAGAGTTCACGTAGCGCACTCCATAGTCGCGCTTCGCGCGCTCTATATATTCCCAGAAGCCCTTCGCGCACGCGCGCATGTCTTTGTAGAAGATCGTGGACTCCATGTCGTCGTGGTGCTCCCTAGCGAGCATGGACTCCTTGGTGGAGTGCATGCAGCAGACCGAGCAACAGTAGGGGTGGCCCACCTGCGGGTTCCTGCTCCCGACGCACTGGATGAATGCCATCTTGATGGGGCGTTTCTTGTCGCTCCTCCTCTCGATGTGTCCATGGGTCGGGCCAGCGGCGTTGATCATCCTCTCGTACTCCAGGGCAGTGAAGACGTTCGGGTACCTCCCGTAGCCGTACTCGGTCGCGCTCGAAGGGTCCCACGAATCGAATCCGGTTGCGACGACGATCGCGCCCACCTCGAGCTCCAGTATCTTGTCCTTCATCTCGTAGTCGATGGCCTCCCTCTTGCAGGCCTTCTTGCAGTTGCCGCACTTGCCTTTCGTAATCATAGTGCAGTGCTCCTTGTCGATGGTCATGACCCTCGGAACGGCCTGCATGAACGGCATGTAGATGGCCTTCCTGTTGGACAGGCCCATCTCGAACTCGCTCGGGACCTTCGACGGACACTTCTCGAGGCACTCGCCGCAGCCAGTGCACTTCGTCTCATCGACGTACCTGGCCTTCTTAAGCACCTTCACCTTGAAGCTGCCGACCTTTCCCTCGACGCCCACTACCTCAGCGTACGTGATCACGTTCGTGTTCGGGTGGCTGAAGCAGTCGGCCATCTTCGGGGCCAGAATGCATATCGAGCAGTCGTTCGTCGGGAAGGTCTTGTCCAGCTGGGCCATCCTTCCGCCTATGCTGGGGGTCTTCTCGACCAGGTGAACGATCATTCCCTTGTCCGCGAGGTCAAGGGCCGCCTGAATCCCTGCTATTCCTCCCCCTATCACCATGACATCTTTCGTCATTCGCTTGCCCTCCTTGTACCCTATTCAAAGTTGCTTGCGATCTTAAATCCGAATGCTTTCGACCTCAGACTCCGTTTTCCGTAAGGCTATCATCGTTTTATTCGTTTCGTAGACTCGGTGACGACTGCGAGCGCTCCTACTCGAATCGCTGACGAAATGCGTCGCGGCCACTCCGCGCTCACTTCGCAAGAAGGCTCTGCACCTCCTTCCCTTTCTCGATTTCCGTCACCTTGACCTTGAACGGTCTCTTCTTCTTCTGTGACTCACTTGCGAACCTCTGGCAGTTGGGATACGTGCAAGGCGAGCACTGCTTGTCCTTGCACGAGAGTTCTATCAACACCAGCCTGTCCCGAGTATCGGACGGGCCGGTCACGGGCTTCTTGACCTCGAAGGTCTTCGTCATGCGGGTCTCGAATGGCACCTTCTTCGTAGTCGTCCTGACATACCTCTGGCAGTTCGGGTACGTGCACGGAAAGCACTTGAGGTCCTTGCACGACAGTTCGACCAGCAGGTACCTCTCTTCCCCCTTAGGCTCCGCCTTCGCCTGTTCAGCCTTTGCCGGTGCTTTCTGTTGTGCGCTCATCCTATCTCCGTTCCTATTCCAACGCTTCCGCGATGACCACGCTCAGGTCCTTGATGGGTATGTCGATTTGCTCCTTGGGCACCTGGGTCTTGTTCTCCTGGGCGCAGCTCAGGTGTATGAGGCACTTGTAGCACCCCGTCACCAGGCACTCGGCCCCTGTCTTCTTGGCCTCCTTGAGCCTGTCTACCTGCAGCTTCCGGGAGGTCTCGTCGCATGTGGCCCACGCGCTCACTCCGCAGCACAGGGCCTTGTCCCTGTTGTTGTCCATCTCGACCACTTGGGCGTCCGCGGCCTTCAGGGCGTTCCTCGGCGGGTCGTATATCCCGAGGTGCCTTCCCAACCTGCAGGAGTCCTGGAATGTCACCTTCTTCTGGCCCTTCTTGAACTTCAGCTTGCCCTCTTTCACCAGGTCGTCAACCAGCTCTGAGATGTGGACCATCTCGAAGTCGAAGTCTCCCATGATGTCCTGGTAGTCCATGTTGAACGTTCTGAGGCACTCGGGGCAGGAGAAGACGACCTTCTTCGCCCCAGATGCTTTGATGGTCTCGACGTTCTTCTTCATCAACTTCTTGAGAGCGGCTTCATCCCCCGTCCAGTTCAGGTCGTGTCCGCAGCATACCTCGTCGTTACTGACGACCGGTGTAATACCAGCCTTGTTCATTATCCTTACTACCGCCTGGGGTATGCCAGAGAGCTTGAGTGGCCGCTCCTTGAATATGGAGTCGAAGTACGAGACACATCCAGTGAAGTAGAAGACCTCCCCTTTGTCGGCAACCTTCAGGTCGGGCTTCAACCAGTCTAGGCGGCTCTGCTTAACGGTGCTATCCGCCTGGATCCTCATGACCTCCTGCATAAGCCCGCCTTGGGAGCACACGGGCACGTTGTCGTACTTGACTGCCTCGGCCCTCATGCCCCTGATGAATCCGGAGTAGTCGACCTTGTACGGGCACATTGAGTTGCACATCTCGCATGTGACGCAGGTCCACACATCCCTGTTCGTCTGTACGTTCTCCACTATGCCCTCGGACGCCTTCAGAACCACTGTCCTAGGGGCGAAATTTGGGTTGTACTTAGCCACGGGGCACACGGTAGTGCACTTGCCGCACTCCACACAGTCGAATGCGCCCGTGTCCTCGATGATCCTGTTCATGACATCCTTGATCTTGGCCGGGTCTGGCTTCTTCTGGCCAGCCTGCTTCGGGAGCGGGTTGGGTCCTAGCGCCCGTATCTGCTCCGTGAAGTCCTTCATGGTCTGGGCGAACTTCTGCCCCTCTGAAGCCGATATCCATTCGAGGCGCATCCTGTTCCTGCCTATGCCGAGCTTGTCGAGGACCTCCATAGTCATCTTCATGCGCTTTTCGGCCTCTTCGTTACCTGAGATGTAGTGGCAATCGCCGATGTGGCATCCCGTGACGAGCACCCCGTCGGCCCCGAGCTCCAGCGACTTGAGAATGAAGTACGGCTCGATTCGGCCTGAGCACATGACCCTGATCACACGGGCGTTGGTCGGGTACTGCATCCTGCTGACCCCTGCGAGGTCAGCACCAGCATACGAGCACCAGTTGCAGCAGAACGCCACGATGCTCGGTTCGAACTTCTGCTCGGTCATGCCTTCGCTTCCTCCTTCTCGAGGTCCTTGCGGAGGCAGGCCTCTATCATCGTCAGTATCTGCTCGGATTTGAAGTGCTTCGGGCTGATGGCGTGTGAGCAGCAGGCGACCGCGCAGGACCCGCAGCCCTTGCAAAGAGCCTCGTTGATCTTTGATTTGACAACTCCGGGAGATATCTCGACCAGGCTCGGGGCGCCGTACTCGCAGATCTCTTCGCACCTGCCACACGCTATGCACTTCTCCTGGTCGACGACGCTCACGACCCCATCCGCCTCGATGAACTCCTTGGAAAGCACGGTATTGACCCTTGCAGCTGCGGCCAGCGCCTGGGTAACGCTCTCCCCGATCAAACGGGGCGAATGCGCCAGACCGCACAGGAATATCCCATCAGT
>MGVW01000018.1:0-1163 GCA_001800675.1 Euryarchaeota archaeon RBG_13_57_23 | reverse complement strand
CACTGGCCGGAGCTTCATGTGCGCCTCCAGGAAGTAGCCCTCTTTGTTCAAGGGCACTTTCAGCAGCTGCGCCAAATCTTTGTTGTCCGGGTTAGGGTGGACCGCCGCGTTGAGCACGAGATAGTCCGTCTCAATCCTCACTTTCTGCTCGATGAAGGCCTCGTCGACGTCCACGTACAATTTGTCGCCCTTGTGATGGACCACCGGCGGAGCTTCCGGATCGAATCTGAGGAATATGACTCCGAGTCTCGCGGCCTCGTTGTAGTGCTCCTCGGCGAAACCGTAGGTCCTGATGTCACGGTAGAGAACGTACACGTTCGTCCCCGGGTGCTCCGTCTTGATCTTGACTGCATTTGCCATGGCGGTCGAGCAGCATATGCGCGAGCAATTCGGGTGCTCTTCGTTCCTGGAGCCTACGCACTGGATGACGACGACATTCTTGGCCTTGAACTTCCCGTTGTGGAGGAGCTCGCCCAGGTCAGTCTGTCTGATGACCTTCTTGTGCTTCCCGAACTCGTACTCCGTTGGTTCGTACTCAATTCCGCCAGAGGCGACGACTATCGCGCCGTGCTTGATCTTCTCGCCACTCTTCAATGTGGTTTCGAAGTTGCCTATGTACCCCTTGAGCTCCTTGACCTCGTCGTTGAGGAAGATCTTGACGTTCTTGTGGCCCTCCAGGTCCGTCTTCATCCTTTTCAGGGTGTCCTGCGGGTCCACGCCGGTTAGTGTGTGGTAGATCTTCCTGATGTGTCCGCCCAGCTCTTTGTCCTTCTCGACGATGTACACTTGATAGCCAGCATTGGCGATCTCCAGAGCGGATGCCATTCCGCTGAGGCCCCCGCCGATGATGAGAGCAGCTCGAGTCACGGGTATCTTGGGCTGATCGAGCGGCTCCAAGATGGCGGCTTTGGCGACCGCCATTCGCACCAAATCCTTCGCCTTCTCGGTGGCTTTCTCTGGCTCGAGCCGGTGCACCCACGAGCACTGGTCCCGTATGTTGGCCATCTCGAAAAGGTACTTGTTGAGCCCCGCCTCCCTGCATGTGTTCTGGAACAATGGTTCGTGAGTCCTCGGCGTGCAGCTCGCCACCACGACCCTGTTCAGGTCGTTCTTCTCAATGACCTCCTTGATCTTCTTCTGTGTGTCGCCAGAACATGTGTACA
>MGVW01000017.1 GCA_001800675.1 Euryarchaeota archaeon RBG_13_57_23 | reverse complement strand
TGGCTGGCACACGGGCCAGAGGAACCTCCTATGGATTCGCTTAAGCAAGACTTCCGTGAAGGCGGGTCTGAGGTTCAAGCACTTCGGAGAAATATTGGTGACTAAGATAAAGCAGGAGTTCGGAGCGATAGTCTCCAAAATAGAAGTTACGATAGTGACCGATGAAGCAGAGCTCAGGAAGCACCTGGACGAGGCGAAGGAAGCCTATGCCGAGCGGGATGCCAGGATTGCGGACCTGACGGATGAGAAAGTCGAGACTTTCTACACATGCACGCTCTGTCAGAGCTTCGCGCCGGGACACGTCTGCATAGTCACCCCCGAACGGCTTGGCCTATGCGGCGCCATCAACTGGCTGGACGCCAAGGCCTCTTATCAAATATCCGCAACCGGCCCGAACAGCCCCGTCCCGAAGAAGGAGGTAGTCGACGCCGTCAAGGGCAAGTGGGTCGGTGTCAACGAGGCCGTGGCCGAGAAGACCCACGGGAAGCTCCTGAGTTTCAGCGCGTATACGATGATGGACGACCCGATGACCTCCTGTGGATGTTTCGAATGCATCGTCGGGGTCTCTCCGGACCTTCAGGGCGTGGTGATAGTCAACCGCGAGTTCCCTGGCATGACCCCTCTCGGCATGACTTTCTCCACACTAGCAGGCTCTGTGGGCGGGGGCATCCAGACACCAGGGTTCATCGGGGTGGGCAGGAAGTACCTTACGAGTAAGAAGTTCATTAGCGCGGATGGAGGGTTCCTCCGGATCGTGTGGATGCCAAAGGACCTCAAGGCCGCGATGAGAGATGACCTGACGAAGCGGGCACAGGAGGCGGGCGTTCCTGACTTCGTTGACAAGATCGCTGACGAGACAGTTGCCAGGACGCCTGAGGAACTCGCTGAGTGGATGGTGAAGGTCGACCATCCGGCTGCGAAGATGCCGCCGATGATGGGCTGAGCGAGTCGATTGGTTGGGGGAATCGAATATGGCGTTTGAAGCGCCCAAGGAAAAATACCAAGGCAGGATCAGAGAGGTCGTCATAGGGGCGACCAAGGAACAGGGCGGGACGCGCAGGGCGAGCATCGTTGCTGGTGGATCGGGCGGGCTGCAGTTCCATCGCTTCGATGCCGAGATGCCGCATCTGCCTCTAGTGGGGATGGACGTCGTCGACACCGTGCGCGTCGTCCCCGACCAACTTCTGAGCTCGATCGGACCTGTGACCAAGGAGCCCGTCGAATGGGCCAAGAAGGTGGACCGTGAGTGGGGCTCGGATTTCTGCGTTCTGAAGCTACTGTCCGCCAACCCCGAGGAAGAGAACAGATCCATTGAGGAATGCGTCTCTCTTGTTTCCGAGGTACTAAAATCCACGACCATCCCGCTTATGGTGTACGGGTGCGGAATCGAGGAGAAGGACTCCAAGCTGATGGAGGCTGTCTCGAATGCCGGTAAGGGGGAGCGGCTCTTTCTGGGCCTCGCCGAGGAGAAGGCATTCAAGTCAATCGCCGCGGCATCGATGTCAAACGGGCACGGCATCGTCGCGTTTTCCAACTTGGACATCAACCTGGCGAAACAGATGAACATACTGCTTCTGGACTTCGGAGTGAAACCCGAGAACATATTGATGGATCCGCTGATGGCGGCGCTGGGCATGGGACTCGAGTACTCGTACTCCGTTATAGAGAGGCTCAGGCTCGCCGCCCTCATGGGTGACCAAGTGCTCCAGATGCCCATCCTCTGTGACTGCTCTTGCGCATGGGCGGCACCCGAGGCGCTGGAGGAGAACCCTGACAGGGGCAGTCCGGAGGTCAGAGGTGTATTCTGGGAGGCGATGACGGCGTACGCGGCAATGGTCGCGGGAGCAGATGCGGTAATGATGCGGCATCCTCAGGCCGTTGCGAGGTTGAGGGCAGCCATTGTCGACATTGCGGGGGGTGCCTAGATGCCAACTGCGATGGACATATACAAGCTCCTGCCGAAGAAGAACTGCGGCGAATGCAAGGTCCCGACATGTCTAGCATTCGCCATGCAACTCGCCAACCAGAAAGCGGCTCTCGAAGCCTGCCCGTACGTCAGTCCGGAAGCGAAGGCCGCCTTGGAGGAGAGCGGCGCTCCCCCGATCAGGCTCGTGACCGTGGGCGTGGGCGATTTCGCAGTCAAGATAGGTGACGAGACGCAGCTGTTCAGACATGACAAGACTTTCTATCACCCGACGGTCCTGGGCTTCATGGCCGACGACGCTGACGGGCTCGATGCGATGAAGACCAAGATATCCGCCGCACAGTCCATGAGCTTCGAGAGAGTTGGCCAGATGATCCGGGTCGACTCTGTCGTCCTCAGGCATTCCACGGGCAAGCCTGAGGATTTCCTAGAAGCGGTGAAAGAGGCCGCGGGCGCGAAGCTCCCGATCGTGCTGATGACCGAGGATCCGAAGGTCATGGGGGAGGCAGTCGCGCTTTGTCCCGGCAAGAGGCCGCTCCTCTATCGCGCCACGCCCCAAAATCACGACGCGATGATCGGCCTGGCCAAATCCTGCTGCTTCCCGCTCGTGATCGGAGGGGCATCGAGTCTAGACGAGCTCGCTCAGATATCGGATAAGGCGAAGAAGGCGGGCGTCTCAGATATCATTCTGGAACCGCACACATCAGGCGCGAGCTCGATGCTCGAGAACCTGACAGTCATCCGAAGAGCTGCTGTGAAGAAGAAGTTCAGGCCTTTGGGCTACCCGACCATCTCGGTCCTGGGCAACTCGGATCTGGATCTGATGAGGGCGGCTCTGGGCGTCATGAAGTATTCATCCATCGTGCTGATGAAGGACGTCCCGAGGGAGTTCCTGTTCTCACTGATGGCTCTGCGTCAGAACATATTCACGGACCCGCAGGTTCCTATTCAGGTGAAGCCGGGTCTCTACACTATCGGCGAGCCGAGTGAGAAGTCTCCTATCCTGCTCACTACGAACTTCTCGCTAACGTACTTCACTGTCCGTGCAGATGCTGAGAAGAGCAAGGTGCCCGTGTGGTTGCTCGTGGTCGACACGGATGGTCAATCAGTCATGACCGCGTTCGCAGCGGGGAAGCTCACACCCGAGTCGGTCGCGAAGGCGGTCGAGACCGAGAAGGTGAAGGAGAAGAACAAGCGGGGCGACATCGTCATCCCTGGAATGGTCAGCAGGATGAGCGGGAAGCTGAATGAGCTGACCGGTCTGAAGATCATAGTGGGGCCCAGGGAGTCCTCGGGGTTGCCCAAGATGCTGAAATCGCTGGGCGGATGAAGTCCTACGAGGGCTTGGATCGGCTCTCGATGTCCACGATCCGCGCCACGTCTCTGAACGCAGGGTCCTCTCTCGAAAGGTTGACGAGGGATTCGTCCTCCTGCATCTTCGCCTGGATCGCCTCGCTCTTATGAAGTGCGTGAACCCCATCGAAGCCCGGGACAGTGTCCGCAGATGGGGCGTCGCCGTTCCGGTCGAGCATATTGAACACGATGATCTTCCTTCCGATGGACAGGTTCATCTCTTTCGCGAGAACCGCGATTCTCTTCGCGGCCTCGATTGATGACTTGGATTTGTCGCAAAGGACGAACATGACATTCGAGGAGCGTGTCGTGCGCCTGCTCAGATGTTCCATGCCTGCTTCGTTGTCGATCAAGACGTAATCGTACTTCGAGGATATCGAATCGATGATCTGCCGGAGGACGTTATTCACGAAGCAGTAGCATCCAGGACCTTCTTGTCTCCCCATGGTGATTAGGTCGACGCCGTTACCCTCCTTCAGGGCCAGCCTGATTTGATAATCTAGGAACTCCTGTTTGGACATCCCTTTCGGTGGCTCTTCCCCGAGCGACATCAGCTCTTCCCTGATGCCGCCCACTGTCTTTCCAGGCTCGATTCCGAGCTTCGCACCAAGGTTCGAGTTGGGGTCAGCGTCGACGGCCAGGACAACGCTTCCGGTCTTCTCATGGAGGTGCCGAACTGCCAGCGCTGCGAATGTGCTCTTGCCCACGCCTCCCTTTCCTGCGACAGCGATGGTGAAAGTCAGTCCTTCGCCCCCTCGCATGCGCGTTCCAACGGTGCACTAGGGAACTTGCCGATGTCCGTATGTGGTATGAACAGCGATGATGAGAACTCGCTGTAGAAGTCGTTGTCGACGCTGAGCTCCAGATATGTCATCTTGTTGAATATCTCATTCATCTCTTTCCTCTTCTTCGCCGATAGCAGGGCCATCCTAGCCCCTCCGAGCGAGCCGTTTCCGATGTATCGATACTTCTCCTGTGGCACGTCCGGGAACATCCCGATCATTATGGCTCTTGCGATGTCCAAGTGATAGCCGAAGCCTCCTGCGATCACTATGCTTGAGACGGCGCTCAAGTTCTCCCCCATCTTCCTGAGTAGAGTCGAGCAGGCGCCATAGATGGCCGCCTTCGTCCTGAGAAGGTTCTGGAGGTCGGCATCGTTGATAGCAAGGTCTGAGACTGCGCCTGCGCCTAGTCTGTCCTTCCATTCCACAACATATTCCCGTCCGGATTCGGAAGTCCGGATCCTATCAATCCTCAGATCTTGAATCCTCGCCTTTCGGTCGATGATTCCCCTGCAATACATCTCAGCCACGAGGTCGATGAGGCCCGAGCCACAAATGCCTACGGGCGCTTTTTCGCCCAGGACATGGTATGTGGTCGACAGGTCCTCGTCAACTCGTATCTTGTCAATAGCTCCGTCCATCGCCCTCATACCGCAGGACACCTCTCCTCCTTCGAAAGCAGGGCCTGCGGAACACGAACACGAGACCATCCAATCCTTCCTGCCGAGCACGATCTCTCCGTTCGTTCCGACATCGATCAAGAGTGTGAGCTTGCTAGAGAGATGCATGCCGCTTGACAGTACGTCTGCGATCACATCGCCTCCCACATAGCCTGCGCGCGAAGGGGAGAAAAGAACGCGAGCTGCGGAATTCGCCTTGAGGTTGAGTTCCGACGCCTTCAAGTAACCCGTATGATAGGCGACGGGCACGTACGGCTCAAGCCTAAGGTGCTTCGTGGGCAGACCTGCATAGAAATGCGTCATGATGGTGTTGCCCGCGATGGAGACCGATACGATGTCCTGGTCTGTGATGCTCCCGCCGAGTCTTCTTGAGCCTTCATGTACGAGTCTCTCTATCAGGCCGTTGATGGTCTCTCGCACAAGGGTCATCAGCTCTTCGGCCCCCCCTTCTTCGCTGAACATCATCCGGGCGATCACGTCCTCTCCTCGCGAGACCTGGTGGTTGTAATCCGACGCAGTCGCAATGACAGTGCCATCAAGCAGGTCAACCAAATCCGCAACGACCGTCGTCGTGCCGATGTCGACTGCGATGCCGAGAAGCTCAGCGGATTTGTCACCGGGCTCCACCCTGGTGATTTCGTCGAGCGAGTCCGCATTGGATAGCGTAATCGTTACCTGCCAGTTTCCAGTCCTGATCGCATTCGGTAGCCCTCTGAGGGCTTCCAACGGCATCGGCAAGCCGCCGATCCCCAGCCCCCTCCAAAGTCTCTCCAGATCCGCTACATTATCCCAGATGGTTGCCTTCGGGAGTCTGAGATACTCCTTCCGTACCCACGGTGAGAGGGGTCTTGGAATGTCCTCGATGCTCTTGGTGAGAATCTGATGCCGCCCGACCAGAGATCGCGGGAGGACCTCCACGGTCAGATCTCCCTCCACGATCGCTTCGCAGGCAAGCACGATCCCCGCTGCAGCCTCCTCCGCGGAGACAAAAGAGGATTTCGGGGCCGAGTACCTGCCTTGGGGCTTCA
This sequence comes from Euryarchaeota archaeon RBG_13_57_23, assembly GCA_001800675.1. GTDB lineage: Archaea > Thermoplasmatota > Thermoplasmata > UBA10834 > UBA10834 > COMBO-56-21. The sequence continues at coordinate 15,574 of MGVW01000017.1, read as the reverse complement.
CCTTGCATCTGCCGCACTTCCCTTCGCCGCCGCACACGGCATCGATGCTTATGCCAGCCTCTCGGGACGCCTCAAGAATAGTGGTCCGGGGTCTCACCGAGACGGACCTTCCGTCCGGCGCGAATCGAACGACAAATGCTCTGTCGGACTCTGCTCCCTCCATCTACGACCAGCTCACGGTGAACTACCTGCGTTGCTATTAACTGTTGCGACAGGATGGCCCGCCAGTCGGATCGGCTGACGTGCGAACGTTTGATATGCGCCAACTGCTCTATGCCCCTCTCGGCGGGGAGTAGTCCTTGATAGTTGTAGGCGAGAGAATCAACGGACAGTTCGTGGAAGTCGCCAAGGCCATTGATGCGAGGAACGCGAAGTACATTCAGGATCTGGCGATGGAGCAGGTGAACGCAGGGTCTCAAGTTCTCGATATCAACACCGGTCCTGGAAGACCGGATGCCGCGGATGCGATGACCTGGCTGGTGAAGTCGGTCCAGGATGCTGTGGACGTTCGCGTATCGATAGATGCGCCTGGCCTGAAGGTGCAGCAGGCAGGGTTGTCAGTGGCGAGAAAGGAACCTATGATCAACTCGACGACCGCTGAACAGAAGCGCATGGAGAAGTTCTTCCCATTGGCCAGGGAGCACAACGCCGAAATCGTCTGCCTCACGATAGACGAGAAAGGAATACCGAACTCGGTCGAGGGGAGGGCGGAGATCGCGATGCTGCTGCTCGGCAATGCCATGGATGTCGGAATCCCCCAGGAGAAGCTGTACATCGATCCCGTGGTCCTCCCAATATCTGCCGCCCAGAACCAGTGCCCCATGCTTTGCGACGCCATTACCGCATTCAGAAACCTGAGCACCCCAGCTCCGAAGACCATCGTTGGCCTCAGCAATATATCGAGCGGGGCCGAGGAGAGGAGCCTGCTCAACAGGACCTATCTGGCCATGCTGCTCGGGAGGGGCCTGGACGCTGCGATTGTCGACCCAAACGATCTAGAGCTGATGAGGGTCGTGAAGGCGGCAGAGGTCTTGTTGAATCAGAGACTGTACGCGCACTCTTTCCTGAGAGCGTAGCGGAGTAGGGAACGATGGGAGAGGACCGCTGGCTCGCGGGAGCGTTCGAGAAGGTGAAGGAGGCGCTCAGCCATCGAGATGTGTCGACCATAGCTTCTGGTTCTGGAGGGGCGCTCGAAGACGGCAGTATCAGGCTCAGGGTTCTCAATCGGATCGCTCTTATTTCGACTGAAGGCTGGTCGGTCGTCTGGCAGGATGGTGGTGAACCAGATCCAGACATGAAGGTGGTTCTCTTGCACTATCTCCTCGGAGCTCCGGGGAGGCTTGATGGCACATTGATTTCGTACCGCGATGTCGAGGGTGGGAGTCTCTACTATTCTGTGTTCCATCAGAGGGCGATTGCTCCCATGGTCAATATGTTCGAGAATGATCCAGCTGCGCTCGATAGGTCCGCCATAGCGCTTGGGGGCGCCAGAGTGCAAAGAGGAGACATGTCATTTGACTTCCTGTTCTTCCCGTTCCTGCTCGTGAACATCTCCTTCTGGAAGGGGGACGAAGAGGTCCCAACAACCGGTAACATCCTCTTCGACGCCTCGGCCGCACGGGCATTGCGCGCGGAGGATCTAGCACATTTGAGCGGTGACTTCGTCCGCTACCTGCGCCGCGGGAAGATGTGACTCATCCTTTCTGGACATCGGCTGCGCATACCTTGAACTCCGGTATTTTGGATTCTGGGTCAAGCGCAGCGTTGGTGAGCCGGTTGGCGGCCGCTTCGGCATAGTGGAACGGTATGAATATTGATCCGGGGATGATTCGTTCTGTCACCCGCGCCTTAAGATTGATCGTCCCTCTTCTAGATGATACAGACACTCTGTCGCCCTCGGAGATGCCCAGGCGCTTCGCGTCCCCCTTGTTCATCTCGACATACGGTTCAGGTGCCTCTCGCTCCAGCTTGGAAGATCTCCTCGTCATCGTTCCCGTGTGATACTGGAAGAGGTTGCGGCCAGTTGTGAGTATGAATGGGTACTCATCCGATGGCGTCTCTGCCGGGGGTGCGTGATCAACAGGCGCGAATGTACCGAGCCCCTTTGTGAACTTCTGCGTGTGGAGAATCCTCGTCCCTTTGTGGTCCTTCGAGGGGCATGGCCAGCGGAGTACCTCGCGGTCGAGCCTGTCGTGGTCGATGCCGCCGTAGATCGGTGTGACGGTCGCCATCTCAGCCATCACCTCGGCTGGGGACGAGAAATCGAACCCCTTCGCTCCCAACCGCTTGCCGAGCTCGCACGCGATCTTCCAGTCCGGCCAGGCATCTCCGGGCGGGTTCACGGCCTTTCTGATCAGTCTCACTGCCCTGTCCGTGTTGGTGAAAGTTCCATCCTTTTCCGCATAGCAGGCGGCAGGGAGCACAATGTGGGCGAACTTCGAGGTCTCGGTGGGGAAGATGTCAATGACTGCGAGGAGCTCCAATTCCTTGATGGCGTCTTCGACGTGTCCGAGGTCAGGGTCGGACATCATGATGTTCTCCCCGAAGATCACCATAGCCTTCAGTTTGCCCACGGCCGCTTCCTTGATTGCGCAAGTCAAAGTGAGTCCTGGCTTCGCGGGGAGCTTCACGTCCCAGGCCTGCTCGAACTTGGCTCTCGCCTTCTCGTCGTCGACTCTCTGGTAGCCCGGGAAGAGGTTCGGCAGCCCACCCGAGTCGCACGAACCCTGCACGTTGCACTGTCCCCTCAGGGGGTTCAGTCCGTTCGACTCGCTCCCGATGTGGCCAGTCACCATCGCGAGGTTTGCCAGAGCTTCGACGATGTTCGTGCCATTGCTGTGTTGCGTGACCCCCATCGCGTATGCGATCATCGCCCTGTCCGCTTTCGCGTACACCCTCGCGACCTCTGCCAGTTCTGCTGGCTTGATTCCGGTTATGGATTCGACCTTCTCCGGCGTAGCGTCCTTCACTACATCTTTGAGCTTGTCGAAATCAGTTGTCCGAGTCTTCACGAAATCCTGATCGACTAGGCCCTCGTCTATGATCACCTTGATCATGCCGTTTATCCACGCGATGTCGCTCCCGGGTCTCTGGCTGAGCTTGATGTGTGCCAGTCGGGAAAGAGGCGTGTCTCGCGGGTCGATCACGATTATCTTGGCTCCTCGGTCGAGGGCCTTGAGCATGCGGGCGCCGATGATCGGATGCGCCTCGAGGGTGTTCGAGCCGGTCACGAATATACAATCGGCGTTCTCGAACTCCGGGATTGTGTTCGTCATTGCACCGCTGCCGAACGAGTAGAGCAGACCCGTGACGGTCGATGCGTGGCAGAGCCGCGCGCAGTGGTCGACATTGTTTGTCTGGACTGCTGCCCGGGCGAGTTTCTGGAATAGGTAGTTCTCCTCGTTGGTGCATTTTGCTGAGGCGAGGAAGGCTATGGAATCCGGACCATACTTCTCCTTGATCCGCTTGATCTCACCTGCGAGCAGGTCGAGTGCGGCCTCCCATGAGGTCTGCTTCAGCTCCCCGTGCTCCCTCACTAGAGGCGTCTTCAATCTGTCCGGATGCTGCACGAATGCGTGGGCGTTGTACCCCTTGATGCAAAGCTGCCCACGACTGATCTCATCCGTCTTGCACGGCACTACGCCGATGAGCCTGTCATCGACCACCTGGAGGAAGAAGTTGCATCCTGTCCCGCAGTAAGGACACGTTGTCAGGACGTGCTCAACATTCATTGCACTCATCTCCTTCAAGTGCCTCTCCCTCGAGCGTCGTCAGGAGCGGGCTCACATTCTTGTCGTCGCCGGGACTGAACTTGTACATGTCCCTGAAGTCCTTCGCAACCAGCTTCCTGAAAGTCAGTAACGGGATTCCTGCGGGGCACGATCTCTCGCACTCGCCGCATTCGATGCACTTGTCCGCTAGATGGTATGCGCGAATGAGATGGAACGACATGCCTGGCGGCACTCCTCTCTCGGGCACGAAGGTTCGCTCCTCGAGCACGCACTCATCGCAGAAGCAGACTGGGCAGTTGGCCGTGCATGCGAAACACTTGTTGCATTTCCGGAATTGGTAGATCCAGAATCTCAGCCGTTCTTCACTGGACATGTTCATGAGCTTCTCTGACAGAGCGTCCGAGCCGACGCCTGCATGGGGCTCCCCGATGTCGACGGTGCTCGGGACGGGGTCGCTGCACCTGCATGCTGCGATCTGCTCCTTGCTGCAGGCGAGTCCGATCTGCACTATCCTCGCACGGTCGAAGTATCCACGCTTGAAGATCTCTGCCAATGCCTTCTCGTCGCACCTTCTGGTCAGTACGGCGATCTTCTTGCCATCTGACATCCAAGGGTAGAGGTTGCTTAGGATGGTCATCAGCTGATAGGGCACATCAGTACGGACATCTCCGGGGTCCTCTCCTTTCGCAATCATGACCGGGGCGACGTTTCCGTGCTCCTCTCTCATCGCGAGCAGGTAGTCGGCGCCCTTCTTGTCGAATGCGATTGACGCGAGCTTCTTCGCTAGTTCGTTCAGAACGCCACCTCCCTCAATGGGTTCGGCCCGAGCTTCGCGACCTCGTCGACGAACTCTGTTATGACCTTCTGGAATTTCTCGCCCTCTGCCGCGCTAACCCAGTCCAGCCTCACGCGCTTCTCGTCGATCCCGACATCCTTCAGGATCTTCTGGACTACTGGGATTCTCTTGGCGGTTCTGTGGTTGCCTGTCATGTAGTGGCAATCGCCGATGTGGCAGCCAAGGACAAGCACGCCATCGATGCCCTGTGAGATGGCTTTCATGACATACTCGGGCTTCACGCTCGCGCTGCACATGACTCGCACAACGTGCACGTTCGTAGGCATCTGGAGCCTGCTGACGCCTGCGAGATCTGCCCCGGCGTACGAACACCAATTGCAGCAGAATGCTAGGATCGTTGGCTTGAACTCCGTCATGGCGATTCCTCTAGAGCGTGTTTCACGAGGGAATCTATCATCGCGCTCAACTGGCGCGTCGTGAACCCCCTCTGTTGCATGGCATCGTTGGGGCAGGCGGCCACACACGTGCCGCAGCCTTTGCATTGGGTCTCGTTGACCTTCGCAACTCTCTTCCCATCTTGCTCTAGGATTTCGATGGCTTCGTACGGGCAGGATGCTACGCAGTTGCCGCATGCCGCGCACTTGTCGGGATCCGCCCATGCCGTGATCGACTCGATCACGACTTTCCCCCTCTTAATCGGTATTGCGGCTTTCGCCGCGGCTCCGAGCGCCTGGGACAGGGTCTCCCTGACGCTGCTTGGCCATCTTGCAGTGCCGCAGATGAACACTCCGTCTGTCGCGAACTCGACCGGCCTGAGCTTCACGTGTGCTTCGAGGAAGAACCCGTGTTTGTCCCGGGGCACTTTGAGCAGCTTGCCTACCTCTGCCGAATCCTTCTGAGAGATCAAGGGAGTTGCCAGTACAACGCGGTTGGCGTCAAGGTGTATTCTCTCTCCGAGGGTTTCGTCGAAGACATCGACTGCCGTCCCGCTGGCGTGCGAACGGACATGTGGTATGTCGTTGAGCGTGTATCTGATGAACCGAACGCCTTTCTCGGACGCCTTCCTGTACATTTCCTCCCAAACCGTGCCATAGCTCATGATGTCCCTGTGGATGATGGTTGCAGTTCCGCCTGCTTCGAGCACCTTCAACGCATTCTTCAGGGACGTGTTGCAGCAGATGCGCGAACAATACTCTCTTCCCGGCTGCCTGCTCCCCACGCACTGTATGAAGACCGTGTCTCCAGGCTTCTCCCCTCTCTTCAAGGTCCTCTCGAACTCAAGCTGCGTGACAACTCCCGGGACGCTCCCGTAACCGTACTCACCCTCTGGCTGGAGCTCGTTCGCCCCGGTAGCAACAATGATGGCCCCGATCTCGATTTCCTTTTTCTTGCCGGCTTCGTCGAGGGTTGCCTTGAAGTTCCCCACGAATCCGGTCAGACCCCGGAGCTTCGAGTTCAGATGGATGTGCGCTCTCTTCGATCCGCGGACTTCATCTACGAGCTCTTGCAGCAAAGTGTCCGCGCTCTCCGAGTATGGCGCGAGGGTGGTTATGTCGTTCAGGAGACCTCCTAGTCTGGGCTCCTTCTCGATGAGATGGGTCTCGATTCCTTGAGCTGCCAGAGATGCGGTCGCTCTCAAGCCCGCGAGTCCTCCACCGATGACGAGCGCAGCCGGTATCACGTTCGACTCGCCCTCCGTTTGCGGCTCCAGGAGCGCCGCCTTGGAAACGCCCATGGCGACAAGCCGCTTCGCCTTCTCCGTGGCCGAGGACGGTTCCTTGGCATGAATCCATGAGCAGTGCTCTCTGATGTTGACGAACTCGAAAAGGTACTTGTTCACTCCGGCCTGCTCGCAGACGCTCCGGAACAGCGGCTCGTGCGTGCGTGGCGTGCACGCGGCAACGACAACTCGGTCGAGCTTGTTCTGTTCGATGCTCTTCCTGATCGAGTTGAGCCCCTCTTCTGAACACGAATAGAGGTTGTGATCTGCGATGACGACCCCGGGCAGGGTCGCTGCGAACTTGGCCACCTCCTCGACGGAGACTGTCGACGCAATGTTGTGTCCGCAATGGCAGATGAACACTCCTATCCTCGGCATGCCTAAGCCACCGCCTGGAGGAGCTCGGATATCCTGGCAGCGACACCCGATGCCTGGGCGACTGAATCCGGTATGTCCATGGGTTCTCCTGCGAATCCGCAGACGAGGATACCTTTCCTTGAGGAATCGATAGGGTGCTTCCAGTTGGGCATCTTCACGAATCTGTCCTTGTCAAGTTCAATCCTGAGTAGCGCGCAGAGCGCCTCCGAACCGCTTGAGGGTACAAGTCCAGGGCAGAGGACTACCATGTCGAATTCCTCGGTCCTCTGCTCAGTGGTACCTCCGACCAGCTCATAGGTGACGAGTACGCCCGACTCCCCGTGCGCCGCCTGTAGGCTCGCTGGCCTCGAGCGCAAGTATCTGACGGAGTACTGCTTCTCCGCTCTGTTGACGAACTCCTGGAAACCCTTTCCGGTCGCCCTCATGTCCATGTAGAATATCGTCGACTCGATGTCCGGCACGTGCTCCCTGACGAGGATGGACTCCTTCGTGGCGTACATGCAGCACACGCTGCTGCAGTAGGGGAGCATCTTCGCGTCTCGTGAACCCACACACTGTATGAAAGCAAGCTTCCTGGGCTCCTTCTTGTCGGATGGTCTGAGAAGGTGCCCGCTTGTCGGCCCCGCTGCCGAGAGGATTCTTTCGAGCTGGAGTGAAGTGACGACGTCTTTGCATGAGCCAAGGCCGTATTGCCGAAGCGCGGACGCATCGAAGAGATCGAACCCGGTTGCTACGACGATTGCGGCTGCGTCGATGTCAATCAGACTGTCCTTCTGTTCGTAGTCTATGGCTCCTGCCTGGCATACCTTCTTGCAAACGCCGCATTTCTTCTCAGTGATCATCCTGCAGTGCTCGGCGTCGATCGTGACCTTTCGCGGTACGGCCTGAGGGAACGGCAGGTAGATGGCCTTCCTGATCGACAGGCCTTCTTCGAACTCGTTTGGCACTTTGACAGGGCACTTCGTTATGCAGTCCCCGCAGCCAGTGCACCTGTTCAACGCGATATGCCTGGCCTTCTCGCGGATTCTGACCTTCAGCCTCGGGAATTCGCCGCTGACACCCTCGACTTCCGAGTAGGTGTGAAGCTTGATGTTCTCGTGGCCCGCGCACATGATCATCTTCGGCGAGAGAATGCACATGGAACAGTCATTAGTAGGGAAGGTCTTGTCCAGCTGCGCCATCCTTCCGCCGATCGAGGGTGTGCGCTCCACGAGATGAACCTCATAACCCATGTCGGCGATGTCCAAGCAGGCCTGTATGCCGGCTATGCCTCCGCCGATGACGACTACTTTCTTTGGCATCTTCAGCCCTCCAGACCGCTCGGCATCTTGGATGAAATGATGCGGGGGCGTCCTTTATCTGTTCCGATGAACCATTGTAACCCGCGTGTCTGCGCTCCTGTGCTGGTCACTTCTTTCCGAGTGCTAGGCGGGTCACCTACATAAGGGTTTGGATTGTCGTCTAGGGGGACAGTGTCCGAGCCTTCAAATTACGGCCGAGGGGACTCAATGGGACCCTCGTCCTCAGCATCCGGTGATGCATCATATCCCCCAAGCCCTTCGCGAGGGCTATCGGCCAGCTAACTTCGAGCGAGTCCGACAAGGGAAAGCTTTTATGAGCTTCAGTCATAACCTGTAGCCTAGGTCTGTTCATGGAGAACGCTTCTAGCGAGGGCGGTTTGAAGGAGTGCAGGGAGCACGGCTATTTCCGAGCCGAGTTCTGCCCCGTTTGCGGAGACGAGGGAAGATTCCTGATGAACGGGGAGGAGCTCGACCGCCTGAGCAGGACCATGGCTGGTGTGCTTAGGCACTTCCCGGAGCGGTTCGACCTGCAGATGGACAGCCATGGCTTCGTGAGCCTCAGGGATTTCGTGAACGCTCTCCAGAGAAAGCAGAGGCGGTACCATTGGGTGCGCCCGCATCACATAGTTGCGATCATTGAGACTGACAACAAAGGGCGGTACGAGTTCAGGGACGGTATGATCAGAGCGACTTATGCCCACTCGTTCAATGTGGACCTGGAGCTACCCTCAGGCGGAACCCCGGACAAGCTATACTATCCGACCACCAAGGAAGAGGTCGACATAGTTTTGGAGGTCGGGTTGAAGCCCTCGGACAGGAAGATGGTTCACCTCAGCAGGGGGATAGGCGACGCTGTCAACGCTGGCCGCGTCAGGACTCCGGAGCCCATCATACTCGAGATCGATGCCAGGAACGCTTCCGAGGACGGCATCGTGATCCAGAAGGCGGGCAGGACGGTCTACCTCACGACCGACGTTCCCCCGAAGTACCTGACTCGACTCGAAGTGGATCTCACAGAGTTCCCGCCAGAGCCGCCTCGTCCGGGAAGGAAACTGGATTCTGAGGAGAAGCCCGAGGCGAAACCGGTGCAGGAATTGCCTCCAGAGGAATAGTCGAACACATTCGCCCCGCTGGCAGAATGCTTAATAGCCACCGCGGAGCCTTTGTTCACATGATGGGTGTAAGCCATGGGCCACCGGTGGGTCATCCTAGCAACCAGGATTTCCCAATCCACGCGCTCGAGTTCCACTGGCAGGAGTTCGAACCGCACCTCCTGTGCTACGACGCGTTGGAGAACGAAGAGTGCGAGTTCGACCTCGACGATGTCGATTTCTCCGTCAGTGAGGGGAAGAGATGCATCGGCTCGTGGGACGATGATGGAAACTTCAGACCCTGCCCGAACCGAGCCCCCGTCACAAGATTCGCCCAATGTGATGAGTGCTCCAAGGAGTTCTTCATCCCGGATCAGGAATGCTTGTTCGAGCCGAAGTGCCACGGAGAGAAGTGCGACTGGGAATTCTGCAAGCGGGAGCACATGCTGTATATCGCGTTCTACGATACTCGCATGAAGGTCGGCATGAGCTCCTCCTTGAGGATCGACAGGAGGCTGATAGAGCAGGGCGCGGACGCGTATTCCGTGATAGGCAAGTTCCCCGATCGACTAGAGGCAAGGGAGACCGAGAAGGAGATATCCAAGAGACTGAGGATCCCGCAGTTCTATCGGCAGGAGGTACTGTTGAACAACCTTGCGAGACCCGTGGACAAGATGGGGATCGAGGGCCGGCTAGAAGGGCTGAAGATCACTCTCGGAGAGGCCTTCCAGCTCAAGCCTGAGCCACTGAGGTGGCTCACCAGGTATCCTATCGAGCTGCCTCTGCGACAGGTCCCAGTATTGCAATCGTCTCCTGGGAGACACAGGGGAAAGAAAGTAGGCATCAAAGGAAAGTGGATGGTATACGAGTCGGAAGGGCTCAGGGCGCTCAACCTGTCGGACCTCCCCGCGCGTTTCCTGGCCAGGCACATCGCGTGAAGTGCGGTAGCCAAACAAAGAAATATCCTCCATGCGATTGAGCTGCCCGGAGAGAGCATGAAGATAACTTGGCTCGGTCATTCGGCTTTTCTGATAGAGGGTAAGGACAGGGTCCTGGTGGATCCGTATCTCACAGGCAACCCCAAGGCTTCGACCACTGCCGACAAGGTTGGCTGTGACATCATATGCGTGACACACGGTCATGGGGATCATCTCGGGGATACTGTCGAGATCGCTCGGAGGAACGGGGCAACCGTCGTGGCCATACTCGAGATGTCGAACTTCCTTGAGCGTACAGGCGTCAGGAGTGTGGGGTTCAATTTGGGCGGGACCGCCAAGATACGGAACACTGAGATAACCATGGTCCCCGCGTTCCACTCATCCAGCATAGGTGCCCCTGGCCTGGAGTTCTCGGCCGCCATGCCCGTCGGGCTCATCATCAGCTCGGGCAAAGTGGTCTATCACGCGGGCGACACTTGCGTGTTCGGGGACATGAGACTCATAGGGGATATGTACAAGCCAGATGTAGCTCTGCTGCCCATCGGCGGGTTCTTCACCATGGACCCGAAGCAAGCGGCGATGGCGACAAAACTCATCAGACCCAAGATCGTGGTGCCGATGCATTATGGCACTTGGCCCCCGATAGAGGTCGACCCCAAGGAGTTCGAGAGACTGGTCAAGAAATCGTCGCCGAAGACCAAGACCGTATTGCTGAAACCCGGGGAATCCATGGAAGTCTGATACTAAATGGCCGCCATCTTCACGCCTTCTGAAATCAGACAGAGGCATGGCCCTCTCTTCTCGAAGCGTCTCATAACGATGGTGGACGAGGCGCTCGGAAAAGCGAGGATTGTGGAGGAGTGCTGTGCTCAGGGGCCGGTCGAGTGGGACGCGATGAACAGGCTCCGGGCGAAGGGCGTGGTGGAACACGTCGAGGTTATGGGGACAACGCTCATCATGGACGCGCGCGTGGGCGAGGGCGAGGTGAGGTTCGGCGCTGCATCGAAGGACACCGGTGGTCAGGCCCTGAAGTCGCTCATTGTGAAGAACGGAAAGGTTGAGACCACCTGGATAGGGCTCGCGGGCGCGAGTGTCGGCGTAGGCGCATGCCTACCGCAGGCCGAGGGCGTCGAGAAGGTCGAGTATCTGAGCGATCAAGTCGTCGGTGGCAGCCGAAGGGTCGAGATCAAGATCATAACGCCCCTCCACAAGAGGTTGATCATAGGCATCGATGACACGGACACGAAGGAGAAAGGCGCGACCTGGGTTCTCGGGCTCAAGATGGGCAGAGAGATGCCTCACGGGATCTTCCTCACACACAAGATAGTACAGCTCAATCCGCACGCTCCTCAGAAGACCACGAACTGCGCATCGACGGGGGTCGCCTTCGCGGTGAGACCAGAGGATGTCAACAAGGCGGTTGACTGGGCCAAGGAATTCGTTGGTAAAGGGACCTACTCGGACCAGACCGCGATGGCGGTGTTCGAAGGGCTCGACGTTCCGAGGAGACTGGTGCGGTACGGAGCCGATGCGAAAGAGGCTATTCTCTCGATCCACGACGCCGAGCATTCCGCCAAGGAAAACCACATCAAGTTGCTGGAGATAACCGGCCGCCGCGGCATGATAGGCGCTCTAGCGGCCATCGGATGTTTCGACCTCGGGCTCTACAGTGCTGGCCTGCCCGAGGACTTCAAGCACGTATAGTTTTAAATGGGACGGGCATATTGGGAGCCCAGGCGGTCCGGCATATGGCATCCGATCTGTCGAAAGCGATTTCTTCGACCGCATACTCGACCTACGAGAAGAGGCTACTAAAAGAGGTCTTGTCCAGACCGGTCCCACATCACGTCGCTATCATCATGGACGGCAACAGGCGTTACGCGAGCGAGTTCGGGATGGTCATCTCCCAGGGGCACGAGAAGGGCAGGGAGAAGCTGGAGCAGATCCTCGAATGGTGCATGGAGATCGGCGTGAAGATGCTGACCGTGTACGCCTTCTCGACGGAGAACGTCAATCGGGAGAAGGCGGAGGTGGACGACCTGATGAGGATGTTCGCGGAGAACTTCCGGAGGCTGTCCGAGGACGACCGTGTGCACAAGCACAAGATACGCGTGAGAGTCCTTGGCCAGAAGGAGATGCTCCCGAAGGACGTGCAGCAGGCGATCGCAGCGGCCGAGGAGAAGACCAAGGGCTACGACCAGTACTTCTTCAACCTCGCGGTCGCCTATGGCGGCAGGGAGGAGATCGTCCAAGCCATTCGGAAGATCGCAGAGGAGGTCAAGAAGGGGAAGCTTTCGGTCGATGCCATAACCGAGAAGACCTTCACAGGGTACCTCTACACGAAGGACATGCCAGACCCGGACCTGATCCTGAGGACTTCGGGGGAGGAGCGGATATCGAATTTCCTATTATGGCAGCTGGCCTACTCCGAACTGTACTTCTCAGATGTGTACTGGCCAGGGTTCAGGAAGATAGATTTCCTGAGGGCCGTGAGGGCCTACCAGCTCAGAAAGCGTCGATATGGCACTTGATTGCTTTTCGGCGCCTTGTTGGCCACCAATCGTCAGCCGATGGGCAAAGACCATTCGAAATGGATGCGTATTTGTCCAAGTTTTGTGTGGATTCCGTTAGGTTGAAGTATGACGTATATATTGGAGGGGCGGTGCTCCGATGCAGAACGACACTGACAACTTCCCATGCGAACTGTACGAGCGGTGGAAGGGTCTGGACCTCAAGATGCTTCCGATCGACCGGACCGACATCAGAATCCTTTGCGAGCTCAGGGACAACGCGAGAATGAGCAACTCCGAGATCGCCAAGAAGCTCAGCGTGACTGAGGCGACCGTGAGGCGGCGGATCAAGAACCTGATCGAGAAGGGCATCATCATGCGCTTCTCGATACACATAGATTACCGGCTCATCGAGAACACCGTCAAGGCGTACGTACACGTCAAGTCCGTTACCGACAAGCTCGACCAGGTCGTTCAGAAGATAGTCAACCACAACAGGGTCGTCGCCGTCTACAGGGTCACGGGTGAGTACGATCTGCTCGTCGTCGCGCTCTTTGTCGGCATGACGGAGCTCCAGGAGTTCATAGACACGTTCCTGAAGATGGACGGCATCAAGGAGACAGACACACAGATAGTGATGAGCGCGCACAAGGGCGTCCCGTGGACCGGCATCTGATCATTCTTGGTCCGCCAATCGGAAGAACCCAGACCTAGGCGGCTTGAAGCGCTATCTGGACGACGTCCATCGTCTTGATGTTCAGGCCGGCCCGCTTCGCGCCCGCGTTCAGGTTCACCTGACAGAACGGACACGATGTTGCGATGACATCAGCACCCGCGTCCACGGCCTGCTGCACTCGCTCCGCCGCAATGCTCTCTGCCATCTCGTTGAACGCTGACTTGAACCCGCCTCCGGCACCGCAACACTGAGACTCCTCTCTCTCCGCCTTCGTCTCAAGCAGCGTCACGCCGGGGATCGCCTTCAGCACGTTTCTGGGCGCGTCGTAGACCTTCGCATGCCTGCCGAGGTGGCAAGGGTCGTGGTAGAAGACCTTCTTCTTGAACTCCTTCGTGAACTTGAGCTTGCCGTCCTTGATGAGCTTCTCGAGGTACTCGGACACGTGATACAACTTGTAGCCAGGCGTGCCCGTCAGGTGAGGGTAGTCGTTCTTCATCGTGTTGAAGCAGCCCGCGCACGCTGTGACCATTGTCTTCCATCCGCGCCTATCCATCGCCTTGACGTTGTGCGGGGCGATATCATCCCTGACGATGCCCTTCTGGCCGGTCCTGAGCAGCGGCGAGCCGCAGCACCACTCGTCTTCCCCGAGCACGTTGAACTTGACGCCCGCTTTGTCCAGTAGCTTCGCGGTGGCGACCGCGAGTGGCTGCATCCTGTACGCCTCGGTGCAGCCAGTGAAGAAAACTACTTCAGGGTTTGGTGAGAGCTTGATTTCCGGGGGCAACCACGCGGCGCGTTTCTCCATGGGCTCATCGTACGGGTTGTGGTTGGCAACGACCTTCTCTCTGATCTTCTTGTGCGCCTCCATCGGCCCGTAGCCCTGGTCGATCAGCCACTCCTTGACCTCCTCCCAGACATGCGCGAAGTCTATCTCGACGTGACAGTTGTGCTCACACGCCGCGCACGACGTGCACTGGAAGATCCTCTCGACGAACTCGGGCGTTATCTCAGGCGTTCTTCTCAAGAGCCTATCCATCGGAGTCCGGTTCGCGATCTGCTTGAGGTAATACACCTTCCCCCTGGGTGATCCGGATTCCCAGCCTATCTGCCCGTGGACGGGGCACGTGTCCCTGCAATAACCACACTGCAAGCATGCGTAAAGGTCCTTCTCGATCTCGTTTATCTTCCTCATGAAATGTCACCCGAAGTGTTGTGATCACAGTGGGAAATATGTTCCGCCTCAACCCTGAGCCAAGGAAATCTCAGGGTCCCCTGGCGCTCAGGATAGCGTCGGCCTTGATAAACATAGCGAAGTGGCATTGAAACGAGTATGGCGGGCCTACCGAGGTCTTCTTACCTTTTTCGGACTCTTCTTCTTAACGTGGAGACGGATTTCAACGTCCTTGCCGGGCACGTATCCCTTGAAGCTGCTCACCATCCCCCTGATGGTCTTCTCAGCGACCTCGGCGACGAATCTGCCCGTGGCGATGCGCTTGCCGTCGACCGTTATCCGAACATCTGAGCCAGAAAGCTCTCTGCATTCAGACAGCTTCTTCTTCCCGTCGGCCACGGCCCTAGCAAGCCCCTCGCAGTCCAGCCCGCATCTGCCGCAGTCGAGCCCTGGGAGGATCTGGTTGATCTTCTCCAAGGCAACCTCTCTCTCGACGTAATGGAGCAGTGTCTTCGGGTTCGGGTTCCGAAGAACGGTGCCGCTGAGCGGCTTGATTTCGCCCATCGCTACTTTCGGGAAGCGCCCTTTCTTGTACCCTTCAATTATAATAATATCTGGATTAAATTCTCTGGAAAGCAGCCCGGTGATGCGGTCGAGATCCATCGACGGTTGCACCATGATAGAGGTCTCCGAGGCCGATGAGAACACGACAGGATTGCTTCCCGCCTCCCGGTGACGCCAAGTGTCCTTGCCCTTCTGGTCCAGGGTCCAATCTCCGGAGGTGTGTTTGATTGATGCGACACGGTAGCCTTTCTTCACGAGTGCTGAGACCAACTGCTCGACAATCTTGGTCTTGCCCGAGTCCTGGTATCCGTATATCCCGATTATCATTCGGACTCCCGGAGCCCCTAACCGATTGCGGAACTTAAAAGAGATACTGAGAAATCACCGTCGTTTGACCAAAGAAGAGATCATCCGTGGTATGCTGGCGTAGATGGAATCCTCAGACCAGTCGAGCTCTCCCTTCTCGCACACTGTCGACTCGCTCAGCGCTTTCGCAGAGTCCCTGAGCTGATCCATCTCGTTCCCAGTCGTCTTTCCCCGGCCAACAATGGCGTCGATCTTTCGAGAAAGCTCCTGCGCAGCCAGAATTCGCTCCTCGGTCCTGTCGGCGACCTTTTTGTCCACTAGCCCCATGTCCCTTTTAATGGCGTTGAGGCCGAGCCCGGAAGAGTAGCTGGCATCAACGATCTGTCCTCTGG
>MGVW01000016.1:71721-72373 GCA_001800675.1 Euryarchaeota archaeon RBG_13_57_23 | reverse complement strand
CCAGCAAGGATGTCAGATGTGAATGTGGAAGGCACGATGATGCCGCCCATGACCTTTCCCTCCTGGATCATCGACTTGATGTCTTCGAAGTCGGTGGCGTCGCTCAGGTCCATCATGCCCGTCTGGTTGTTCACTGCCTCAAGCTGTGCCACGAAGCTGTCGCCAAGAGAAGTGCCATTGACAGCCAGGTCCTGGTTCGCCAGGGCCACGGGCTGCCGGCTAATGCTGTCCCCGGTCGGGAATATGAACCCGACCATCATCATCATGAAGAGAGGCATGAGCACCAGCATGACCATTTTCAGCTTGCTCCTGCTGAACTCTAGCAAATCCTTCCAGCATATCCATGCGCTGTGTCTCAGAATCCGACTCACGCCCATGAGCTCACCTCACCCTCTTGTTGGGGCGCCACCCGTGAGGACCGCCTTTGTGTCCTGGAACGGGCATTTTCGCCACCGAATCCCTCACTTCGTGTCCTGTGATGTGGAGGAAGACATCCTCGAGGGTCGGCTCGAGGTTCTTCACCGTCCGTATCTGGGCGCCGTTCTTGCGAAGAACATCGACCAGTACGTCGAATGAATCGTTCCCTACGGAGCTGACCTTGATGTGCGTCGGGTCGTCCTGGACGACCGAGCTGACAGACGCCAGGGATTTC
>MGVW01000016.1:56347-71669 GCA_001800675.1 Euryarchaeota archaeon RBG_13_57_23 | reverse complement strand
TCGCGTCGGTCCCGGTGATGGACTTCTTCAGATTGGTCGGTGTGTCCAGCGCCACGATCTTCCCGTGGTCCAGGATGCCGATCCTGTCGCAGAGCATGTCCGCCTCGGTCATCATGTGCGTCGTGAGGATGATGGTGGTCTTGTTCTCGAGGTTGATCCTCCGGACGAGTTCTCTGACCTCCGCCGTCGACTGAGGGTCCAGGCCGAGCGTGGGTTCGTCCAGGAACAGAATCTCGGGCTGGTTCACCAGGGCGCGTATGACATTTATCCGCTGCTTCATGCCCGTGGAGTATGTGTCGATCCTGTGATCCCCCCACTGCTGCATGCGCACGAAATCCAGGAGCTTGCTGATCCTCTTCTCCAAGACGTCGCTGGGGATGTCGTAGAGCTTCCCGAAGAGCTTCAGGTTCTCCCTGGCGGTCAGCTCGTCGTACATGATCATCTTCTCTGACACGAGGCCTATGTGCTCCCTGACCTTGCCGTCCTCTATCTTGACATCAAAGCCGGCTACGGACGCGGACCCTTCGGTCGGAGCGCTGAGCGTGGACAGCATCCTGATGACGGTTGATTTCCCCGCTCCGTTCGGACCCAGCAGGCCGAATATCTCTCCCTTCTTCACGTCGAAGGAGATATGATCGACCGCGGTGAAGTCTCCGAACTTCTTCGTCAGATTCGTGGCGCTGATCGCAATTTCCGACATTGTCACACATCCTTTTCTGATCTGCACTTCCCAGCCTCTTGTCGATCCAACTTGGAGACGATGTGTCTGATCTTCTTCTGGACTTCGTAGAGAGTGGATATGTCCTCAGAATCCAGCGAGGAGAGGTTCTTTACGACAGCCTCCCTGATATCCTTCGCGAACTCCCTGATGACCTTTTTGCCAGCATCTGTGATTTTGACATTGACAACCCGCCTGTCGTCAGGGTCCGACACCCTCTCGACAAGCCCCTCGCTGATGAGCTTGTCGACCAAGGCGGTCATGTAGGGCTTCGAGATCCCCATGTGCCTCCCGATCTCCGACATGCGGACGGGCCCGTGCATCATGACCGCTTTGAGAACGAACCGGCTCGGGTCGAACTTCTTTGCGCTCGGGTGCGCCTCTTCTCGGGAGACCCTTCGGAAGAAGATGGGGAACGAGTCCATGAATCCGTCCGCGATTTCCTCTAGCTTCTTCTGGTCCGCGCGGGTCATGAAGACCCTGTAAATTAGTTCTCTTATTTAACTATTCTGAAGCTAAACCATTCCTTCCAAGGGACTCGGGGGAAGGACGGCGGTGCGACGGGTTCTTCGAAAGTGCTATGAAGGAGCATCATATACTGGTGATGCTCTGCTGCGGACCGAACAGGAGGGGGAAGTAATATGCTGGCCAAGTTCCCGACGGATGGTGCGAGACTGACGAAGACAGATCTGGACAGGCAAGTGCTGCGGCTCGGAATAATCGCCGAGCTCGACGCCATCGATCTCTACGAGCAGCTTGCGGCAGCCACCTCGGACAAGAGGCTCAAGTCCGTGTTTCTGGACGTCGCCAAAGAGGAGAAGACCCATGTGGGCGAGTTCTTGGGGCTCCTGCTTGAGAAGGACAAGGAGCAGGTCCGCGAGTTCGAAGCCGGAAAGAAGGAGATCCGAAAGAAATCCGGCTAGTCGTCGCTATGCTGCGACACCCTCTGGGTCAGCGCTAATTCTTAAATACGCTCAGTCAGATGACTGACACAGCCATTAGGGGGGAGACCATGAAGATAGGTTCTGAAAGACGAGGATCAATCAGATTGGCTGTTGTCGCTTTATGCGCGGCAGTGTTTGTCGTCCCATTGGCGAGCTTCCAGGGGAGTGCAGCTCCAAAGATACCGCTGGAGGAACGCAGCACATGGGACCTCGACATGATAGACAGCGATGCCACGGAATACACCGGAAAGGGCGTGTACGTCGCAGTTCTGGACACCGGACTGGCGCCCAACTGGAAAGACTACTTCCCGGCGAAAAGCATAGCAACCGATCTTGGGAAAGGATTCAAGGAAGAGATAAAATGGGATTCGGTCACGAATACTTTCGTGGAAAGCGGAACGGTGCACGAGATAGGCTGGATCGGGGATCTCGGCTCCACTCACGGAACGCACGTGACGAGCACGATACTCGGCTACAACTACTACGCGCCAGCCGATGCTGCGGCAGGATTGCCGTTGATGCCAGTATTCGTGAAAGGAGTGGCTCCTGACGTGACGATCATACCCGTGAAGGTCTTGGCGGACTACACGATCGGGGTGGCGCACACCGACCCGGTCAACTACACGGACCAGAAGTTCGTCATGGGCACGGACCGCGCGGTAGCAGCGGGCATAAGATATGCCACTGACCTGAAGATCGCGGGATACAGCCCGATGATCATCACGATGAGCCTCGGAGGGCCTGCTCCTGCATCGGTCATGGAGGAGGCGATCGACTACGCGATAGCCAACGGCGTCATCGTCGTGGCCTCTGCCGGGAACGAGGGAGATGCGGGCATGGGCTATCCGGGCGCATACTCACAGGTCATATCTGTGGGCGCCTGCGGATGGAAGTACGAGTGGTACGGACCTGACTATGTCGCGCCGCTGCCCCGTTACAGGCTCTGGTGGATCCAGGACGACACCTACGGGTTCAACGACATCCCTGAGAGTTCCTCAGATGTAGTCAATGAGGTCTACATCACTGAATGGAGCAGCCGGGAGTTGGAGGGCCAGCAGCTTGACGTTGTTGCTCCGGGTAGCTGGGTCAGAGGACCCTATCCGGGAGTTCCGGGTTACTCTCACCTTCCGTGGTGGAGCCCCGGCATGGGCTGGCTCAACGGCATGAACCCGGGCAACTTCTACTACCTGGGCGGGACCAGCATGTCCGCGCCGCACGTGACCGGAGTCATCGCGCAGATGCTCGAGAAGGACTCGTCGTTGGATCAGATGCAGGTCGAGTCGATCCTGAAGGACACCGCTCTGGAGATACCGGCTGGGTCCATGGACATATTCGATCTGTCCCCTGTGATGGACTGGTACACATACTCCTGGGGAGCGGACGCGACCGGTTCGGGATTGATCCAGGCAGATGATGCCTTGGCCGCAATACCCGACATGTGATGCAAAGAATCGTTGCCTGTCGCGCGGCAGAGCTGGACTCTGCCAAACCATTTCCTTTTATGTTTTTCATCTCACACAGAGGATGGCATTGATGCGGTTCACGGCGAACCCTCTCTCCCCCTCCGACGGAGGACTTTCCAGGAACCGGTCGTGAGGAAGCTCTCGTTCATGTTGTCCACCATCTTCTGGAACTTTGGGAACGGCGCCGCGAACGAGAGGGAGTTCTCCCCGACGTATGGCCTCGCGGAGATGTCGAACATCCCCAGGACGCATCTCGGGCGCTGAGACCGCAGCTCCATGTACGGATGGTATACGATCGAGGAGCACCCGGACCCGAACGGGCAGATGACGGCGTTGGGCTCGGCCTCGTCGAAGTTCGCCAGCGTGAACAGACCCGCTATCGTGTCCAGGCCTGCGAGGAAGACGACGATCTCCGGGTTATCCGAAGTTGAGAGCTTGTCCCACCGTTTGAAGATCATGAACGGCTTCGGAGCTCTGAGCGGAGGAGAGAGCTTCACGCTCTCGCGCACCAGCTCGGGGGATTTCTTGTATCGCTCTCCCTTCACCTTCCCGAGAATGCCGTACGAGAGGAAGTGGTTGAAGTTGGGCATCTCGACATCGGCTGCAAAACCCAGGTATCTCTTTCCGCCCCTGCATATCCGGCTCTCAGCCGAGTAGCAGAGCGTCTTTCCCTCCATGACGTGCGGGAGCTCGGCGACGATGCACTGACCAGACTCATCTGAGGTGGCGGGCGTCTGCGCGCGCTCGTCCGAGAAGAACACCGCCATGGGCAGCTGAGCATCGCCGAAGTACTTGCGCCAGAGTGAGATGAAACGGTCACGGGTCTTCTCGTCCGTTGAATTCCCCCCAGGCCTCTCAATCACTCAACCGGTTTCTCGCCGGAGGCATCGGTCTTCGAAAGGCGCTCTTTTACTGCCATGTATAGGACGAAGTCGTAGATCATGAAGATGATGCTCCCGACCACACCAATACCGAGGACCCATTTCGCAAATGTCGGCGATATCCAATCGAGGAGGAACTCGAGCGATCCTGGCAGCGGGTCCGCGAAGTGCGCCATGTCGAACGGGAATGTTACGAGGAGATAGAGCTGTCCCACGAAGGACAGCGCCATCCCAAATGCCTCGAGGAGTCTGGCAGGATCGTTCTTGCGGCCGACAAAGAACCTGACCAACAGGGGGATTGGGCCATACGCGATCATGCCATAGAGGAGTATGGCCGCGACGGCGCCGAAATCATCGGTGAAGAACCCAGTCGACTGGGTATGATGGAGCGCGAGAAACGCTATCAGTATGAGGAAACCCGCGACCGCTGCGAGCTGTCCTCTGCGCTCATTGACAGCGAGCTTGTCGGACCCGGCCTCCTTCTCCGCCTGTCCACTGATCCACGCGGGCGCATGAAGTCTCTGATCTGATTCCATGGCCAATCCCCAGGGGAACATGGACTCCGCGACTGATAAACTAGTACCCAGAGCCGTAGTCGGTCAAAGACGAACTCCCAGTTCCTTCGATCACGCATGATGTCTCACGGCCATCAATCTCTTGACTTCGGTCAGGTCCTTGTCGCAGTTGCCGCAGTGCGTGTCGGTACGGGAGTTCTTCGCGCCGCAGTCATTGCGAGGTCCAGTGCTGCATCTCGAGCCCGTGCGGATAAGGCCGTCAGAACGAGTGTATCTTGCCGCACTTCTCGGTCCATTCCGAGAGGAGCGCCATCGAACCCTGCTCGACGCCCTTGACGAGCCCCTCCACGTTCAGACCCCTCGCCTTCATGCAGCTGCCGCATGCGGCGACTCTCCCGCCCTTTCCCAGGACTCTGCCGAGCATCTCGCCAATGTTGTAGTAGCCTGGTGGGGTCTCCTGCTTCGGGACGCCGCAGAAGACAGCGTCCGCCATCAGGAAAACGTTCACTTTGTTGTCCCTTGCCTGGAGCGCGATTGCGAGTCGAAGCCCATTGTAGGCCTTCTCAGTTCCGTAGGGGGCGTCATTGATCACGATTAGAACTTCCTCTGCCAGCTAGATCACCGCTTGACAGGCAAACGCTGTAACGCTAATATGCTTTCGACGGACACTGTGCGCTCTGGTCTGTTATGGAAATCGTGGGCTAGTGAAGTTCAAGGGGAAATGTCTCCGAACGTCAAGGCGGGCGGTTTCCGTTCAACTCCCTGTCAGTCCTCAAGTCTCATGTGGGATCTCACTGAGGGACGTGTGACTAGCCCGAGTACGACTACCCCAAGCACGGTGATAACAATCTGCAGAGCCCCTCCGATGCCACTTAGCGCGCCCACGAAAATCAACTCAACCACGATCCAAAGGAGCATGATGATCCCAAGTGCGGCCGTGGCTGTCCAACCCCATAGTTGTCCGGTCCACTTGTTGACAGCATCGGTCCAGCGCCATCTCCTCCTGGTCCAGAGGCCGTAGGCCGTCATTGACGGTAGGATGCCGTAGAACGCAACGAAGAACAACCCGACAAGAGTGTAGTCGCTGACAGGGGCGTTGTCGAGCAGGTCGATTGAAAGACCCAAGCCCTCGCCTGACGGGGACGAAAGCAGCCCGTATCCGCTCATGAATCCTACGATTGCGAAGACGCCCTCTAATGCGACAAGTACCTTGAGGGCCGCTGGTCTGTGCCCTGTCTTGCTATCGTTCATTGAGCCGACCACAGAATTTCCTTTCCCCATCAATGCGTTTGCTGCTACGAAATGCGTAAGGACTCCATGACTCTTTGACGATTGGAAGGCGAACCGCACGGAGTTCCGAGACCAATAGGGGCTCCGCCCACCTACAATTTGCCGGCTAGGTACTTCTTCGGGATGCGCATCGCGAACCTGCACACCGGGTCGCCCCAAAGGACTGATTGCAGGACCTCTGTCTCCACAGGCTCGCCGAATGCGACTTCGTAGGGACGCTTCTCGTAGCCGGCACTGCAGTAGCAGAAGTCTTGTGAGATCTTCAATCCTGACAAGATGGATTCGCGGGCGAGCGGACAATGGCAGTAGTAGTACCTCCTCATGGTCGGGTCCTTCTCGCCAAGGCACTCTATCATCATGTACGGTATCTTGGTCTGGAATATCCGGTCGCCCTTTCTGACGCCTCCCGCAACCTCCGGGTTCTTCTTAACAAAGTCGAGGGACTTCTTGTCTATCCTCTGGGTGAAGAAGAGCGTGTCGTTCTTCATGTGTTCGGAGAGCTCCTTGATCAGCTTCTTCCGTCTCTTGCTGAGGTACTCGTCGACGTTCTTCGATTCCCGCAGCATCTTCTTCTCATCCAGGTAGTATTCGGGGGGACCCGCGTGAACACCGGTCAAGAGGATCCTCCTGCAGGTGTGCTGGTCGAGGTTGGATTCGAGCCTGTTCATGAACTCTTTGGTCACCTTCGGGAACCTCTTCGGAGATGTGCCGATTTCCGGCAGCTTGAACCCCTTGAGGATCCTCTTCGATTTCTTCCTGCCTATCTCCTTGACAACCGCCTCAGTGAGTTTCCCAAGAACATCGTATCCGTCCAACATCAGAAGCAGAGCCAGTTCGACCTCTTCGTTCCCGGCGAATCGCGAGTACCTCAGGAGGCCGAGGTGATTGGTCCACATGTCCGCTTTCTTCTTGTTCTGCTGCCTGACGAATGCCTTCACATCATTCGCTGTCGCGTTGCTGAATACCTTCTTCGCGTTCCGCTTCCTGAGAAGTGTCTCGAACTCCTTGACCGTCCTGATGTTCTGTCTGATAGTGCTCTCGCTCAGATTTGGCGGGACACGCTTCCCTTCGGCTACGAACTTCCGGAACCCTTTCTCGTCCACTTCGACCACCTCGAGGACGAGTGCCCTCATGGCATGCGGCCTAATTGGAGTTTTGGCGGAGATCGGTTCTGGAACAATTCGGGTGGTGAAGGTCCGGAAAGGCATTTGTCAGCCCTCCTAGACACTACATGCAGTCGGTGGACTGTACTACTCCCAAACTCGTTGCCTGAGCGATGCCGATCAAAGGGGTTGTCTTCCGACTCGAGTCCGACCTCCCCTCGGAAGCGAAATCCCTCCTGGAAGACTTCAGATTGGCTGTCAACCACGCGGTCCGTGCTGGCCTCCAGGCGAGGGTTACATCCCGAAACGCCCTCAACAGGCTGGCGTACAAGGACTTCCGTCAGGACCACCCTAGGATGTACTCCCAGCATCTGGTGTCGGCCTTCGAGGTGACCGCCAGTGTCATCAAGTTACATCGAAGGCGGACAAGAACTAACGCCGAGCCACGGACACCGTACGTCAAACGCCTGATGATGAAGGCAGAGAACCAGGCATACAAGCTGGATAGGGGCACCGGGGTCATCGACCTCGCAATCAGGGCGGGCTGCCATGTGAAGCTGAAGCTGGTCGTCAGCCAGTATCATCGCAGGTACCTCGATGACGCGACCCTCTCGCTGGGTTCGCTGACCGTCCTCCCGGATCGGGTCATAGTCGCCTTCAGGAAGGAGGCTTCCAAGCCTTACATACCCGAATCAATCGTCTCTCTCGACACTAACGAGAGCAGCCTGGACGGGATATGCCTCCAAGGAAACGACGCCGGAGTCGTGAGGGCGAATTTCCGCGATGTTGCGATCATCCAGCAGAGACATCATGACCGACGCAGAAGACTTCAGAAGAAGAAGGCTCACGACAGAAGGATGGCCCGTTCTCTTTGCAGGAGGGAGGGAAGGCGTGAGCATCATCGCATCGACTACAGACTACACCAGGTGGCCAACTCGGTCCTCGAGTTCGCCGAGAGGAAGAAGTCCACCATCGTCCTTGAAGACCTCAAGGGGATGAAGTTCAAGAAGAACAAGGAACTCAACCGACGTCTGAGCATGTGGCCACGACGTAAGCTACACCAGATCATCGAGTACAAGGCACAGTGGAGAGGGATCCCCCTCGTCAAGGTGGATCCCAGATGCAGCAGCAAGAAGTGCCCGATATGTGGGAGGATACAAGATTCCCGAATGGGCACCCTGTTCGAATGCGAGTGTGGATGGCGCCTGGACAGGCACATCAACGCGAGCATCAACCTGCTGCAGACAGCCATCTCCAAGGGATTGGAGGTGGCAGGGGGTCTACGGTTCGACCCCGGCGCGTTCCAGCATGACGTGATGATGACCCTATACGACCCCGGAAGGGGCGCACGGTCGGAGCCGAATGGAACGAGTTGCGTTCAGGTAGTGACCTGACGGTCGCCACCCGCTAACGCACCAGAACCGCATGTTCGTCTAGTTCGTCGTTGTCGATAGCGTCCGCAATGTAGGCACGATGTTCGCCAAACGTCGGAGTCGCTATGCAGAATCATGCGGTCCCCGGCGCAGTTGCTAGAACCATTCTGGACATCATTTCCGGGAACCTCCTATTCGTTCGAATGGGATGCTGATGCGAGCATGCATACAAATAATTTTCGTCTGGCTGACCCCTTGGAAAGCCCCTAATATGGAAGAACACCATCCTTGGCCGGGTCGGGCACGGCTCGATAGGATGTGGTTTTCTGTCTAGGAAGGGATTGATAGCGATAGTAGTGGTCGTGGTATTGGTCGTGGTTCTCCTGATTGCAGGCATTCTGGGCTCTATGGACTCTGAGCCCGAGGTTCCACTCAGGAGCGATGTGATCCCTGACGATGTCGCGAAGGGGACCCCCGCCACGGACTACTTCAAGCCGGTCCTGCACCTGGATGACTGGGAAGACCCCGTACCAATGACGGGCCCGATCAACACCGCGGGTGCCGAGGACTCACCATTCATCACGCCCGACGGGAACAGGTTCTTCTTTTTCTTCACACCCGATGTGAGAGTTCCCGCGGAGAAGCAGCTCCTGGACAAAGTGACCGGCATCTGGTGGTCGCAGAAGGTGGGCGGCGTCTGGACTGAGCCCGAGAGGATCATCCTGAATGACGACGTCGCGCTCGATGGGGCAGAATTCGTCCTTGGGGATACCCTGTGGTTCGCTTCGATCCGCACGGGCAACTACGAAGAGATCGATATCTATACTGCACAGTATGAAGACGGTGAATGGGGCGACGTGGAGAACGCTGGGTCGCAACTGAACGTGGACTACGACATAGGCGAGTTCCATCTCACGGCCGATGGGAACACGATTTACTTCCACACCGGCAACTTGGACTACGGAGAGAACATGGACCTCTGGACCACCAACAGAGTCGCAGGTGGGTGGTCGCAACCTGTGAAGGTCCCAGATGTGAACACCGATTCGACCGAAGGCTATCCCTTCCTGACCCAGGACGGAGGCGAACTCTGGTACACTGGGACGAGCAAGCTGGGGTATCCGGGACCGGCCATCTTCAGGTGCATCAAGAACGGCTCAGAATGGGACCCAGCCGTGGAGGTGTTGTCCAACTTCGCGGGAGAATGCACGATGGATTCGGAGGGCAACCTGTACTTCGTGCACCACTACTTCTCACAGAACCTGACGACTATGCTGGAGGCAGACATTTACGTCGCATATCACAAATCCAGCTCGCGGTCAGCCTCCGGATCGGCAGAAGGCGAGAGTTCAGGGACCTCCGCGCTTGTGTTCAGCGGGGACGCTCTGGAGCCTCTGATCGCTTCAAGTCAAGAGCGTAGATGATGGCCGTCGAGGGCTTGCCCGCGAAGTACGACGTCACATCGTCATAGAACGTGGCGACTCTCTTGAACCCGTAACTCTCGTAGAACCGGTAGTTGCTCTGCAGGTCTTCGGTGTAGAGGGTCGCGACTCGTGCCCCAGCGTTCTTTGCCGCTCCGAGAAACCTATCTACCAGCTGCTTCCCGATGCCCTTTCCCCTGTGCCGCGAATCGACTATCAGCAGTTCGATCTCCGCATCGCTCTCTGGTCGATGTTCTGCGAGCTTCGCCTCCGTGATCCAGACGTTCCACATCAGCCCGAGTGATCTTGCGAGCATGAGCGGGTCCCTCAGAAGGAACCTGGCAGTCATGGCAAGCTCGGTGATGAGAGGCCTGAACCGATTCCGTCCCTTCCAGGTCTTCTCGATCCTGCCGAATAGAAACCCCACAACCTCATCGCCAACGCATGCGACCTCTGACCATGTGGAGTACAGGAGGGACGACTCGATGTATCCCTCCATGGTCCATTTGCTCGAATTCTCTCTCTCGGAGCCTCTTCCGTAGGGGAACGCCTCCTTTGCGATGCGCCCGCACACCGTCAGGTCGCTCGGACGATAGCTCCGGAAGGCCACATCGCCGTGAGCACTGGATGGCGCTTCGATGTTCAAGTCACCTCCGCCTCATGACCCGTATTGTCTGCCATTGGATGAAGATAATCTCATCAAGGATCCAATATCCGTCCGGCCGGTTTCTCGAGTACTTGACCAGTAGTTTAATATTGACATCAATATGTTAAGGGACCATGCCCGAAGAGGGCGCTCAGGACGCGAGCTGCAACCGCCGGTTGATGAGCCCGAAAGCCACCATCTCCGTGATTAACGGCGTCGCCGGGGCCATTCTCAGCACGGCAGGGTTCATTTTCATCGCCCAGAACATGGGTCCGAGCACCCTCGGCATACTCGGGTACGCTCTGGCCGCTGTCGGGCTCCTCAGCTTCCTGTCGGACTTCGGAGTCGGCTCAGTCCACGTCCACCGCATCAGAGCTGGGGGCGACGTCGGCCAGTGCGTCGGAGCCTATGCGTCGATACGACTGGTCCTCATTGCCACCTTCGCGATAGCCACATTCATCCTGATCGAGATGTGGGAACGGACGAACATCGGAGGCGAGATGCCTCGCACATTCATGGTCGTCGACTCCCTCAAGGTGTTCCTTGTCTACTACACGCTGCTGGGGATCAGCCAGGTCGCAACGCACACCTTCGAGGGCATGGGCGCTGTCGCCAAGGTCCAAATCCCGTCCCTGCTCGAACTCGTGGTCCGCGTGTCGTTCATCATCTATTTCGCAACATCGGGATTCCGATCGAGCTCTGAAGGAGCCGCTCTCCTGGCGTCGTCGTATGCCGCGGGAATAATCGCCTCATCGATCCTGGTCGCGCTACTTTTCAGTCGTGTCAAGATCAGCTGGCCGGACAGGGCGACGATAGCGGGTTACATTCGCTCGCTGACGCCGGTGTTCGCGATATCCGCCATCATAGTGGTCGATCTGTACCTCGACAAGGTGCTCATCGGGTACTTCTGGGGTGATTACGAGCTGGGCCTTTACTTCGGCGTCCAGAAGATGGCAGTATTCGTGGGTGTGTTCTCGCTCTCCGTGGCTACGCTCATCCTGCCCTCGGTCACGACTTACTTCACAAGGAGAGATGTCGCTGCGAGCTGGGATGTTGTCAACCAGGCGGAGAGGTACATTTCCCTGATAGTCATCCCGACGGCGGCCTTCTATCTGACCTTTGGCACCCAGATACTCGACGAGATCCTCACGCATGAGTTCACGGCGGCCGTGAGGACCATGGATGTGCTCGTCCTGTCGGCGGTCATTGTCGCGCTTGTGCTTCCCCTGCGAACGGCAATCGCGGGCATCAGAAGACACTCCACTCTCTTCTATGTCGGCATCGGCGGGATCATCATTCAACTGCTGGCGTTGCTGCTGCTCGTGCCTGAGAGTCTGTTTGGAGTCGAGACCTTCGGACTCAAGGGTCAGGGCGCTGCGCTGGCTATCCTGATATCGTCAGCGTACTACTTCATCGTCCTGAGATACATGGTCTGGAGGACCGCGAAGATCGAGCCCAACTCGCATTCGGTGAGGCACGTCCTCAATGCCATAATCATGGTGGGCCTGCTGTACGTGATAGACTGGCTGTTCATACCCACGGTCGACTGGCTGGCTCTGATACTGCTCGCCGTCTTGGCAGCCATAATCTACGGTGTGGTCTCTTATCTCACCGGAGAACTCGAGATCTCTGACTACAAGTACTTCAGGTCGATGCTGAACCCGCGTGACACCTTACAGTACTGCGCCGACGAGCTCCTGGGGAAGCGGACTTCGTGAGGGGCTCGATTCGTTTATAGACAGCTAAGGCGATTATCGCGTTCGGTTGGATTGGCAGACGACATGTTGATACTGCACGCATCGGAGCTCGTGACTCTGAAAGGTCCACGGAGGGCTAGGGCGAAAGCCGAGATGTCGGACCTTTCAATAGTGCAAGACGGAGCTGTGGCCATATCCGATGGCGTCATACTCGATGTGGGCAAGACGGAGTCGATCCTCAGGGAGCACAACTCAACGGGCATCGAGAGGATCGACGCGAGCGGCAAGGTCGTGATGCCAGGATTAGTCGACCCTCACACTCATCTGGTCTATGCCGGCTCTCGTGAGTTCGAGCTCGAGCTCAAGGCGAAGGGCAAGAGCTACATGGAGATACTCGAGGGAGGTGGCGGGATCCTCAGGACCGTTCGGGACACGCGAGACTCCTCCCCGCAGGACCTCTTCCGGCAGAGCGCGAAGCGCCTGGAGTCGATGCTGGTCCACGGGTCCACGACCGTCGAGGCGAAGTCGGGGTACGGGCTGGACAAGGATGTCGAGATACGGATGCTGGAGACCATCAAGCGGCTCGACGACGAGTACCCAGTATCTCTCGTGCCTACCTATCTCGGGGCGCATGTCGTGCCTCCCGAGTTCAAGGGCGACGGAGACGCCTATGTGGATTTCATGGTGGTCGAGGTGCTGCCTGAAATCGCCAGGCGCAAATTGGCGGAGTTCTGCGATGTGTTCTGCGAGAAGGGGATTTTCAACGTTCAGCAATCGAGAAAGCTCCTTCTCGCGGCGAAAGGGTTCGGCATGGGACTCAAGGTGCACGCGGACGAGTTCTCGAATTCTGGCGGCGCACAATTGGCGGCGGAGGTGGGCGCAATTTCGGCAGATCACCTCGGCAAGCCATCCGATGACGGCATCATGGCGATGGCCAGGAGGGACACCATCGGGGTGCTGCTGCCAGGAACGCCATTCTCATCGATGTCGAAGGACTACGCCGACGGCCGTCGACTGATCGACCTCGGCGTCCCGATCGCGCTCGGAACCGACCTCAATCCCAACTGCTGGAACGAGTCGATGCAGTTCACGATCAGCCTGGCATGTCACAAGATGCGTATGACGCCTGCGGAGGCGATCACGGCAGCCACAATCAACGCGGCCGCGGCCCTCGGGCTAGAAAGGAAGGTCGGATCTATTGAGCAGGGCAAGAGGGCCGATGTGATCATGCTGGACATCCCGACCTACGCTCACATACCCTATAAGTTCGGCACGAACCAGGTGTCTCTGGTGATCAAGGACGGCCGTTCGGTCTGGGAGCGGTAGCCGTTCAAACCCTGAGCAGGATTATTCCTAGTACGACGGTGCCTATGCCCGCCCACTGCCTAAGCGAGAGGTCCTCCTTGAGCAGGACGAACGCGAGCGTCGCCGTGAACACTGCGTTACAGGTCGCTATCGCCGCCGTGGCGCCGGTGCTCATGTCATCATGAGACATCGCATACACGAATGACAGGATGCCAATGCCTAGGAACAGTCCAGCAGCAATGGGGTAGAGCAACTTCATCTCCCACTGGATCTCCTTCCCGGTCAGCCATAGGTAGGCGAGCAGCCCAACGCCGAGCGCCCCCATCGAGACCCACATGATGGCGGTGAATACCTGCGCATCTATCCCTAGATTCTTCTCGCCGTAGCCAACTAGTAGGTTCGTAGTCCCCCACAGGAAGAATGTGCCGAGGGCGAACAACAATGCCGGAGAGGCCATGATTTTCCGCTCCACGGCGCGAGCGAAGATTGGAACCGTATAAATACATATCCGGAGCACTAATTTCTGGCATGGCCAGGATTGGACTTCTTGGCCGAGCAGACTAGTTATATATCGGTATAGGCTCATGCTCGCGAAGAGGCTAGAGGGTTTCTTCAGCTCTCTTCCGACAGCCTGCGCTCATGGTGACTGCATGGTATCTGTCTGCATGATGACCGAGCTCGAGAGATACAGGTCCATCATCCCGTTCAAGAACCCCGGGGGAATGGGCACCAATGTGCCGATGGTCATCAAGGAGCTGGAGAAGGTTGGCGTGAACGTCACACTCAACAAGCCCAGCATGGCCCACGATGTCCTGCACCTGCACAGCCCTCTGCCTGATTCGTTCTACTGGGCGATGAGATGGAGAAGGGCGGGCAAGCCGCTGATCGTCCATGGGCGTCACCTGCCCGAGCTGGTCAAGGGAGGATTCGTCGGAGGTTCCTTGATCTATCCTTTCGTGAGGGAGTACTCCGTCAGGTTCTACAACATGGGCACCGTCGTGGTCGGCGCGACGCCCTATGTGGCCAAGTCGCTCGCGAAGGACGGAGTCAAGGGGCCTTTCAAGGTAATACCAAACGGAATCAGCCGGAGCGTCTTCATCAGGGACGAAGCCCGCGGAGCGAGGTTCAGGGAGAGCCTGGGCATCTCGAAATCCGACAAGCTCGTGCTGAGCGTCGGCTTGAGGATACCTCGAAAGGGGGTCGACACCTTCGTGAACATGGCGTCGAGGTTCTCGGACAGGAAGGACGTGAAGTTCGTCTGGGTCGGTGCCTCTGAGGCGCTCCTGGAGGATGCACTTGACAAGACTCCGCCGGGGAACGTTGTTTTCCCAGGTCATGTGCCGTTCGAGGAGATCATCGGAGTGTATTCCGCTGCTGATGTATTCGTGTTCCCCACAAAGGCCGAGAGCTACGGCAATGTGATGCTCGAAGCAGCCAGCTGCGGCTGCCCCTTACTCATCAGAGACATCCCGGTCTACGATGAGTGGGTCCGAGACGGGATGCACTGTCTTAAGGCCCGGTCAGACGAAGAGTTCGTCGAGAAGCTCAGGATGATGCTGGACGACGAGCCCCTCCGCAGGAAGATGGTCTCGGGCGCCGCAGCGCTTGCAGAGGAGCACGACATCAAGAAGACGGCCCTGATGCTGAAGGAGTTGTACGAATCGTTGACAGATGGGAGGCCGATCCATTGATCGGCATCGGGCAAGACATCATCGACCTGTTCGCTGACATGGGCGATGCGGGAATGCTCTTGGCGATAGCGGTCATCATCTGGATAGACGGCACTGCGTTCCCGACGCTTCCCGAGGCGTGGATGGTGTTCATATTCGGTGCGCACGCGACTTCGTTCTGGTGGGGTGCGGCGGTCGTGCTGGTCGCGAGCACAGCTAGCCTCGCGGGCAATTTCACGCTCTACTACCTCGTGAAGACCGCGAAACTCCCCAAGAGGGTCGAGAAGGCGATGAAG
>MGVW01000016.1:7685-56096 GCA_001800675.1 Euryarchaeota archaeon RBG_13_57_23 | reverse complement strand
TCTTCGGAAGCAGGCACGTCGAGGGCGGAAGCATAGAGAACTGGCCGTTACATCGGAAGGTCGTCTCGAAGGGGGCAGCCGTGCTGGCGAGAGGACTGACCAGGGTCAAGGACCCGATGTCTGGCTTCTTCGCTCTGAAGCGTTCAGTCGTTGATGGCGTTGCACTGGATCCAGTTGGCTACAAGATAGGATTGGAGATACTCGTCAAGGGCAAGTACACGAAGGTCGTCGAGGTCCCGATCAGGTTCGCGAACAGGAAGGCGGGGAAGAGCAAGCTCGGCGGCTCGGAGATGCTCAGGTACATCGACCACGTCTCGATGCTCTACGAGCATCGCAGGTTCTGGCTTGGGAAGTATCTCAAGTTCGCCTTCATAGGGGGCATCGGCACTCTCATCAACCTGGCGATCTTCTGGATAGTCGCTGAAGTCCTCGACCAAACACCGTTCTGGGCCATTGCGATAGCGTTCGTCGTCGCAGACACGAACAACTACATCTGGAACAGGCTCTGGACTTTCAAGTCGAAAGGTCAGATCAAGTTCCAGTATCCTCAGTTCCTGATCATCAGCGTGATAGGGCTGGCCCTGAACGAGCTACTGTTCCACGTTATCGTCTACAACCTGTTCCCGGAGCTGGGGATCGTCTCTGACCCAGGTAGTTTTCTCCTGGTGTTCGTCCAGGCCCTCTGCATCATGACCATCAGCGTGTTCAACTTCCTGGCGAATTCGGCCTGGACGTTCAGGCACGACATCAAGCGCAGCCAGAGATCTCAGTAGCCTCAGATTATCCATGCCACGGTCGGGAGGTCGAACGCTTCCGCGATATCGTTCCTAACGAAGACCCAAGGCGTGTTGACATTCTCGAAGAATCCAAATGCTGAGTCGGTCCACTCGCCCATGACGCTGGGTGACACCCTGGAGTACCCATGGTCCACCAGGAACAACGAGACCCCGTACAAGTCACTCTCGAAGAATCGGTAGTTGAAGAGAAAGACCGCGACGTTGTACTCAATGATGGCGGCCTCGACCTCTTCGAGGGTCAGCTCGGGATACACGCGTGTGCCCACGTTGACCATGTTCGGGGGTGTGAGCCTCTCCGCGTAGGAAGTGATCAGCGGATCGCCGCTTATGATCCAATCATCCTGCGTGGTCCACGACGCTATCTTCTCCGCGTAGACCAATTGACCGGGTTTCCCCTGCGCTGCCAGCCCGTATGACGCCAAGCCCGCGGAGACGAGGATTCCGACAAGCAGAACGGCCTTGAATGCGATGGATTCGGACATCATCTTTTTTCTCATAATCAGCTTATCATCCTGTGTGATAGTTCCTTTTCTAGTTTCGTACATGTCCGCAATGAACATGCCCGAGAGTAGAGCCAACCCGGGGCTCACGAGCACCATGTGATGTAGGAACACCAAGGGCTGGACAATGAAGTCCGCTAGCAGCACAACTGTCAGTACCAAGAGGAGTCTCGCCTCTTTCGAGTGGGCCCACATCCTGCGCGCGTACAGCAGTGGGAGCGCGTATGCGAGGTTCAATCCGAAGAAGGCGGGGATCGAGAGCTTCATGGCGAGATCAAACGCCCTGTGCCCTTGATCTAGCACCATCCCGTTCAACATCTCGGATGGGCCCAGGACAGAGAGCAGCACGGCCAGCGGCAGTGCCGCGGCAGCGGTCAGGACGACGAGATCGGTGATTGTTCTCGTGAGTTTCTTCTTCTCATCCCTGCTCCGCCAGTACTCAATGAGCATGAACAATAGCATTCCGAGCAGGGCTACTCCGCCGAACAGCTTGGACGCCGTGGACAGGCCTACGAGCAATCCTGCGGATACGAGCGCGATCCTCGAACCGTGCCTCAGATAATGCAAGAACAGCGGCAGCGAGAGCGCCAGGAACGATGTCGAGATGCCGTCGAGCGAGAACAGCCTGGACTCTCGCAACAGGGCGAAATCGACTGCCAACAGGATACCTGTCACCATCATCGCCAGGTTGCCCATCTGCTTCTTCGACGCGAGCATGCAGGCCGCGATGGCGACCAGGCTGAGCGCAGCGGTCAGCAGCCTGAGAGCGACTACATCCCCTGAGAACACGGAACCGATGAGGAAGACCAGAGGTGCCTGGTCGCAGGGCAGTTCGGTGTAGAGGTCGTATCCCTCGCTGACCATCCTGGCCCTCTCGAGCATGATGCCTTCGTCGACGCCGTTGTTCGAGAAACTCCAGCCGATGTTGTAGAACCTGAGGAACGCAGCAGCAGCGATGATGATCACCGCGACGGCGAGGACCTTCCTCCTGTCCGTCGTAAGGTTCTCCAGCAGCTTCATGCGGCCCGCTCCCCGGTTCGGAAAGGATTCTGGGGCTTAATGATTCTGCCCTGGCTCAGAGCAGGTCGTGGAATTCCCTGACCAGGTCGGGGTACTTCGTCTCGATGGCCTTCAGTATGGCGAACGTGGACATCTTCTCCACGCCGACCTCGTTCAGGGCGGATATGATCTTGTTGAAAGTCTCGTCGCTGAGCGTCACCAGCTTCTCCTTGGCCATCCAGTTCCTGTAGAGGTGGTTCTCCATCAGGTCCCTCCAGCCCTTCTCGTAGCGCTCGAGCGACCTCTCGCTGAAGTCCCTCTCCTTTGTGGCCTTGGCCAGGACCTCGCCCGCGACCTTGCCCGCCCTGCAGCTGTTCGAGATGCCACCGCCGGTTATCGGATCGATCTGCCTCGCGGCATCGCCTACCAGGAGTATGCCGTCCCCGACGGTCTTGTCGAGGGGAGCGCATATCGACACTGCACCCGCGACGATCTCGAGTGGCTTGCCCTTCTTCAAGCGCGGGTCGTTCTGGATGAACTTGTCCAGGTACTTCTTCACGTCTGCCCGGTCCTTCAGTTTGGTCAGCTGCATGCCGATGCCGACATTCGCGGTGTCCTCATTCTTCGGGAAGATCCAGATGTATCCCCCTGGTGCCTTCGAGCCAAGGACGAACTCGCAGTAGTTGGGGTCGTAGTTGATGTTCGTGAGCCTGTACTGTATGCAGCTCGTGATATCCCTCGGGGCGAGGCTGGTGCTTATCCCGGCCCATCGACCCACCTGAGATTCGAATCCATCGGCCCCGACGACGCAGCCCGCTTTGATTTCCTTCGTCTCGCCGAATGACCTGATCTTGACTCCTGTCACCTTGCCGCCGGTCCTCAGAAGGCCAGTCGCCGATGTCTTGAGCATGAGGTCGGCGCCCGCCTTCACAGCATCATGCGCCAGGAGCTTGTCGAAGAAGATCCGGTCGAGGACGATGCCGACCTCGTTCCCCGCCATCTTCTCTGACAGGAAGAACGGAGTGCCGTTGGGCGCGACTATCTTGGCTCCCTTGACCTGGCAGGCGACGCTCTTCTGGTCCAGCTTGATGCCCACACCGTCAAGCCACGAGCGGGAGATGCCCTCGCCGCATCTTACTGGCGCGCCTATCTCCTGCCTCTTCTCGACTATCAGGACCTTGGCACCGCCCTTCGCGGCCCACTTGGCCGTCATGGTGCCTGCGGGCCCTCCGCCCACTACGACCACATCGTAGCCGGTCATCTACTTCTCCCCCGCGAGGTGGACCGCCCCGACAGGGCAGACCTTGATGCACCGCTTGCACATCGTACAGTCGTCGTTGAACTCTATCAGAACCTCGTTCAGGTAGATCGCATTCACAGGGCACGAACCGACGCACGCACCGCAGTGCATGCATCTGGTGATGTCAACTTCGAGATCGTCCAAATCCTTGGCCATGGCCATCAGCTCACGTGTACTCTTCCCCGTGCTGCTTCCGCCACTCGGCGAGGGGCACGGAGAACTTCTTCTCCACCTCGGTCCTGTAGACAGGGCCGGAGTTGTAGGCGCAGAACGGGATGATCCTCCCGTCCGGCGTCGTGTAGTGTATCATGCAGCGCTTGACCCGCTCGACATCGTAGTTGTAAGAGTCCATGAAGTGCATCGCGCCGACGTACATCATCTTCCAGGTGAACTTCACAAGCTCGCCCTTGGTATCATCGGAGATGATCCCTTTCAGGGACCTCAGGAAGTCCATCTTGCTCATTCCCTCGGGGAGCTCGTCCTCCTTGAGGTACTTCTTCAGCAGGTTGTACGCCTTCACCTTTGACAGCAGCTTGACCTTCTTCCCCTCGGCCTTCTTGGCAAGCTGGTAGATCTCGGTGAAGAGGTTCTCGACATCCACGAATCTCGTCACGGGTATGACGTGGTCCGCATCCTTGACGAACATGTAAGTGGCCATGCCGCAGTGGGCGTGCGTCGTCAGGGTAACCCGCGGATCTCCGTACAGAGCCACCCAGAGCTCCGAGATGGCAGCCACGGTCGGGACGGGGTACCAGTCGGTCGTCTTGATCATCCCGTTCGACTGCTTCTCGATGTCCTTTGCGAGGTCGGGGATCGTGTACCTGCCCTTCTCCAGCTCCTCGTTGCTTATCCTGCCGGTGAACGCCACGGGTTGGTAGTTCACACCCCTGACGACGTCCATGTTCTCAAGGGCGTAATGCAGGATCGGCCAGACCTGGTCATCGTTCAAGCCCTTCACGATTGTCGGCACGAGGACGATCGACGGATGCCTCTTGACCTTCCTGCAGTTCTCGATCACCTTCTTCTTCATATCGAGCAGGTCCGCGCCTCTCGCGCGCTTGTAGATCTCGTGTCTGAGGCCGTCGAACTGTAAGTAGACCGTGTTCAGGCCAGCATCGCTCGCCTTCTGGAAGAAATCTACATCCTTGGCGAACAGGATGCCGTTCGTGGCCACCTGGACTTGTGTGAACTTCATATCATGGGCCGCCTTTATGATGTCGATGAACCTCGGATGGATGGTCGGCTCGCCCCCGGAGAACTGCACTGCAGGGGTCGGCACCGGCTTCTGAGCTCTCAGA
The DNA here is from genome assembly GCA_001800675.1 of Euryarchaeota archaeon RBG_13_57_23. Taxonomy (GTDB): domain Archaea; phylum Thermoplasmatota; class Thermoplasmata; order UBA10834; family UBA10834; genus COMBO-56-21. The sequence goes on along the minus strand of MGVW01000016.1, from coordinate 51,202 downwards.
ATCTTCAGCATGCCCACGACGGTTTCGTAGTCGGGCTCGAAGACGTATCCCGCCTGGTTCGCGTTGGCGAAGCAGATCGGGCACTTCAGGTTGCATCTGTTGGTCAGGTCCACGTTCGCGAGTCCAGTGTGCGATAGATGGAGGTTGCACAAGCCGCAGTCGAACGGACACTGCTTAGCGTTCGGTATGAGGGGGTCGCGGACACCCACGCCGTCCTTGGCCCACTTCTCGGCCCTCAGGTACATGTCAACATCGGACCACACGACGTCCCGGAAGCTGCCGTGCTTGGGGCAGCTCTTCTCCATGACCACCTTGCCCTTGTCGTCTCGCATGGTGGCGGGTATGATGGCCAAACATTCCGGACATAGGCTCTCCGTCTTCTTCGGGAGCCCCGGCGGAATAGCGGATTCCCTGGTCAGCATTCTATCTCGTCCTTGGTATGCGAATCCGACCGAATCATTTAAAGGTTTTGTAGCTTATGTAGCTACACATGGACCTGAAGAAAGTGGTCAACCGACTAGGCGGCGACTTCGAGCATCTCACCGGAGAGTATGGAAAGATAGCTGGCACCCTCGGAAATCTCGGCCTTTCTCAGTACGAATCCAGAGCTTATCTCGCGCTCGTGGCATTGGGGTCATCTACTGCTAATTTTGTAGCTGAGGCGGCGCAGATTCCCAGGACATCTGCATACAAGGTGATGGAGTCGCTTGAGAAGAAAGGTTTTGCGAGGAAGCTCCCGGGCAGGCCCGTGTCGTTCGCCCCCGTCGATCCCGACGCGCTCTCCAAGCGGCTGGTTGGAGAGGTCGAAGAGTCCTTCTCGAAGATATCGGCCGTGAGAGACCTCCTATCACAGCGTGGCGTACCCCAGCTCGTGTACACGATCATGGGCAAGGAGAGGGTCCTCGACAAAATCAGTGAGATGATCGACAAGGCGGAACACACGTTCGTGATGTCCTCGCCATCGATCTCCGGTATCAGGAGCAGGCTCGGCAAGAAGTTCGCCGCGGCGGATTCCAGAGGCGTGAGGTTGACCGTGATCACGAGCCCGTTCGTCAAGGCACCCCGAGGCGCGACCGTGATAAGGCGCAAGGGTCTGATCGCGACTGACGTCATCAGCGATGGCAAAACGGCCCTACTGGCCGCCCCGGACCTGTCCGCTTGTGGCTACACCGACAACGAAGCTCTCTCGAGGCATCTCGAGGATTTCCTTAGGATCATGGGCGAGAGCCGCGAATAGGCCAGGGAAGTGGTCTCTTCTTCTTCGACTCCGCTTTCACGACGGTCTTGATGAGGAACGGAGCGTAGAGCGTGGTCACGATTGAGACCAGCACGATCACGGAGTATGTGGATTGGGCGATGATGTCCATGTTCAGGCCGATCATCGCCACGACTATGCCGACCTCGCCTCTGGGCACCATCCCCGCCCCGACGATGAGAGCGGTCTTCTCACCCCGTGTGATGGCCCCTAGAGAACATCCTATCAGCTTCGAGAGGATGGCTACCACGGTCACCACGATGGCGAACGGCAGCACGTTCGTGAAGTTGGCGAAGTCGACCCGCGCCCCCATGACCACGAAGAAGAACGGCACGAGCAATACGTTCAGAGGTTCGAACTTGTTCTCCAGCTCGTAAGTCTCCTTCGTATCCGAGAAGATGAGTCCGGCAAAGAACGCCCCGATTATCGCCGCAAGGCCGATGAACGAGGCAAGTGCTGACAGACCGAAGATGACAATAAGGATGATGACGAAGGGAGCCTGCCTCTGCTTCAGCTTGTCGAGCCAGCTGTCCCTCCTGAACGCTCTGGTCGAGTAGTGGATCGCCCACTGACCGTTCGTCGTCCGGTCGAATCGGACATCCCTCTTCCCGGAGGCGTACTTCACCACCCTCGTGCCGAGGATGGTGACGATGGCAACGAAACAGATGGCTTCTCCTATGACAATCCCGACACTCAAGTAGGTGAGCTCCCCAACGGCCACTCCGCTGACCAGCGTCAGGACGATCATGCCAAGAATGTCGTCGATCACGGCTGCTCCGAGGATTATCTTCGCCTCTGTCGAATGGATCATCCCCATGTCCTCGAGGACCCGTGCCGTTATCCCCACGCTGGTAGCGACCAGAGCCGTCGCGACGAACATCGCCTCGATGGACGATGCGAAGAGGAGCACCGAGACATAGTATCCCATGACGAAAGGCACGACGACCCCCATGGCCGCAACCGATGCTGCCACGAGCCCCACTTTCTTCAATTCTGAGAGTTTGGTCTCCATGCCGACTGTGAAAAGCAGGAATGTGGCCCCGAGCTGCGCGAGCACATCGAAGAAGCTGTCCTCGTTTGTGATCAGGTTGAGCAGGGTGGGGCCGAGGATGATTCCCGCCATCAGCTCGCCCGTCACGGCAGGGAGGCGCATCCGCTCCATCACCTCGCCACCCAGTTTCGCGACCAGGAAGGCTACGAATATCAGAAGTAGGGTTTCCTCGGGCTGCATCCCATCCGTCAACTTGAATCACCTCTTCCGTATTTAATTGTGAGTCGGAGCCACAGGTGCCTGGTCGACGCGGATGTACACTGCTTGTAGCTGCAACCATTGACACCACCAACACCCGAATCCTGGCGGGATGGTCATGTCGAAGAAGTGCATCACGGAAGAGGCCCAACGGCCAAGAAGAACGCGAATGTCGCGCGATTCATTCGCGCAAGTGTCATTCTCAGTCATTGCCGTGGTTCTGTTGACGGCGACGGCTGTGACAGGAGCGTATCTGGCCAAGCGGGAGCTCGATTCCGCGAAGGCTGATAGGCAGGAGAGGTTGCTCAAGTCGATGGGGCTGGAGGCAGAGAGGGTCTCGGAGGAGCTCGAGCTCTACGCGGCCTTCCGCGCCAACGAAGTCGTCTCGAAGTGGGAGGAGTTCCCCGTCAACGAGAGCCGAATCTCCGAGGCCTTCTCGTCGCGCATGAAGGAACACGTCCGCACGAACTTCCCGCGAGTTGCGGATGCCTGGGATACGGAGGTCCGCAATTGGACCGGTGGATTGTTCTTGATAGAGCGGACCACGATCGACCTCATCCCGGACGAGTCCACCACACCTGCGAGAATCGAGGAGGGCACTCAATCGATGGAGTACGAGAGCTCGGCCTCCCCTGCCGACGAGGTCCTCGGGCAGAGAACCGTCAACCCGTACTATGTCGCGCTGGGGAATTTCACGGTCGAGATTACCGCAGATGGCATTTCGCTCCTGCGCGAGTCGTCCTTCCAGCGGCCTATCATATCCTCGCTGCCGTTCCTCGAGATGAAGCTGCGCGCGTTCGAATCCGCTTCCGACGGGGAGTTCTCCGACCTCGGGAGGATGGTCGCGTACATGCTTTCGACCCTGGGCGAGCTGCGGATCCTCGAAGGATATGGCCAGCCGATGTATGTGCAGGGCAAGGACACTTCGCTGGTGCTCACGGAAGAGGACGTCTACCGCGCGGTCCTCGTGGCTCTGCTCCTCGAACAGGCGAGATTGTTCCGCACAGTCGATGGAGACTTCTCCACCCTCGTCTCCGGGCTCTGCGCGCCGGACAATCCCGGACTGCAAGCCCTGCTCTGCACGAAGGACAGATACCTCGACCCGGCCGAACTCTTCCTGTGGTTCATGGGGAGGACCCGGGTGCACATTGACCCGGAGATAGTGGTCGCCCAGGCGGTGTATGGTGTCATCGACATGATGGCACTCAGGATCATGGAGTACATGGGCTGGCTGGGCACATTGGATTTCGCCTCTGAGGTGGCGGAGAAGCTCGAAGACACGGTCGATTCGATCGTTGCTTTCCTGACAGGCGAGGACAGGGCCAAAGTGGCTGTTGTCACTTGGATCGAGAACACGTTGGAAGCGGTCGGAGCAGATTTGAGGACCTATTCGGCTCTGTTCGGGGCTTCAGTCGACTTGCGGCTCACAGTCCCGGAAAGACAGTACTTCGTCCAGGACGCTCAGGGAGATCTCTACCCTGTCTGGGTCGGGAACACGACGGTCCCGATCGATGTCGATACCTGCGATGTCTTGGAATCGGATGTATGGTCGGAATTCTACGGGACGTTCAAGGAGAACCAACAGAGCTTCAGCACATCTGTCAGAGATGTCTGCCTAAGGCTTGCCGTAGACGTCGCTGCCTATGCCGAGTTCGATTCCCCCGAACTGGTAGCGGATCCCGTGGATGACACCAACCTTTTCACGGCCCTGGCGCGAAGTGCGGGGGAAGTGATCCTGAGCGACTTGGCAGTCTCCAAGGCCTTGGGCGGCGGAAACCTCCCTCTTTTCAGCTCTCATTTCAGGCTTGCCGAGGAGTTCGCCGAGTTCGTGCAGCCAAGGGTGCATCAGCTGATAGACATCGACCAGCTGATGGAGGGAGTCTACCCATCGCTGACGGAGGGCGTGCTGTCGAGCGCGAAGTACGCTTACATCCCAGATCTGGTCGTTCCTGTCGAGCAACAGCTGGCGGAGATCGTCGCCTGTGACGTCGAGAACGACCTCTCGTGGGGCGTGGGAGCGCGGACCAGGGATGCAGTCGAAGGGTGTGCGCAGAGCGCAGTCTCTCGGCTTCAGCTGCTCATCAACTCGTCGGTGACGAGGTCGGACGACGGTTTCGCGGGGCCCCTCGTGGACGCGCTCGCTGGTTTTCTAGTGTCCGGCACCGAGAAGTTCCCTGGCATCGGCGATTTGGTCGAGAACACGCTGACAGTCTTCTCAAAGGCGGTCCTGGGGCAGCAAGGCCTGTCTGCGTTCAAGGACAGAGCCTATGTGGGCGTGGGCGGGTCGTTCGAGTTCTGGGACGGGGACAAGGAGACTGCTTATGGAAGCGGGGCGGTTCTGAAAACGACCCTGAGTGTAGACGCCATCTCGTTGCCCGAGCTGCGGGTCGTGCCGTTCGACGAATCCAAGGGATACGAATCATTGGAGCATCTCTTCCCGACTGATGACATGCTCGTCCAGATCAAGCGTCCGTGGAACTTCGACAGACAGAGCTCGGAGTACCCGAACATCCACCTCACTTCACTGGGAAACGCCACGGCGACTCCGTATGCAACACAATGGACGGTTTCCGTCCTGGGTCTCGTCGATGTCGAGATCTCCTCGGACGATCATTTGACGGTTTCGAACTTCCTCGAGCGCCCCGCGGAGTCTCGGAGGACCGTCAGGGTCGACCTCGAGATCCCGGTCGTGCTGCACTCCGCTTGGCCTCTGGAAGGCGTGGGCTACAACCCATCGAACACTGCCCTATCCGACTCGATGGAGGCTGCGCGGAAGTTCTGCGAAATCGTGTGGGACAAGCTGGAGCCGGTCTTCGGCTGGGTCAAGGAGGGGTTCGAGAGGGTCTTCGGGTTCGTCACGGACGTATTCGAGGTGCTTTCGAGCTTCGCGACCCGGCTCCTGAAACTGTTCGCCAACTCTATGCAGAAGTTCGTCGAGATCATGCAGAAGTACATTGAGAAGATCGCCGAGTCCGCGCTCGCCAAGGCTGCCCAGTGGTTCATCGACCTCATGGGCACGGTCGAGTTCAGGGTATCGCTGTACGGGTTCCTGATAATCGTGCAGACGAACATCCCCGACCTGCTGTACCGTCATGGGAACGATGTCCTCAGGGTGATAGTCGTCACCAACAGGTTCGGGCCAGGGCTGTCGTTCGGCATCAGGCTGGCCAGGCTCTCGGACGGCAGCTTCGATATCCTCGCCAACAGCACCATCTCTCTGAGGAAGGCCACGGTGGAGGTCAAGGTCGACCCGCTCATGCACATCCTGCGCCGGTTCGCGGAAGTGCACTGCAAGGGTGAGGGCTGGGCGGTGGACCTCGCCATGCCCGAGGTCGAACCTTACGAGTTAGCCGAGGTGTCGACTGCCGACCTTCCAGGGATCGGCAACTTCCTGTCCAATATCCCGCTTCCTGCGATCGGCATGTCCGCGTCGGTCGAGGCTGGCTTGCGGCTGAAGTACTCCCCACCGTTTCCCACGGACGTCGTGGTGAACGAGTTCGAGTCGAACCCGCACGGGGAAGACTCGGGGAACGAGTGGGTGGAGCTGTACAACCCGCTGACGGTGCCGAGATGCGTGGACGGATGGACGATCGAGACCCTGCACGGCAAGAACTGCGCCCTCGGGATCGAGGGCACGATAGCCCCCAGCGGGGTGCTCGTGTTCGTGTTCCCCGAGACGTCGATCGACAACGGTATCTCCGACGACCCATTCAACGACGGCGACGCGATGGTCCTCAGGGACGCCTCGGGTGCGACTATGGACGTCACCCCGATGTGCAGGGACTCTGAGAACGATGAACGGAGCTGGCAGCGCGCCTGGGACGGGGGACCGAGATGGGTCTTCAGGGCGCCGAGCAGGTCGGGCTCCAACGGCGTGCCGGTGCTGCTCGCGACCTCGGATTTCGTGGCGAAGGCGCTCTTCGAGGCGTTCAAGGACTCGTTCATTCAAACGAAGCTGGAGGAGGTGACGCCGTCCCTCGAGTTCCTGAAGCTGTTCGGCAAGCGGGTGCTGTACAACTTGATCGAGAACCTCCTGGGGATCGTGAACGAGACGATTCACGAAATCACATTCTTCGTGGAGGTGTCCCTCAAGGATGCCTCTGGGACCGCGGGAGTCGCCTTCAGGACGTCCTTCGTGGTGACGGGGGAAGCGATAGTCGATGTCCTGAGATGGCTGATACACTCGTTCGCGACGTTCATCGTCAACCTGGGGAAGGCGCACAGCCCACTCGCGTACCCCGCGTTCCCGACCAGCTTCCTGTCGGGACTGTACGTCAGGTTCGAGGTCCTGTTCGAGGTGGGGCTGCCAAACATGGTCCGCCTGCTAGGAGCGGTCGGCAGTCTCGACCGGACATTCGCATGCGCGGTCTGCATATCGCCCAACATCCCCGCCATAGGCCGGCTGCTGGGGAGGAACTGGGGCGGCTGGGGCGTGGACTTCGGAGTCTACCTCGAGGGGGTCCCGAAGGAGTTCGTCCAGGGCTTTCTCGCGCAGGACACGGGCGATATGGTCGATTTCTGGTTGGTGAAGGGGAGGGCCTACGGTGTGTGAGCTCCTACAAAACAAATAAATCCGCAGTAGTCATCCGTTGGCCGAGACCCCATGGATCTGCCGTCCATCGTCGACACGCTCCTCGACGAAGTCTGGTTCGAACTCACCTTCCTGCTAGTGGTCTCGCTGTTCGCGAGCTTCATATTCGCGCGGTTCGGGCAGCCCAAGGTGATCGCGTACATAGTCGTCGGCGTTGTGATAGGGTTCGTCTTCCGCGAGATAGGCCTCATCACCCTCGGCGATTCCGGCGAGGAGGAGACCCTCCCAGAAGTGGTGATGCTGCTTGCGCAGCTCGGATCGATAGTCCTTCTGTTCATGATAGGTCTCGAGTGCGACCTGAAGGAGATCTACACGAAGCGCTCCATCCTGATAGCCGCTGGTGGCGTGATCATTCCGTGGATCGCGGGCTACATCATCGCGGACCTGTTCGGCTACGGGACCGATGCGATCTTCATCGGAGCGACCCTCGTCGCCACCAGTGTCGCGGTCACGGCCAGCGTGATATCCGAGATAGGCATGATAGGCACCCCGGTGGCGTATGCCATCGTGGGGGCCGCGGTCGTGGACGACATCCTGGGCATGGTCGTCCTGGCGATCTCGAGAGGCCTTACCGAGGGCAACCTCGACGCGGTCGGGCTGGTGCTGTTGCTCGTCGGCGCAGTCGCGTTCGTCGTGCTTGGTGCTTGGTTGGGTTCGCACTTCCTCACGAAGCTGGTCTTCATGGTGCAGGTGTCGGGCTACAAGAGGAAACTGCCTCAGAGCGGGTTTGTCCTCGCCCTCGCCATCGCCATGCTTTACTCCTTGATAGCCGAGGTCATCCAGATCTCCGCGATCGTGGGGGCATTCGTCGCAGGGACGGTCTTCGCAGGCTCTGCGCTCAGGGACGGGATCTTGAAGGGCATGCAGTATCTGGAGGCTCTGTTCGTGCCCCTCTTCTTCGTCTCACTCGGGATTGCCGTCAACCTGGAGGGGATTGCGGACGCCCTGCTCTTCGGGCTCGTCCTTACTGCAGTTGCGATCGTCACGAAGGTTGTGGGCTGCGGGCTTCCAGCAAGGGCGACGGGAATGTCTTGGTGGGATTCGATGGCGATAGGCGTCGGCATGACTCCGAGGCTCGAAATCGCGCTCGTGATCGCCTATGTCGGATTGTCGAACGGCATAATCGATTCGGAGATCTACTCCGTCGTCGTATTCATGGGCCTCGCGACCGCCCTTGTGGCCCCTTCCATGTTGAGGAGAAGCCTTCGGCGCGGAGGTCACGCTCTGCTCTCATCTTGATGGTTCCATGGACCGACAGGGTTTCACGCAGGTCGAACAACAGGTTCCTCATTCAGACATTCCTCCGTTTGTGTTCGAAGGCGATGATCGCGATTGCCATCAGACCGACGATCGGTGCGAGCGACCTGAATTCAGGGACGATGATGTCGTAGACGAACAGCTGTACCGCGAAATCGGTGTTCCCCAGGACCAAGGTGCCCTCAGTGTCGTACGTGAGCGTGATGCCTTCCTCCGGGGTCCACGTTCCATTCTTCCAGGCGTCCTCGATCGAGCAGCTCCCCTTCACCTTGTAGTCGTAGACCAAGTTCGGGGTGCGCTGCAGCTTCCAGAAGGTCCTCTCGCCGGTGAGATATATGTGCGGGGTTTCGCGGTCCGCCGTGTAGTTGAATCTGTAGTTGAGGCTGGTGCCATCCCCTTGGGTGATCTCCATCGGAAAATCGGCTCCTACGTCCGCCTGGATGACCCACACCTTGGCTCCCAGCCCTAGCACGTATTTCTCGTCCGTCCTTGTCCTGTCGACCGAGGACCAGTTGAGCGTCGAGAAGTCACATGTGTCATTCCATCTGAAGTGATAGGTCGCCGTGACATTGCCTGCGACGCAGGCGATGTCCAGAGAAGTCTGGGGAAGGTAGACCGTCATTGGCTGCCATCCTTGGACGACAGGCGCATCTGCGGCCTTGGAGTTCGCGTTTTCCAGAACGATAGCGGAGACCAGTAGACAGAGGCACGTCGCTGTGGCTACCACGAATTTCCCGGGCAACCTCCGCCTTCTTACGACCCTCGCTCTTTCCCCAACATCTGCTATCATCCCTGCCATTCAGGGCATCCCCCCTTCGACCTGGGCCGTTGGACGGCCCATCGAGAGATACGGATCGATCCGACTTTCCAGCGAGCAGGCTCGGCCCGGCCTCCGGACCTAACCTCCGCTCTCAGCGGTGTTGCAAGAATCCGCGAGCGCGGGCTTCGACCAGGGGTCCCCGCAAGGCTTCCCGGCGGTGTCCGACTCCAGCCCTTCCATTCCAAGAGCCAAGAGGAACGCGCGCCCAAAGGCTATCGCAGAGTCCCTGTGTCCCATGTCAAGCTCGTGGAGGAACGCCCTTCCGACGAGTGTTGCGAATACCGTGTCTTTCACCATAGGAACCTGCTCGCACGTGATAGCAGGTCTCCCTGACGGATAAATAAAGAACAGCACTGGCAATCATGCATGATTCTCATTAATGAGAGAGAATGAGTGATAACCGAACACGCAGGAACGCTCTCAGCCGATCGTCTCGGTCCCCTTCATGTACTGCCTCAGGACCTCGGGCACGGTGACGGTGCCGTCCGCATTCTGGTAGTTCTCCAGCACGGCGACCATCGTCCTTGGAAGGGCTATCCCCGACCCGTTGAGCGTGTGCACGAACTCGCTCTTCAGATGCGGTTCGCGCCTGAACTTGATCATAGCTCTCCTCGCCTGGAAATCCTTGAAATCGCTGCACGAGGACACCTCGAGCCACTGATCCATACCCGCCGCGTAGGCCTCGATGTCGTAGGTCTTCGACGAGTGGAATCCAACGCTCCCGGTGCACAGCAGTCGGATCCTGTAGGGGAGCTTGAGCCCCTGAGTCACAGCCTCCGCGTCCGCAAGCAGGGTCTCTAGCTCCTGCTGCGATGTCTCGGGAAGCACGAACTTCACGAGCTCGACCTTGTTGAACTGATGTACTCGGGCAATGCCCTTGGTCTCGATGTGCTTCCCCGCCTCTCTTCTGAAAGACGGGAGATAGGCTGTGTGATAGATCGGCAGCTGTTTGCGATCGAGTATCTCGTCCGAGTAGAGGTTGGTGACGGGCACCTCTGCTGTCGGATTCAGCCACAGGTCGTCTCGTTCCACCCAGTACATGTCGTCCTGCATCTTGGGCAGCTGGCCAGTGCCGACGCAGCTCTTGCGGTTTATGATGGCCGGCGGGAAGATCTCTTTGTATCCCTGGTCGTGGTGCAGGTCGAGCATGAAGTTGATCAGGGCGCGCTCCAGCCTCGCACCGTCCCCCTTGAGGACATAGAACCCGGTCCCGGTGACCTTCGCCCCTCTGTCGAAATCGATGATGTCCAGCTTCTCGCCTATCTGCCAATGGTTGAGCGGTTTGAAATCGAACTTGCGCACATTTCCCCAGGTTCTAACGAAGACATCTCCCTCCTCAGCAAGCCCAACGGGTACGCTTGGATCCGGTACGTTGGGGATGTTGAGGAGGCACTCGTCCCTCTTCCCTTCGATGCTCTTGACCTCGGATTCAATGACCTTGATTCGGTCCGCGATCTTCTTCATCTCGACTATCTTGGCGTCCTTCTTGTCCTTTGGGAGCTTCGGGATCTCATCGGCGACCTGGTTGCGCTGCTTCCTCAGGGTGTTACCCTCTTCTGTGAGCTGTCTCCAAGCCTTGTCGAGCGCGAGGAAATCCTCGAGGATCGCGATATCGTAGCGTCGGTTCTGGAAAGCCTGCCGCACAAGGCCTTCGTTTTCTCTGATGAACCTAGCGTCGAGCATTCGATACCACTGTTCCTTTTTTCGAACCAATCACCTAGTCGATATTTAAATGCTGGCCAGTTCTGGTTGAGAGCTGCTCCTTGGCCAGCAGTACCGTCCTTCCCCTGACCTCAACGAGCACGGAAGAGCTCTTGTCTGCGAGCTCCTGCGCCGCCTCCTTCCTGTCTTGCTCCACCGCGGGGAGGAGCTTGACTTTGACCAGCTTGTGCTTGTCCAGTTGCCGGGATATCTCATCCACCACCTTCTCCGTGATGCCTTCCTTGCCGACATACACGGTGGCCTGTAGCGCCTGTCCTCTCGCCCGCAGCTCGATTATCATCTTCTTGTCCAAGTCATCACACTCATGGCCGCTTGACAGGATACCGGATTATGTGTCCGCACTCGAGGCACGTCATGGAAACCTTCCCGTTGTGAGTCCGCACCCTGAGGTTCTTCGGGGGAGTGAAGAACGCGTAGCAGGAAGGGCAGTAGGTTCTCTTGTGTCCCGCCCGCACCTTATGCCTCTCGCCGAGTCGGATCGCGAGTGTGACGTACCGCTTCGCCCTTGCGGTGCTTCCGCCGAGGGCCTCCTTCTCCGCGAGCCCGAACAGCGTTTCTATCCTTTCACGGGCGATATCCTTGGCGTCCCGCTTTCCCACATGTCTCCTGCCCATCAGCTCACTAATCAGGATGACCGTAGATAATGTTTGTCTGCGTGGCCAGCACGCTCACAATGCCCGAAGCGTACTCAGTGAGGTTTATATACGATAACCAGTATCTCAGCAAACCTGAGGCTGTAGAACACCTGGTGGCATCATGTCTCGCAAGCCCGGAAGCATGTACAGGGAGATCAAAGGACAGGCCTACTGCCGGAGAGAGTACATGGGCGGCGTACCGTCGTCAAGGATCACGCAATTCGAGCATGGAACTAAGGGAGACTACGCGGTCCGGATGACACTCAGGGTTACGGAGCAGTGCCAAATCAGGCACATAGCGCTGGAGTCCGCGCGTATATCGGCCAACAGGTATCTCGCGAAGAAGATCCCGGCCAATGCATATCATCTCAAGATCAGGGTCTTTCCGCACAACATCATCAGGGAGAACAAAATCGCCACGGGCGCAGGAGCGGACCGTATCTCCGATGGCATGAGGGCCGCCTTCGGCAAGCCCGTGGGCACTGCCGCGAGGGTCAAGGCAGACCAAAGGATCATGACAATCGAGACCACACAGGCGAACCTCGCACACGCCAAGCTCGCATTGAAGCGGGCCGCGATCAAGCTACCGTCCCCCTGCTACATCGAGGTAGAGAGGGGCACGTCCGCAGCGGCATAGACGGACCCAGAGCCTCGAATACCGCACAATCTTTTTATCGTCTGTACCTCTACTCCCTTCGCTCTGGTTTTGTTCCATCGTGTGTGGGGAAGGCTGGAGAGTCCGAGGTTGACTTCAGGCATGTATGATATCGATCTCGCGAGTGCGATATCTGAGATCAAGAGGCTCAAGGCGAGGATGATTGCGCTTCAGGTACCGGAGGGGCTGAAGAAGCGAGCGTATCAGCTGGCTGGAGACCTTGAGAACAAGACTGGTGCCGAAGTCCTCGTGGTGGCCGAGCCCTGCTTCGGCGCATGCGATGTCCCCAGCTCGCTGTTCGACATGGTCGATGCGGTCGTGAACGTTGGCCACTCGCCGATTCCATCCATGAAATTCTCAAAGCCGGTGATATTCGTCCCGGCGAAATCGCGCGTGCCCCTTGCGGACCAGCTGAAGAAATCAGTGGGTCTGTTGCAGGAGCCCGTAGGCGTGCTCGCCACATCGCAGCACCTCTTCGAGCTGGACGATGTCATCGAAGGTCTCGAGAGCATGGGCATCAAAATGAAGGTCGCCGAGGGGGACAGCAGGCTCTCCCATGTGGGCGAGGTCCTCGGGTGCAACTTCACGGCTGCGACTGGCATCGTGAAGGAGGTTAACAGTTACCTGCTCATAGGGAGCGGCACATTCCACGCGCTTGGCGTGCACCTCGCAACGGGAAAGAAGGTGGTCGTCCTTGACCCTAATCTGGAGGAGCCGAAGGAGATCGACCAGGTCAAGGACAAGATACTGCGGCAGAGGCACGCGGTCATCGAGAAGGCCGAGCGTGCCAGGAGCTTCGGCATCATCGTGGGCGAGAAGCTGGGGCAGAGGAGGATCAGAAGGGCTAGGGAACTGAGGAAACTCCTCCGGTGGAAGAAGAAGGACGCCGCTCTCATACTCATGGACAAGTTCGACCCTGACAAGTTGAAGTCGCTCGGGTTCGATGCATATGTTTCCACGGCGTGCCCTAGGATTGCGATAGACGACATGGCCATGTACGATAGGCCGCTTCTCACACCTCAGGAACTCGAGATAGTTCTGGGAGTGCGCAAGTGGGAGAACTACACTTTCGACCAGATGACCGAGGACGAGTTCTGAGGAGGGCCTACTTCCTGTGATCGATGTCGCTAAGCTGCTGTCTTGTGGTTGCGATTCAACTGCAAAGATTGGAATTGGGGCCTCGAGAAAGCTTCATGGAGATACTTTGAAGCATCTTTCCAGGCTCGGGTGCGAAGTGCGCCTGGTTCGATTCACGAACACGAAGGAGCTCGTACACGCCCTCAAGGACTCAGAGCTGGACGCGGCGGTGAGAGGCACCCTCAGCTCTGGAGAGGCTCTGCGAAGCCTCAGGCTCGAATTCGGGCTCAACCGCATCATGCGGACCGCGATCATGGAGAGCGCTCAGAAGAAGAACTTCCTGCTCACGCCCGTCGGGATCGACGAGGGCTTGACGGTCGATGCTCGGCTGGATCTCGTCGAGAACACCATCGCTTACTTCTCGAGGATCCGCTGGAAACCGAAGATAGGGGTCCTCTCCAAGGGCAGGCTGGAAGATGTCGGCCGCGGAGAGGAGATCAGGACCAGCGTCGAAGAGGGTGAGCTGCTCGCGAAGAAGCTCAGAGGCAAGGGACATGCTGCCAGGCACTACGGTATCCTGATCGAGGACGCTCTCAAGGACTGCGACATCATCGTCGCCCCTGATGGCGTATCTGGAAACCTCATATTCCGTTCGATCTACTTCGTCGGCGGGGGAAAGGCGTTCGGGGCACCTGTGGTCAACCTCGACAGGGTGTTCGTCGACACCTCCAGGGCAAAGTCGGACTTCTCGGACTCGGTGATGATCGCTGCTGGACTGGCAGGGACTGGCGTTCTCAGGCGCCCTCGCGCCTGAAACTATTTAGTGCTCCTTCGCTATCCGTTCAGAGATGAGGCTGGAAATCAATGGCTGGACCTCGAAGATCACTTTCTCGGGGACGCACATAATCCCTATGCACAAGAAATGCGGCCGGCTTCACGGTCATGACTACGCCATCAACACCGTGATCGAGGGAGAGATCGGCAAGGATGGGATCATCATGGATTTCATCAGCGTGAAGGAGTTCTTGAGGGGCATTGCTTCGGAGCTCGATCACAGGGTTCTGATCCCAAAGAAGGATCCCAGAGTCACTGTCGTGAAGGATTACGTGTTCTATAGACTGGGCGACAAGGAGTTCAAGCTGCCCCTGTGCGACTGCATCCTACTGGACATCGAGGTAGCATCGGCAGAGACTCTTGCCGAGTTCGTCCTGCGTCGTCTCCTGCAGAAGGTCAAGTTCCCGAAGAATGTCCGAAGGATCGAGATAGGGGTCGACGAGGGTAGAGGACAGGGCGCCTGGACAGGAACCGACCTTTGATCTCAGGTGATGGTATGGGTGAGGCGGTTGTGCTTCTCTCGGGGGGACTGGATTCCTCCACCGTACTTGCGATGGCCAGGGATAGCGGATACGAAATCGTCGCGTTGACATTCGATTATGGACAGAAGCACAGGCGAGAACTCAACAGCGCCCGCAGGATTGCCAAGCATTTCAAGGTGAAGGAACACATCATAGTCCCCTTGAACCTCGGGAAGCTGCTGAAGAGCTCCCTCACGAACGGCTCCGTTTCCATCCCAAAAGGCAGGAGTAAGAACGACATCGGGAAGGGCATACCCAGCACTTACGTCCCCTCGAGGAACATCATCTTCCTTGGCATCGCATCCTCGATCGCCGAAAGCAGAGGGGCAGACGCGGTCTTCATCGCAGCAAATTCAGTGGACTTCAGCGGATACCCGGACTGTACTCCAGAATTCATCGCCGCGTTCCAGAAGACGATCGATGTGGGCACGAAGGCAGGCAAAGAGGGCAGGTCTATCAGGGTGTTCGCCCCCGTCCTCGACAAGTCCAAGGCGGAGATAATCAGAGAGGCCGTGAGACTCCGGGTTCCGCTCGAGCTGACCTGGAGCTGCTACGAAGGTGGTGTGAAGGCGTGCGGGAAGTGCGATTCCTGTCTCCTGAGGCTTCAAGGGTTCGCGGATGCTGGCATTGAGGATCCGCTCGAGTACGAGGTGAGAGGATGAAGGTGTATTCGATCTTCAAGTCGCTCCAAGGAGAAGGGCTGACGATAGGCGCTCCGACCGCATTCATCAGGACTTCAGGATGCCCGCTCAGGTGCACATACTGTGACACACCCCAGGCCTTTGACAAGGGCGAGGAGATGACTCTTGACCAGGTCATGAAGAAGGTTGCGAAGCACAGGTGCAGGCATGTCTGTCTCACGGGCGGGGAGCCGATGGCGCAGAAGGAAACTCCAAAGCTGCTCGTGATGCTCCTTGATGAAGGGTATCGTGTGGTCCTGGAAACGAACGGGGCAATGTCGCTGGACGAGCTGCCGTGCGTAGAGAACCTGACGATCAGCATGGACATAAAGTGCCCTTCGTCAGGAGAGGCCGACAAGATGATATTCAAGAATCTTGAGCTCCTGGGACCGACGGACCAGCTGAAATTCATAATCGCGGACGATGTGGACTACGCCTACGCCAAGAAGGTCCTCGAGGAATACTCGCCGAAGTGCGAGGTGATTTTCACACCCGTTGGCGGCAAGGAACTCAAGTCCCTGGCCGAGAAGGTACTCAAGGCGAATCTCAACGTCAGGGTGCTTCCGCAGCTGCACAAGTTCATATGGGGTGACGCGGACAACAGGTGATCCTTCAGCTTATCCTCTGAAGGTCGGCCTCTTGGAGAGGTGTGCCGGAAGGGGAAGTTTTGCGGTCGGGTAGTCCTTTGACAAGCGCTCCACCTCGGCTTTCAGCTGCTCGAGCGTCATCATTTTCTGCTCCCCGCTCCTGAGCCTGACGGGGAACTGTCCAGATGATTTCTCTTTCTCGCCTACGACGATGATCATCGGTATCCATTCCATCTCGGCGTTACGTATCTTCTTCCCGACCTTGTCGTCCATGTCATCGATGTCAACTCTCGCGCGCAGTTCCTTCGAGAGCTTCTCGCACTCGGGTATGAACGCGGGTCCTACAGGTATGAGCCTGATCTGAGTCGGCGAGATCCAGAATGGCAGCGATGGCTTCTCATGCTTCAGGGCCTCCTCCAGAAGCATGTATATCCATCTCTCTATCGAGCCTATTGATGAATGGCAAATGATGCAGCCTTTCTTCCTGCCGTCCTGGTCCGCGTACACGATGCCGTACCGCTCGGCGTCCGCGACGTCCAGCTGGACTGTGCTGAGCTGGACCGCTCCGCCAACCGCATCTATGCCTTGGAACTCGTGTTTGACGGCCCAGTAGTGCTTCATCTCGGAGAGGACTTCTATCAATGCCGGTCTGTTGGAGTACTTCAAGAGCTCGACGATGTTCTGCTTGTACTTGTCGTAGAATTCCTTGACGATTCTGAATGCGACCGCGTACTCGACGCCGGTGGCGTCTGCTAGATCAGCGTAGTTCCTGTAGAGGAGCATGTACTCTCTCCAGCCATCCTCGATGTCCTTCGTGAAGCAGTGTATGTCTGGCATGTGGAACGCTCTCAGTCTCTTCAGGCCCGTCAGCTCCCCGCGCTGTTCTAGCCGGAAGCTCTTGGAGAACTCGTAGATGCGGAGCGGAAGGTTCCTGTAGCTCAATGTGGCCCCCTTCATCATCCTGAAGAGCCCGAAGTCTCCGGCGAACCTGAGGACGAACTCTCTGTTCTCCTCCGTCTTGAGCGTGTAGTGCCTCTCGTGGAACGAAATGCCCTGGCTCTTGATATCTGGGTAGGACCAATCATAGAGAATGGGAGTGTCGATCTGGATAGCCCCGATCTTCTCCAGCGCGATCCATTCCGCCCACTCCTCCAGCAGCTTGAAGATCAGGTGCCCCTTCGGAAACATCCTGAAGTGCCCTCGGTCGCTCGCTTCCTCATAGTCGACCAGCTCGAGCCGCTGCATGGCCTTGATGGAGGGCGGCTCCTCTCCCTTCTTGCGACCGATCTCCTCAGAAATGATGAAGGTCTTGAGAGACGGGTACTTGTCTAGAAGTTGCATCGACTCTGCCTTCTCGACGTCCAGGGGGTGTTCCTGGCCATCTGGTGTGAGGATGTAGAAGGTCTTCTCGATGCTCTCAACGACCTCCTCGCGGGTGACCTTCTTCTCGGCTGTGTATTCTCTCGAGAGCTCAGACAAGGGGTGGCCCTTGCACTTTATCTCGAAACCCTTGTACCATCCGAAAGGAGACCTGTGGACATCAATCTCCTTCTCCCGCAGAGCCTGCTCGACCGCCTTGAGGACATCGACTGCCAGCTTCGGAGGTGCCAGATCCGGGCTCAGGTGAGCATAGGGATACAGCACCAGCCTCTTGGCTTTGACTCTCGAGAACACATCGGCGAGGTCCGCGGCAGCGACCTCAGCTATCGTCGTCACGTCCTCATCGCTGTTCTCCACGGTCGTGAAGGAGACGAGGACCTCCTCGAACGAGTGCTTTCTGGGCTGTTTGTCCGGGAGGGGTTCCGCCATCTTCGTGGGTTCTCTGACCTCGTATTCGAACCTGTCAGCGTGTATGAGGAGTACCCTCATGGCATATCGCCGTCGAAATAGCTGGCAGAGTATTAAAAGGGTGCATACTGGTAGAGGTCTGCGAGGACCGCGCCTCGCAGCGAAACATAAATCATTGGCTATGGTTCATACAGGTGCAAGTCTGAGCAAATCCTAGCTGTCTGGGAGGGCCATAGTTTGTCTAAAGAGGAGAGGAAACGGGTAGAGAAAGAACCTTCGAAGCCAGCTGCTGCGCCGCCCATTGAGAAGGAGTCCGGGACTGGGGAGACGTGCGAGATCAAGGCTCCGCGGGCAGTATGCGTGGCTCTCCCGCACGCCGGGAAACCGATCCGAGTCGTGGGAAACACTCCTGAAGAGTTCATCTCGACTCTCCAGGGTTCTACCGTCGCCTGGATCAACTTCACAGTCTGCGATGTTCTGAAGGATGGGTCAGATGTCGCGATCAGACTGGGATTCAGCGCGTCCCTGGTTCCTAATCTCCTGAAAGGATACTACTCGGAGTTCATCGATAATGAGACTGAGATCGGGATAATGGTTCCCGCGGTCAGAGTCAACAAGGTGGACCTCCAAGCGTTCCCGTTACTTCTGCTGGTACGGAAAGACCTCATTGTGACGATTCACAGTGAAGAGGTCGTGAGGCTCGTCCAGTTCTCGAGGTATGCTGACAATTACATACGGAAGCTGCCGGTATCGATGTCAGTAGAGGACAAGCTCACATCGATGCTGGTTCGGATACTCGATGAGAACAATTCAAGGAACTTCGAGTATCTGAGAGAGATCGAAGAGCAGGGAGACCTGATGAGCGCGGTCCTGCTCGACCCGACCTCTACTCGAATGGAGGTGGGGAAGCAGATCTACGAGCTGAAGCACACGCTGATAACCTATCTGAATACCCTCTGGCGTACGCTGGATGTCCTCCACTCGCTGAGATTCGGTGATGCGCAGCTTGTCTCCGACAGCCCTAAGATGCTGTCCCTGATCCAGCTGCTTGTCGAAGACACCAATCGACAGATATCCCTTAGCGAGCACATGTCTGAGGTGCTCGCTTCCGGGCTGGAAGTGCTTCAGGCGCTGTACAACAATCAGCTCCAGATACTGAACAACAGGATGGCATTGACGATAACCTGGCTAACGGTTCTGGGCACCGCTGTGCTTGTTCCTAACACGCTGGCAACAATATTCGGCTTCGTGTTCAACTTGGAGGAGAAATGGGCGATATGGACGCTCTGCGTGTTGGTAATCGCCACGGTCACATCCACATTGCTGGCGTACTGGTGGGTCAGACGCTGGGTACAGTTGCCCAGGAACCCGGCGTAGACTAACAGGAACCTGGCCCGAACCACACATCGAAACTCTTTTTATTCTAGTCCCTTCATAGGGTGAGTAGAGTGTGTGACTTTGAAGGAATTCGATGTCTACGTCCAGAACAAGCCCGGCGAGCTGGCCAAGGTCTGCGAGCTGCTGGGCGCCAATGGTGTGAACATAAAGGCAATCTCAAGCGAGAGGACGAATGACAGGCCCATGATTAGGATTGTCACCGACGATGAGGCAACAGCCAAATCCGCCCTCGCGCGCTCTGGGATTCGATATGATCTTCGGGACGTGATATCGGTCAGAATGCCGGACAGGCCAGGCGAGCTGGGGAAGGTGGCCAGGAAGCTAGCTCGTGTGATGGTGAACGTCGATTCGATCTACATTCTGGGAAAAGAAGGCGGAGCGACTGAGATCGCGTTCACTGTCGACAACGCGTTGAAGGCCCACGAGGCTCTGAAGTAGAAGCGTCCAGTCGAAATCGCTGATATTCTCGGATATACTCATTCGATGCTCTTTCCGTGCTTGACGAGTATCTCCTCGAGCAGATTCCTGGCTTCACGGACCTTTGATAGCTCTTCATGCGTCAGGTCCAGGCGCAGCACGTGAGTCCATACCGTCGAAAGGGAATGGTAGGATTCCATGATCAGGTCCAGATCCTCGTCCGTCGCAGTTTTTCTTGTCTGTTTTGGCGCCTCGACTGGATGATAGAAGACGTTTCTCCCCACTTTCGTCCTTGTCAGGATTCCTTTCTTTTCGAGTTTTTGGAGGGCCTGAGTGGCGCCGGATTGAGTGATTCCGAGTTCTGATGCCAGAAGTGTCGGCGACCGTGTCCCTTTCCCCAATATCTCAAGAATCTGCTGTTCTCTCTGCGTGAGCATACTTTTCGCATCCATAATTGATATATTAGTTGATTCTAATGTTTTCTTATGCTTGCTTATGTTTGTTCTTACTCTTCTCTAATTGATTGCGGGAATATGAACCTTGCTGCCATTGCCTGGCATTGACAATTCCCACTGCTTCATAGTTGTAGGGCTGGATGCTTATGATGACGAGCTGCCATCCAATCGCTCGCACCCCTTTGGAGTGGTAGGCTAATCCAGCAGGACGATACCCGTCCATCTCACTTTCCGGTCAGATGAGAGTCTGATTGGCATTCCTGCGCGTTCGCAAGTCCTGATGACGTCGATGCCGAGCGCCTGGCTAGAAGGCCTTGCCCTAAACGGGTGGCGACAGGGTTCGGAAGAACCCTGTCCAACGCAGATCTTGCAGAGGACACATTCGCTCCCTCCAAGTCCCGCGGCCAGATAGAACCCCTTCTTGAACGCAAAGGCCTCCATCGCCTCGACGAGCTGCATCAGCTTCTTCTCGAATCTCCTAGTTCCAGTTGCCTTCTCGAGGTCCGTGCACAGATCGCCGTCGAGGTGCCTCGTCGACTTGTCCAATGAATCTTCATCTGACTCGATCTGGAGGAGGAGTGCGTGCTTGAACGACTTGAGCGTTCTCCTAAACTCATCGATCGACATGACGTTCGGGGGGCACAACAGGTGTTTCCCATAGTTGTCGCAGAGTGGGACCAGACACTTCAATCGCACCCTCTCGTCCACGACTATACTTCTTACGGGAATGACCTTGGCCTTCGTGGCGCCTCTCTTCCTGGCTTCGACAATCAGCTCGGTGAATCGTTTCGGCGCGTTTGTCATTCAGCTCCCCGACCTGCAGATGGTCGTGGGGCCTAACGCGAAGGTGGCTTATTCCTCTTTCTTCTCAGAAGGCTCGGGAGCCTCCTGTGATTTGGATATCGATGCGAGCAGCTCCTCTGTCTCCATCAGCTTCTTCTTCGGGATCGAACCTGGGATGAGGATGTTCATGAACTTCTCGAAGTATCTCTTCTCGGAGATGATCTCCTCCCTGGTCAGCTCCAGCCCGGCAACGGCCGTTATGGAGTCCGCCCCGAGCCCGAACGACTCTGCCCTCAGCCTCTCGAGATCCTTGCCCAGCTTGCTCTCATGGTCCTCAAGGACGCTCCCTATCCTCTCGAACGCGAGGTCCTTCATCATCTTCTCAAGGAACGCTATCTGGTCCTCCTTCGTCTTCTTGGATTGGAGCATCATCGCGGCCTCGTGCTTGAAGTCCATCCTCGCGCCCGCGTGCTCCTCGTCGGTCTTCGATATCCAGACGAGCGGATGCTCCGGAGCGTTGTACGTGACCTTCTCCGGGACCAGGGAGTCTGCCGATATCTTGACAGCTGGGTCTCCTGACGAATGGTATACCGCGTAGAAGCTCATCCGCTCCAGGAAGTTCACTTCGAGGAACTCGCGCCTGTTCTTGTCCACCACGGTCACGTCCTGCTTCGAGAGCTCTTCCAGGATCGCGCCCGGGGTCATGTCCGGTTTCTTGTCGCCCAGGAACTTGGACGCGCCCATGATGCATCTTATGGGCTCGTAGGTCCTCGTGAGCCAGAACGATGGCGGGTAGGTGGTCCAGGGCTTCTTCTTCCCCTCGTCCTCCTTCTTCATCTTCAGCTTCGAGAACGAGAACGTGGAGAACTGGTACCTTATCTGGCCGTCGACCTTCTCGAGGACTCCGGCCGGGATGCCTTCCTTGGCGACGATCCTGTCCGCCCAGAATCCCAGATCTGTGCGCAGCTTCGGCCTCGTCGTGTGCCCGTTTATCCCTATGTGGTGGAGGATCTCCCTTCTTGTGGGCGTGATCATCCAGCTGAGCCAAAGGACGAGGGATTTCGGCGTGTCTATGTACGGCACGGGCAGAATGGAGTTGTCAGCTGCCGTCCCCCAGCCCGGGAGCACCGCCTGGCCGGGCGTGTGGGCAAGGGTCCTGTCGAGGTACGCGCTCACAGCCACATCCTCGGTGGGCTCGAACGGGTCGCGTATGGGTGCCGGCTCGATCCGCAGGTCCGAGTTGAGGAAGTAGTAGTTCAGCCGCTTCGAGGTAACAGGGATCAGAACCCCGCAGTCCACTCCTTTCGTCAGCAGAGTGCGCATCTGGACGGCGCTCTTGTCCTTGAGCTCCCTCGTCTGCGCGCTCAGCGAGAGCCTCCTCATCGAGTCCGTGAGCGGGCTTCTCTCGATCTCCTTTCTCGTCAAGGGCTGCTTGTGAAGAAGCGTGTACACTACCGCCCTCGACACATTGTTCGTCAGAAACTCTCCTATCTCTACTGCCTTCTCCTTCGGAAGCGAAACGACCTGCGGCATCCCATCCACCTCGGTGTTCTGTTTTGCTTCAAATCGGCTTGTGATTACTTATAACTATGTTTAGAAAGACGTCTCGCATGGGCTCAGCACAAGGAGGTACAAAGAACAAGAGGAAAAGGGTTTGACGTCCGGCGCGCCGAAGCACGCCGGCTACCGCATTCAACTACAGCGCTACCGTTTGCGCTTCTTGAACACCGCGATCATGGCCATGGTCGCCGCTATCGGTACCAGGATCATCGGGAACTCAGGTATGAGGACCGTCACATGAACGATCACATCGTCCGTGTCCACATTGCCGATCGAGTCCATCACAGTCAGCGTGACCGTGTAGTCTCCCAGCGCCATGAAGCTGAAGTCGGGGCTCAGGCCGTAGAGCGTCACAGGGGATCCTTCGTGCGTGAAGGTCCATGTGTAGTTGAATATCCGCACATCGTCGGTGGACAGGCTGCCATCGAAGCTCACAGGCGTCTCCGTGACGACATCGGGTATGTCGGAACCAGCGTTCGCCAACGGCATCTCGCTGTCGACCCAGAACTCGATCCAAGGCGTCCCGTGGTACATGGTGGTCGGGCTGTTCACGTCGTTCTCGAAGTCCTGTGGACCCTGGATGACCAATGTCCTGGTCGTCGGGTTGTACATGTCCGTCAGATTAAGACCGGTGCTCTCGGGCCATCCGGTTATCCAGTAACCAAGGCCTATCTGGCCGTTGTCCTGGATTGCCAGGAACCCGCTGTTGTCGCCGGCAGCCAGGTTGTCATAGTCCGCCTCTGTAAGGGCGACTCCCTGGTATGCAGGAACATCTATGGTCGGCAGCTGGAACGTCAGCGTCTCACCCGCATCTAGATCGAACTCGGAGGGGGTCTGCTCGTAGTTCACTTCCGTACCTAGGAACACATCCCCCGCGTTCCAGCTCTGGTAAAACAACGCCTTGTACGGGTTGTATTCTGACGGGTGACCCGGCTTTACAATGTAATCGACCTTCGCGGGCTCGAAGACCCAGGCAGCGTGGTCCGCAGTCTTGTTCCCTTTCACGGCGTGCATGCTGTACTGGCAGACCGCATCGGAGGTGAGGTCGGCAGTCGTCTCACCGTAGGCGACCTGCATCGAGAAGTCCTCGTACCATGGCTCAAGGCCTGGCGAGACCTGCGTCTCGGTAAGCCATCTGGTCATCAGGATCTCATACCCCCAGCTTATGTGGTCCAGCTGCAGCGCAACGCTGTCAGGGCCGAGCTCGACGAGGTCCATGTAGACTCCGAACGAATCGTATGTCCATTCGTAGCCACAGTAGATGTCAAGCCTGTCGTTGCCCTCGACAAGAACCCAGTTTTGCCATGCGTCTTCGGTGGACTCCTTGTTGGCCGTCCACCACGTGGCAACATCAGACGATGTGGGCATGTTCAGCCACGAGTACGCTGCCGCTCTGTTCATGACTATGGAATATGTCGTGCCCAGGTAGTATCCGTCAGTGCCTCCTGGCGAATAGAACGCGTCACCGACCCAGTCGCCATCCCCGCCCCATGTGTCTATCCAGTAGTCGTTCCACCAGGTCTCGTAGAGGTACTGGAAGTACAGGTCAATCGATGCGCTTGCCCCAACCACGCTGGTCGGGCCAAGTATAGGCATGAACTCAGGGTCGCTGACGTTCATCGTCGTCAGGTCGACTGCGTCAATGGCGTACCTGTAGGGAGCGTAGATGATCCCCTGGTATGATAGAGCCGGAGATCTGCCCGGCATGAACAGGGCGGTGTTCCATCCTGCCCCGCTCGTGATTATGAAGTCCGTTGAGTAGTAGGTCGTTCTGTCTGCCCACCACTCCTGCCACGGCTCCTGGAATAAGTCATATATCGTATAGTCGATCGATGTTGCCGGTCCTTCGCTCACCACGATATTCTGGGGTCCCTGCGCCGTCTTGTCTCTGCCGCTGACGGCGAGAGCGTATGCGCCTGATCCAACCAGAATCGCGACGAGGAAAACCGCAACGACGATCTTCTTGCGCACTGGTCCGCTGATCTTCTTCATTTGTGTTCACTCCCTAGCTCTAAGCACTCTCAAAGCGTCGTTCAATCGTTATTCGCGAATGCTTCTCATTTCTCTCTTGACTTCCATCCGAACGCGGGCATGCAAGGTTCAAGCAGCAGGGAGCCATCCATGGCGTCTTCTTACGACGTGCTACAAATGAGTATCCCACACCACTCGACTCAAACGCACCCAGTTATTTCTCAAGTTCGAGAGGAAGCTGTCGTAATATACACAGCATCCCTATAAATGCCTTTCGTAAGATTTGGGGTACTGGCCGGTCTCGAAGCTTGCACGACCGCACACACCTTGTCTCGCATGTGGCATTCCTGCTAGAGCCGTTCACTATCAATTCGCGAAATGATAACGGGCAGGATACCTGCTCAGTAGTACCGTCTCGAGTCCTGGAGCTGTTCCTCGACGAGTATCTTCCTCTTGCCGAGCTCCTTGAAGAACGGCTCCGGGTCGATGCAAGCCTCGGGTGGAAGGGTTCCTCTTTCCTTGATCTTCCCGCGCACCAGCCAATCAGCTGTGATGGACGGCGGGACCGCCGTGTCTCTTCCGGACGGAATCCCCGAGTCCCTGTCGTTCCATGTGGTGACGAAGTACGTTGCAGTCGCGGGTGCTCCGGATTTCTCTCCGTTGACATCCACCCTGAAGTAGTCGTACTCGTCCACGATATCGGACGAGTCACGAGATGAAGCGACTGCCCGCAGGTACATCGCTGTGATGAAGTCCTTGGGTGATGCGCGGCATCCGCCCACTTCGACCTTCTCGTCGCTCGAGAAGCCCAGCTGGGCGAGAGTCTTGAAGGTCGCGAAGTCGTTCGCCGGGAATCCTATCCTGAAGCTGACGTTCTTGGTTCCCTTGCCGATGTACTCGGCCATGGTGGCGGCCTCCGAGTGCTTGATGTAATATGCGACCACCTTGCCCGCGGGCTCGGGCATCAGGACCTCGGTCTCTCCCGATAGGACAGGCATTCTCTTGTGCTTCCCGTTCTCGACGATGGGAGGGTTCTGGGTAAGCTCGTCCAGAACGGTCCTCACGGAGTACGCTGGAAAGCTCGCGTCCGCGGTCTTGACCTTAGTGCCCCATGTACAGTAGATGCTGATCGTGTCAACGCTGTCCAGTCTCATGGCTCCTGCAGCGCCGCACACGTTCGTGATTCCAGGTGAGCTTCCGATGCCGAGGACGCATGTCACGCCGGCGTCCTTGGCTTTCTCATGGTACTTGAGCTGCTGAAATGTGTAGTCGTAGAACCCACCTAGATCCCCGTAGTGCGCTCCGACCTCGATCGCGACGGGCATGACCTTGATGTTGAGTTCGTACCATGCGTTGCAGAGGACCACGTCCGCTCCCGTTGCCGCCTGCTTGAGCGCGTGCGGGTCGGTGGCATCCAGCTGCAGAGGAGTGACCTTGTTGATGCCTACGAGTTCGGCCACTTTCTTCACGCGGTCGAGCTTGAGATCCGCGGCGACCACGTCCGCCTTGTAGTGGTCTACAAGATCCCTGACGGTCAGCGCGCCCATCTGTCCCGATGCACCTATCACTAGCACCTTCATGTGGTCACTTCCTATCCGGAAACCTGATTCAACTACTTCAGCGTAATTGGCTTTGAACCATCGCCCATCGAGACGGATTCACACCTATCGCCTCGATAGGACTCTGGATACGATCGCATCTCCGACCTTGGGAGTCGAAGTCTTACCGCCAATATCGGCAGTGCGGAACTTGCGAGATTTCAGAACCTGCATGACAGCCCTTTCAATATCCGCAGCCGCCTCCTTCTCGCCAATGGTGTCCAGCATGAGACCAGCAGACAAGATCGCGCCAACTGGATTGGCCTTCTTCTTGCCGGCGATGTCCGGTGCGGATCCGTGCACGGGCTCGAACATGCTCACTCCCGAGGGGTTGATGTTCCCTGATGGCGCGAACCCCAAACCTCCTTGTAACGCGGCCCCGAGGTCCGTGAGTATGTCCCCGAAGAGATTGGGTGTCACGAGCAGCTGGAACCGCTCGGGACTGCGCACCATATGGAGCGCGACGGCATCGACGTACTGAAACTCGCGTTTGATCTTGTACTTCGCCGCGAGTACGTCGACCTCTTCCCGCCACAATCCGTAGACCTCCGTGAGCACGTTCGCTTTGTCTACCGAGGTGACGAGCTTCAATTCCTTCATCTTCGCGAGCTGGAAGGCGTACTCGATCACCCGTCGGGCTCCGTGTCTTGAGATGACTCCGATCTGGAAGGCCAGCTCGGTCTCGTTCTGAAGGTCTATCCCCACGTCGAATTTGACCTCATAGGCTCTCCTGATGAGCTCGAACGCGGATTTCGAGAGGCCTCCGCGCACCCTCCCGCCAAGGCCGACATAGAAATCCTCGGTGTTCTCGCGGACCACCGTCATGTCGATCTTCTTGTTCTTGCCTGCGAGCGGGTTCGGAACGCCCTCGTACAGCCTCACGGGTCGCAGGTTGACGTACTGGTCGAAGTGGAACCTGAGCCTGAGCAGGATGCCCTTCTCAAGTATCCCGGGCTTGACCCTCGGGTCTCCCATCGCTCCAAGGAGGATCGCCTTCTTTCTAGCCAATCGCTGGAGGGTCTCCTCGGAGACGGTCTCCCCAGTCTGAAGATAGTGCCCCGCGCCAAGCGGGAACTCCTCGAACTCGAGCGATAGGTCTCGCTTCTCCATCACGGCATCGAGGACCTTGCGGGCCTCTCTGATCACTTCAGGCCCTATTCCGTCACCCGGTATCACACCTATTTTGTGCAACCCAATCTCTCCTTGGTGTAAGGCACCAGCCCACCCTTCTGCATGAGCATCATCACGAATGGCGGGTACGCCTTGAACGAGGCCTTGTCGGCCGTTCTCCTGTTCTCCACGGTTCCAGACGCGAGGTCCACTCTGAGATTGTCGCCTTCCTCGATCCTGATCTTGGCCTCTATGACGGGCAAGCCGATGTTTATCGCGTTCCTGTAGAATATCCTCGCGAAAGACTCGGCGACCACGCAGGAGACCCCTGCTCCGAGAAGTGCCCTGGGGGCATGCTCCCGGCTGGAGCCACACCCGAAGTTCCTGCCCGCGACAATGATGTCGCCCCGTGCAACCTTGCGCGAGAACCCGGGGCGATTCTTCTCAAACAAGTGCTTTGCCAGCTCCGACTTGTCCATCGTTACAAGGAACTCGGCCGGTATTATCTGGTCCGTGTCGATATTGTCCCCGAATTTC
Source organism: Euryarchaeota archaeon RBG_13_57_23 (assembly GCA_001800675.1). Classification (GTDB taxonomy): domain Archaea; phylum Thermoplasmatota; class Thermoplasmata; order UBA10834; family UBA10834; genus COMBO-56-21. Next base: position 23,702 of record MGVW01000016.1, on the reverse strand, counting down.
CAGGTCCTTCCCTCGAAGATGTTCTTCACCGGACCACCTCTGAAGGGTCGGTTATTCGTCCCTTGATCGCGCTCGCAGAGACAACCGCAGGGCTCGCGAGGTAGACCTCGGAATCCTTGGCACCCATCCTGCCAACGAAGTTCCTGTTGGTGCTGCTCACGGCCTTCTCCCCTGGCGCGAGCACGCCCATGTACCCACCGAGGCACGCTCCGCAGGTCGGGCCCGATATGAATGCACCAGCATCGGAGAACACTTTCATGAGTCCCTCCTTCACGGCCATGTCGAATACCTCTTTGGTCGCGGGGACTACGATCATCCGGACGTTCCTGTGGATTTTCCGTCCCTTCAGCAACTTCGCCGCTATCCTAAGGTCCTCTATTCGACCATTGGTGCACGATCCCAGGTAGGCCTGGTCTATCTCGACATCGACCTCGGATGCAGGCACGACATTGCTGGGCAGATATGGCTTGGCCACGACCGGGACCATCTCGGTACCATCGTACTCCCTCACTTCAGAGTACGCGGCATCCGCATCCGCTAGGACACTCTTGTATCGGCCCCTCACGCGTCCCTTCAGGTACTTGTCGACTTTCGCGTCTGGAGGTATGATGCACGTTTTGGCCCCCGCCTCGATCCCCATGTTGGAGATGGTTATCCTGTCCGAGAGAGGCATGGAAGAGATCGAGCTGCCCTCGACCTCCATCGAGGCGTATCTCGCGCCCTCGACCCCGATATCCCCTATGATTGTGAGTATGACGTCCTTACCGGAAACGAACTTGGAGAGCTTCCCGTTCACGCAGTACTTGATCGATTCAGGCACCTTGAACCACAGGACTCCCCTGGCAAAGACGGTTGCCGCCTCTGTGCTGCCGATCCCTGTCGCGAATGCGCCGAGCGCTCCATATGAACAGGTGTGCGAATCGGCTCCGACTATGAGCCTTCCAGGGGCCACGAATCCCTGCTCGATCATGAGCTGGTGGCAGACCCCTCCCGAGCCCACCTCGTAGTAGTTGCTCACCTTGTGCTTCCTGGCGAAATCGCGCATCTTCTTCGCCTGCTTCGCCGAGGCCACATCCTTGTTCGGGACGTAGTGGTCCGGTATCAGCACGACCTTGTTCCTCAGGATGGGTGCGCAGAGGTCCTCGAACTCATCGAACGCGGCCGGTCCCGTTATGTCGTTCACCATGACATAGTCGACCTCGGCCTCGACTATCTCACCAGCCTCCACGGATCTCCTCGTCTTGGCTGACAGGATCTTCTCCGCGATCGTCTTGCCCACTGGTTCACCCCTGATGCGGCGGCACGTTCCTAGTACGCCCGCCTCTTCTCCTTGCCGACGTTGGCATTGAGCTTCCTGTGCCAGAGTCTGTTCAGACCCTCCACCATCGCATCAACGCTGGTCGTGACGATGTCCGACCCGACGCTCTTGCCCAGCGAAAGCAGTTTCGCATCCTCGCAATCGCCCAGCTTGACAGTGACTTCGCAAAGCGCGTTCGACCCGCCCGTGATGGCCTCGAGCCTGTACTCCTGGAGCACGATATTCTTGGAGACCGCCGCTCGCATGGCGCTCATGCTCGCATCTATCGGCCCTACGCCCGTCTCAGACGCCCTCCTGACCTCTCCGTCGATGCTCAGTACGACCGTCGCGGTCGGTGTGAAGTTCAGGCCCGTGAAGACCGTGAACTCCTCGAGCTTTATTGCGGGCTCCGCCTCCTGGCCCATGACGTCGTATGCGACTGCCAGCAACTCGGCGTCGTCTAGCTTCTTGCCGGACTCTGCCCACTTCTTGACCCTTGTGACGACCTCCTTCATCTGGTCAGGGTTGAGCTCGAGCCCGTACTCTCTCAGCTTGTTCTGAATAGCGTGCACACCCGAGTGCTTCCCAACGACGAAGGTCCTCTCCTTGCCGACGATCTCGGGCCTCATCGGTTCGTATGTTGAGCACTCGCTGAGCACTCCGTGAACGTGTATTCCCGACTCGTGCGAGAAAGCGTTCTCACCGACGATCGCCTTGTTCGGCGGGACCGCGATGCCCGTCAATTGGGAGACGAGCCTCGATACGAACGCCATCTTGCGTGAGTTGATGTTCGTCTTGACGTTATAGAACGCCAGCAGGCCCATGACGACCTCCTCAAGAGCCGCGTTGCCCGCTCTTTCGCCGAGGCCGTTGATCGTGCAGTGGATCTCCTCGGCTCCACCAAGTATCCCGGCCAACGAGTTCGCGACCGACAAGCCGAAATCGTCGTGACAGTGCACCGCAAGCGGCACCTTCACACTCTTCTTGATCTCCGCCACGAACTGAGTCATCGCGGGCGGGGTCATCACGCCCACTGTGTCCGGTATGTCGATCCTGTCGACCCCGACTTCCTGGATGGCCTTGTGGACGACGTCTAGGAACTCGAGTTCCGTCCTGGTGCCGTCCTCGCAGCTAAACTCTGCGATGAGCCCGTGGTCCTTCGCGTACTGGACGGAGACCACGGCCTTGTCCCTTGCCTCCTCCCTGGTGATCCTTAGCTTCTTCTCGAGATGAACCTTCGAGGTCGCGAGGAATATGTGCACGGAATCGACATCGCATTTCAGGGCGGCGTCTATGTCCGAGGTGCTCGCCCTGCAAAGGCTGCATATCTCGGCCTTGAGGCCCGCCCCTGCGATCTTCTTGATGGCATCCGCCTCGCCCTCCGAGTTGACAGCGAAGCCAGCTTCTATGATGTCCACTCCGAGCTCGTCCAGCGCCTGAGCTATCTTCAGCTTGTCATCCGACGATAACGCCACGTTCGGGGTCTGTTCTCCATCCCTTAGAGTCGTGTCGAGTATCTTGACTAACTCGGGCATCCTCGTGGCGGCGAAGATCTCTTTGTTGTAGTCGCTCACGAACATCCCCTTGTCGGGTATCTTGAACGCTGGCTCCATCGTTTCTTTAGCAGTCCCACTCGGAGTCTGTATTGGCATTTCCAAAACACTCTCCAAAAATCCCTCACTGCAGCCCTTAGGCTAGGATTAGCAGCCCCAAGGGCAGAATAAGCAGGCCGATGCTCTTGTGTGCCATTCCTTGCCTCCGTTTTGCAGTGGTGTCACGCCTCATGCATGACAAGCATCCTCATGGCCTGAACCGATATAAACTTTTGCGGGGCTCAGGAAATCGCTAGCCAGCTTCCCCGCATGGAGGTCTTTTGGAGGAGCAGGAAATGCCCCGTGGAAGGTTAGAAATAGGTCGTTCTAGGTACTGCGCGTGATACACTTGAGCAAGGAGAGACTCGTCGCCTTCCAGGGTGAGAGAGGGGCCTATTCCGAGGACGCCTGCTTCAAGTACTTCGGCAGTGGCGTCAAGACGCAGCCCTTCCCCGATTTCCAAGCGGTGTTCGAGGCCGTTGAGCGGGACGCGGTCTCCCACGCGGTAGTGCCCGTCGAGAACTCGATCGAGGGCAGCGTCGCCCAGGTGAATGATCTGCTGCTGGACCACGACCTCACGATATCGGGAGAGGTCATCGTCCCGGTCAAACACTGTCTCATGGCCTATGACGATGCCACGATGGACTCCATCAAGGAGGTTATCAGCCATCCGCAGGCATTGGGCCAATGCAGGAAGTTCCTGCAGAACCACAGATCGTGGCTGGTCACGCCCGCCTATGATACCGCTGGCAGTGCTCGCATAGTCGCTGAGTCCAAGCGCTTGGATCTCGGGGCCATAGCCAGCAAACGTGCGGCCTCGGTCTACGGTCTCAAGATCCTGAAGGAAGACATACAGAGCGAGATAGTCAACTTCACACGGTTCTTCGTGCTGGAGAAGAACCCGGGCCCGGTTCCGGATCCCAACAAGACGTCCATCGTATTCGCCACGAAGAACGTGCCAGGCGCCCTTCACATGTGCTTGGGCGAGTTCGCTTCGAGAGGGGTCAACCTGTCCAAGCTGGAGTCAAGGCCGAGGAAGAACAAGCCCTGGGTGTACGTGTTCTACGCGGACTTCGAGGGCAACATGGACGATCCCAACTGCCACGCTGCGATAGGTGGCCTGCTAAAGACGGGAGCATTCGTCAAGATACTCGGCTCGTACAAGAAGGCAGATGCCTAGGCGACCGGATGTATTGTCTTAAAAAAGGCCTTTCTTCCAGCACTCTATCGCGATTGATGCAATTAATGTGCAACCATGGGGCGGACTCGATCAAGTCATTCTGAGGGGCCGGAGGGCGCGGTCGCGATCCTTGATTCCACCTTCAGGTCCTCCACGCCGGCAGAGCCTCTGATGACGGTCCTGTCTCTCTCGAGCAAGGCGAGATTCCTGATCTCGAAGGCTTTGGGGTTCACCGTGAGGATCAACCTGGCCTTCGTCACCCAGGCTGCCTCGTTGAGGGCGTCAAGGAACCTTAGCACCTTCTTGAAATCATTGAATGTGCAGATGTATTCTATTCCTTCGAGGAAGACGATGCTGTTCGGATTCGTCTCCATGAATCTGATGATCGTATCTGTCAGCATCGAGAGGCTCGTCGGCGCTATCCTTCTTTCCCCAGGAGATTCTGTGAGCCAGATGATCGGCGTAACCTGTAGATTGTGCTTCTGCCGGACCTTGTCGGGGAACTCCCTCGTGATGATGAGCCCCTGAGGTATCAGATACAGAAGCGTGTCGGAGGCGCTGACCTCGATGCCCGGTATGATCGCATCTGGTCTCAGAGGAAGAGAAGTCAGGTCCGAGAACAACGCGAATGCGGCGTCGCTCTTCTCATCGTGTACGAGATAGGCTCCTCGGGGAATGTCGTATTCCCTGAATCCCTCCCTGCGTACGCCTTCCAGCCCCGGGTCTATGACCATCGCGATGAACCTGGTCTTCGAGATTGCTCTGGCCAGCACTCCCAGAAGTACGACGAGGATCCAACTGTAGGGGTTGAATTCTCCGAGAAACGATTCGAGTTCGCCGAGCACACCGAGCATGAGCACGACCGTGGGTATCAGGACCCACGAAATCGCAAGGGGCGCCATCTTCGGCGGTCCCCTGCCTCTCAGAGACGCCGTATGCTTTCCCGTGGATCGACGGAGATGTTCGATCAGCACGATGGCTGCAGATGCTGCCAGGTATATTGCTGCAGGGAGGATCAGCCAGAGAGTGTCGTATTCCTTAGGTCCGTACTGGTCCGCAGCGAGAGTCAGCCCCACTCCCGCCAGTCCAATCAAGCCCCAGAGAGAAACCATGTTGAAGGGATGTTTTCTGAACCACACCTTGAACTCGTTCGCAGGGTTCAGGTTCCTGTACTCGGTCCCTAGGGCCGACATGCAAACGGCGAGCCAAGCGGCAAGTACCACGAAGCCAAGGTCCCCCTTAGGTTTCCATTCTTCTACTGCCGACGAGTCAATCCAAGCAAACAACTCGCCTATCCAGTATAGTGCGAGCGCAACCACCATCGCAACTACGATCCATCCTCTCAGGGCCCTGAAGAATCCGGGCCATGTGGCTGCCACTCTGAAGCCGATGTACGCCACGGTTGCCAGCCCGAGGATTGCCGGGAGCACAACGAACAGAAGCCTGACTTCCTCAGTCTCCAAACGACGCCTCCAGTTTTCCCTTCGCTATTGCAGTGGGCCAATGGCATCTGTGTTCAATAATGGTTGTGTGGTTTCTTGAGGCACTGATGGGACAGATCGTCAGCGTGAGCTCATTCGAGCACGGCGCCCTTGCTCGCGGAGCTGACGGACTCCCTGTAGCGCTTGAGATAGCCGGTGACCTTCGATTTCGGAGGGTTCCTTTCCTTGAGTCTCGACTTGATCTCCTTCTGTGAGATCAGGACTTCTATCTCACGAGCGTCGAGGTCTATCCTTACGATGTCCTTGTCCCGGACAGCCGCTATCGTCCCGCCAGCGTACGCCTCGGGTGAGACATGGCCGATGGAAAACCCTCTAGTACCTCCCGAGAACCTCCCGTCGGTGACGAGCGCTACCGAAGATTCGAACCCCATCCCGGCAAGGATTGCGGTAAGGCCGAGCATCTCCGGCATGCCGGGCGCGCCCTTGGGCCCCTGGTACCTCACGATGACCGCGTCTCCCGGCTTGATCTTCCCTGCCAGCGCTGCATCTGTGGCGGATTTCTCGGTGTCGAACACCTTCGCGGGCCCTTCGAATCGCCTCATGGAATCTGCGATGGCCGACTGCTTCACGACGCAGCCTTCGTCGGCGAGGTTGCCGCAGAGGACGGCGATCCCGCCCTCCTCATGGTATGCTGTGTTCTGATCCCTGATGACTTCTGCATCCTTGACCCGCGAGCGCCTGGCGATGTCGAGTACCGATTCACCCTCGATCGTCTTGGCGTCCTTCAACTTCGGGGCTAGCCTCGATAGCACCGCCGGGATCCCTCCAGCCTGCTCGAGGTCGATCATGAAATGCTTTCCGCTCGGCTTCAGCGCGACTATGTGCTTCGTGTCCCGCGAGATCTTGTCGAAGAGCTCGAGCTGGAGATCGATGTCGAAGTCCCTGGCTATCGCAATGAGGTGAAGGCATGTGTTCGTCGATCCGCCGATCGCGTTGTCGACTCGGATCGCGTTCTCGAAGCTCTCCTTGGTAACAATGTCTCTCGGCCTGATGTTCTTACTCGCCAGTTCGACGGCCAGCTTTCCCGTCTTCCTCGCGATCTCCATCTTGTCCTGCGAGATCGCGTGAGATGAAGCACACCCCGAGACGCTCAGACCGAGTGCTTCCGTGAGGCAGGCCATCGTGTTGGCGGTGAAAAGCCCCGAGCACGAGCCCGGACCTGGGCACGCGCGCTTCTCTATCTCGTCGAAATCCTTGTCCGTAATCGCGCCCGCCTTCAGTTCTCCGACGGCCTCGAAGATCGAGATTACATCGAGCTTGCGGTCCTTGTACACCCCAGGCATCATGGGACCGCCCGTGAGCAACGCGCACGGAACGTTGAGCCTTCCAGCCGCCATCAACATCCCGGGTGTTATCTTGTCGCAGTTAGTGACCCCGACCCAGCCGTCTGCGACGTGCGCCTCCACCATCGCCTCGACTGTGTCTGCTATGATCTCCCTGGAAGGAAGGGAATATCTCATCCCGTCCAGGCCCATGGCGATGCCGTCGCATATCCCAGGGACCCCGAACTCGTAGGCCACTCCTCCGGCCTCCTCGATCCCTTTCTTGACCTGCTGGACCAGCTTGTCGAGGTGCATGTGCCCGGGCACGATCGTGTTGAACGAGTTCGCGATGGCTATCATCGGCTTCTCCATGTCGGAGTCCTTCATGCCGACGGCGCGCAACAGCCCTCTTGCCGCCGCTCGAGATGCCCCCTTCCTGAGCGCATCGCTCCTCAGGGAAGCCTCGCGTCCGTCCTTCAACTCACTCACCCAGCTTGAAATCGTCGTGAAGAGCCTCGACTGCCTTCTTGGCGTCTTCCTTCTTGATTATGAACGATATGTTCAGCTCGGACGACCCTTGAGCGATCGCCCTTATGTTGACACTGTTCTTGGCCATCGTCTGGAACACCCTCGCAGCCACGCCCGGAGTGCCTTTCATGCCCGCTCCCACGACGGCCACGATGCTGAGGCCGTCCTCTATGTGGACCTCGCGTACCTGCTTCGACCCGAGCAGGGATAGTTCCAACGCGTTCTGAGACTTGCGGCCCATCGCTTTCGGGATTGCGAGCGTGATGCTCTCCTCGGAGGAGCTCTGGGATATCATCAGGACGTCTATGTCCTCGTCCGTCAGGATCTGGAGGACCTTCGCAGCCAGCCTCGGCGTCCCCACCATGCTGGCTCCGCTGACCGTGATCAGGCTCACATCGCCTATGTTCGTTATCGCCTTCACGACATCTCCGGACTTGATCTTGACCTTGCTCTCGATCATCGTCCCTGCGGAGTCAGGGTCCTTGAGGCTTTTGACCCGGAAAGGCAGCTGATACTTTGACGCGCATTCCAGTGCCTTTGGATGAATGACCTCGGCCCCGAAGTGTGCGAGCTCCATGGCCTCCGCGAAAGAGATCTCGTCGATCATCTTGGCGGACTTCACGATCTTCGGGTTCGCGGTCATGAGCCCGTCGACATCCTTCCAGACCCAGACCTCGTCGGCCTTGATCCCGGCACCTATGATCGATGCGGAGAAGTCCGAGCCTCCCCGGCCGAGGGTGGTCTGAACACCATCCTGGGTTGATGCGATGAACCCGCTGATGACCGGGACAGTGCCCTCCTCGAGCATGGGTTCCAAGGTCTGCCTCACCTGATGTGTAGTGACGCTCATCAGCGGAGAAGCGTCTCCGAACCTGTCGTCCGTCACGATACCCGCCTCCCCTCCGGTCAGAGCCTTTGATTTCATGCCAAGGTCTTCGATGGCACCTTCCAGGATCGGAGCGGAAAGCCTCTCGCCATATCCGACGACGAAGTCCCGTGATCGGGGTGTGAGTTCGCCAATATGTGCTATGCCCAGAAGTATGTTCTTCAGCTCATCGCATCTGCTCGAGATGTTGACGAGAGTGCGCCCCAGTATCTTCTCGTCCATGATGGCACCCTCCGCCGCTCTCCTGTGCTTGACTGAGACGGCCTCTATGAACTCGTGGACAGCCTTCTTATCCCCTTTGCTGGCCTTCCTCGCGACCTCTTGAAGCGAGTCCGTGACGGAGGCCATCGCTGAGGTGATGACCACGAGCTTGTGCCCGTCCTTGCAGAATTTGCGGACGATGGTCGCCACTCTTCGGATCTTGTCGCCGTCCGCGATGCTCGCGCCGCCGAACTTCATGACTATCTTCATGACCGGACCAACCTGGAATCGAAGCCCGACAAAAATACCTATCGGGCGAATGCCCTCCTTATCTCTATCAAATCCCGGAGCACTGAGCTGGCGGTCTCCATGCCTCCAGCTCCTTTGCCGACCAGGGTTATCTCGCCTGCAGGGTATGTGTCGAACGATATTGCGTTGAACGTACCGCTCACATTGAGCGGATGCGTCGCTGGTATCTCCTGTGGCTGGACGCTCGCGTTCTTCTCCACTCGTCCTATGAGCTTGATGACGCTGCCTTTCGACTTGGCCTCGTCGATATCCTTTTTCGAGATCTCCGTGATCCCCTTTATCCGGACGTCCTTGATCGAGAGGCTGGTTCCGAGCACGTAGTTGGATGTTATCACGAGCTTGCAGGCGGTGTCGAACCCACCAATGTCGTAGGTCGGATCTGCCTCTGCATAACCCAGTCTCTGGGCCTCCGCCAATGCGGCCTGCATCGTCACTCCCTCGGACGTCATCTTGCTGAGTATGAAGTTGGAGGTGCCGTTGAGGATCCCGCTGATGGACCGTATCTTGCTGCCTTCCAGGCATTTCTTGGCGAAGTCCAGGACGGGCGTGCCCCCGCCGACCGTGCCACTGAACTTCAGGAGAACTTTGTTGTGGTTGGCCAGCTCCATTAGTGCGGGCATGGCAATCGCGAGCGGTCCCTTGTTCGTGCATATCACATGCCGGCCCTCTTTCAGGGCGGCCCTCACATGACCGAGGCCCGGTTCTCCGCTGGTCAGCTCTGTCGGGGTGCTCTCCACGACTACCTCGCACTCGACCTCCTTGATCACGTCGAGAGCGCTCTTTCCAGCGCTGTACTGCTGTCCGAGCCCCTCCATGGTCCCGGACTTCTTCTTCGATTCCAGAACCGTCTTGACGTCGAGCCCGTCCTCCGCGACGGCGGCACCCAGGTGGTCGACCGCAGCGACTATCCTCGGCCTGAGGCCGTAGTCCCGTTCGAGCTTGCGCGCCTCAGACTCCACGAGCTCCGCGAAGCTCCTGCCTACGACTCCGAACCCAACGAGTATCACGCGCATCTCATCGGCCCTCCAGAAGCTCTTCGAGGGCTTCGATGGTAGGTTCGATGACCCTAGGCCTCGCGCTCTGGGACACCGCGATATCGGGGTCCTTGAGGCCGTGGCCAGTTGAGACGCAGACAATCGACGCCGTCCGGTCTATGCTCCCTGAATCGACATCCTTCCTGAGACCGGCAAGCGCGGCGGCTCCTGCGGGCTCCGCGAATATCCCCTCAAGCTTCGCTAGGAGTTTCTGCGCGCCGAGTATCTCCGGGTCGCTGACGGTGGTCGCGCTTCCGCCCGAATCCTTGATGGCCTTCACGGTCTTCTTCCAGTTGGCGGGGTTTCCGATCCGGATTGCCGTAGCGACGGTGTCCGGTTTCTTCACGGGTTCCAGGACCTTCTTCCCGTGCTTGAACATGTCCGCTACGGGGGCAGATCCTTCCGCTTGGATGCCTCTGATCATGGGGAGTCCATCGGTCAAGCCGAGGGACTCGTATTCCTCGAATCCCTTCCAGTAAGCTGCCGAGTTGCCCCCGTTGCCGACCGGTATGTAGAGGTAATCTGGGCTTTTCCCGCCGAGCTGGTCGCACACCTCGAAGCCCGCGGTCTTCTGTCCCTCGATCCTGAACGGATTCACGGAGTTCAGCACATACATGCCGAGCTTCTCCGAGGATTTCATGACGATTTCCAGGGCCTGGTCGAAGTTGCCCTTCACCTGGACGATCGTCGCGCCGTGCATCATCGCCTGGGCGAGCTTACCGAGAGCGACCTTCCCCTCTGGTATCAGGACCACACATCTCATCCCTGCTAGGCCCGCATACGCCGAGAGCGATGCCGAGGTGTTGCCGGTCGAAGCACAGGTCACGGTCTTCATTCCGAGCTCCTTCGCCTTGGTGATTCCAACGGTCATGCCTCGGTCCTTGAAGGACCCAGTCGGGTTCGTGCCGTCGAACTTCACATACAAGTTCTTCAGGCCGAGCTCTTCGGCCAGCCTTCCGCACTTGAGAAGCTGGGTACCACCTTCGTTGAGGGAGTAGACCTTCGCCTTGTCGCTGATCGGTATGAACTCTCGGTACTTCCAGACGGACACGTGCCGCTTCTTGATGTCGTTCTTCGATATCCGCTTCAAAGCCTCCGCTCGGTCCATGCGGATCTCAAGCAGGTTCCCGCAGGACGAGCAGGCGTAAACGGGCCGGCCCATATCGTGGACCTTGCCGCACTCAATACATCTCATCTCGAATGGTCTCAATCCGTGATCCCCAGCCGAGTGGGCCCACTATGGCTAGTGGGAATATAAGTCCTTCGGGGTTCTGGAGGGCGTCAGAATGACATACTGGCTCGGTCGGTTTTCCTCCGGTGCATCGGAGTCTCTCCGCGTAATCATCTTAATATGCAGGCAAGATATGACAGCAGTTCTGGGTGTGGAAAGTGAGCTGCGACCGTGCAGTCGTATCATCGCCCGCGACGATTGCGAACTTCGGACCGGGGTTCGATTCATTCGGCCTCTGCCTTGACGCGCCACGGGACCGAATCGTCGTTCGCAGACTCCCCAAGGGCAGGCACGAGGTGAAGGTGCTCGGGAAGTACTCTCTCCCGACCAACCCTGAGAAGAACACGGCCTCGTATTCAGCGATGAAACTCGCCGAGCTCTGCGGCTCTTCCGATGCCGGGTTCTCGATGTCGGTTAGGAAGGGAATGAAACCCGGGAGCGGCCTGGGAAGCAGCGCCGCATCATCAGTTGGCGGAGCGGTCGCAATGGCCGCCGTTCTTGGAGTGCGGGACAAGGGAATGATCCTCGAGGCATCTGCCATGGGTGAGGAGCTGGTCGCCGGATCGAGGCACTTCGACAACGTTTCGGCCGCGCTGTACGGCGGGTTCACGGTCGTCTCGGATCTGAAGACCAGGAAGATTCTGAGGATCCGCCCTCCGCGGTTCCAGATAATAATCGCCCTGCCAGATATCTCCGTGGAGACACGCGTGGCCAGGAGCATGCTGCCATCGAGCGTGGAGATGAAGGACGCGGTCTGCAACGTGGGTTTGGCCTCGGGTATGCTTCACGCGATGTTGACCCGGAACGTTCGCATGATAGGCTCTTACCTGGACGACAAGTTGGCCTTGCCCCACAGGATGAAGCTCATTCCCGGATACTCTGAAGTGAGGGACGCGGCAATGGGGGCAGGCGCATTGGGATTCTCGATCGGCGGCTCTGGACCAGCTGTCTTCGCCATTTCTCAAGGCAACGCCCAGAAGATCAGGAAGGCAATGGTCTCAGGGTTCAAGTCGGTCGGCCTGAAATCGGATTCGTTCATCACTGTTCCGGGAACAGGCGTGAAGGTCGAGAAGCGATCCTGATTTCAGCTCGCGAGGTCCCGTCTCAGAATATGATCTCCTCACCGGGTACCCGGGGGAACATGGTCACTTCGCGGATGTGCTTCCTTCCGGTCATGAACCGCACCATCCTCTCGATCCCCAACCCCCCACCAACCGTCTTCGGGATCAGGCCCTGGCTGGCGACTTTGAGATATGTGTCGAAAGGCTTCGTGTCGGTCTTCCTCTCACGCATCTTCCTGACGATCTCGTCGTGTTCCCACTCACGTTCGCCACCGGAGAGCGCCTCTCCATACCCCTCGGGCCAGAAGACATCGTAGTTGTGGAAGTATCCCTTTCGCTGCTTGTCCTCGCGATCGTAGAACTCCCTTCTGAAGTTGGTGATCCAGAAGGGGTCCTTGGCCTTCTCGGAGGCGGTCTTCTCGAAATCTTTTCCGTACTCGGCCATGAGCTCTTCGGATTCGTATACTCTGAGGGGAAGCTTGGGCATCCTCAGGTCGCGGCCCAGCGCCTCGAGTTCCTTGGCACACTCCTTGGACACGAACTTGAAGGTGTGGGCGAGCATGCCGTCGACGAACTTGAAGAAATCCCCTTTGCTCTTGTTCTTGAACTCGATATCCACTTGCGTGAACTCGAACAGGTGCCTCCCGCTATCCCTGAGCTTCGCGTCCTCGAGCCGGACGTTCGGGGACATGAAGTATATTCTGTCTATACCGTCGTTGAGCAGTGAGAGCTGCTTGTGTATGATCATGCTCTTCGTCAGGTTGAGTTTCTGACCGTAGTACTCCACCTTGGCGTCGAAGTGGTGGTGGTTGAGCGGGTCCGTGGCCGGGGAGAGTATGATGGGCATAGCCTGGACGACCCTGTTCTCATACATGTAGTCGTGAATGGCCTTCAGGGCTGCGCTCTGTACCCTGAGGATGTTGCTGTGCTCCTCGGCCCGTATGTGCGAGATGGCTGCCTGCATGGTCTCACTTGAGAGTAGACGGTTAGCGCCTCAGACTATATCATCATTTCCACGAATAATCCGACATATTTCCAATATGATGCCAATGTTGATATACAAAATCCGTCATTATGACGGAACATGCTCGACGATAAGGACTCCGCGATTCTGGGAGAGCTTGCCGAGGATTCGAGGAAGACTACGAAGGCGATCGCCAAGGAACTCGGGATGCCGCGGGCGACGGTCCACGACAGGATCGTGAAGATGGAGCAGAAGGGAGTGATAAGAAGATACACCGCAGTTCCCGATTACGCGCAGCTGGGCCTCGGCGTATCCGCGTTCATCCTTGTCCAGTTCGAACCGGAGAAAGGGTTGTCCCAGAGGGATACGGCAGAGGACATAGCTTCAATCACGGGCATCTACGAGGTGCACATGATTTCCGGCGAGTACGACATGATCCTGAAAGTTCGAGGAGCCAGCATGGAGGAGATCGGCAAGCTCGTCATAGACCGTCTCAGAGAGGTCAAAGGGGTCGCGAGGACCCTCACATGCGCCGTCTTCACAACCGTGAAGGAGTAGACAAGAGAGATTCTACTGCTTGGAGCGCTCCTGTACCAGCCTCTTCGCGGTATCGGAGACTTCGCTCCTGACCGGTTCGACGGTGTGCTCCTTGAAGATCCTCTTCACCTCATCCCCGGCCCTCTGGATGAGGCTCTTCGAGCCCTTGGCCACCCATGTGTCCCACGAAGAGCGGTCCGTAATCACGGGGATGAAGTGCTCGGTCTTGAAATGGTCCATCGTGTGTCTCTGGCTGAGATAGTCCTTACCTACGCCCACTTTGTTGACGACATCGACCGCGAGAGTCTCGTCGCTGACCTCGATGCCCTGGGCCATCCGGCCAATTATCTGAGAAATCTCGCTGTCTATGACGAGTTGCTCGAGCCATATAGTCCTGCAGTCCTCCAGCAGGCCGATACCTGCGATCATGTCCGCACCCGCAAGTATCGGAGTGACCGCGCTCGCGAACTTCTCGTAAGCTGCTTGCTGGTCCGGCCATTTGGAAGTGGTGACGAATCCTCCGACCAGCGCTGGGAACCCGAACATGTGGGCCATCTGCGAGTACGCTGCCGAGGTGAGCCCATGTTCCGGGCTGCCCCCCGCGCGGGTCGAGGTCCTCATGTCCATGTTGGCCATACCGCAGCTGAAGATATACGCCGTCCCTGGTCTGTGAAGCTGGAATATCGTGTTCCCCGCAAGTGCTTCTGCAACTCCGACCGCCACGGAACCAGCCAAGGTGGCTGGACCGGTGGAGCCAGGTCCAGGCATGACATAGAAGCATATTGGCAGGCCCGCATCGGCCGCCACGAGACCAGCGTCAAGTCCTTCGCCCTCGATCTGCAGGGGAGATGAACTCGTGTGTATCGATGAGACGATCGGCCTCTTCCTCAGCTCTTCCTTGCCGCCTACCGCCGCCGCAGCCAGCTCGACCACATCCTGCACCTCCCAGACCGTCGTGTCGGTCGCGAGTGTGATGTGCTTCTCCGTGTTCTCAAGTGTGGCTTGGAGGTCGTGAATGTGTCTGGTTCCCTGAGGGACATCCTGCGAGGTGACGTTCGGCCAGTTTATGCCGTGTCCCTTCAGCGCGTCGGCGACGAAGGCGCTCTTCGCCACGTCCTCTTTCCTAGAGGATCTTCGCTCCCTCGTGTCGAAGTCCATCGCCTCAGTGCCATTTCCGTCGCTGCAGATGTGGACATGCTCGAAATCCAACCTAGCGTCGTTCTTCCGAGTCCTCCCATAGAAAGTGACTGAGCGGTCGTTCTTCTTGGCCATCTCCTCGACCAGGCTTGGGGGAAATTTCACGACTGCGCTTTTCTTGTCAACAACGCATCCGGCTTCACGAAGCAGGTTCTGCGCTTTTTCGCTTCGAACGGCTACCCCCGTCACTTCGAGGATCTCCAGAGCTGCATATCTGATCCGCCGCTCGCCGTCCTTCGTCAGCACTTCCCGCCTCCACCGGACGGGTATTGAGTTCGCCATTGCATCCCCCTCGGTTCCTAGACAGTACTCTCACAAAAGGTTTCAGGGCGCCGGAAAATGTAGCTGTTCGGCCGGAACGCAATCGCGCCCGGCCAGGAAGAGGTTTAGGCCGTCTTGGTCTCCCCGCCCCACATGGGCTTCTTGGCCTTCTCGATGATCGAGTTCACCTTCGACTGCTTGTCGGAGTCGAGCGCAGGCACCTTGTGGTTCGCGAGAATCCACTTGGTCTTGTCCCTGGCCTTGTCCACCAACGACTTCGAGCCGTCCGCGGACCACGAATCGAACGAGCGTCTGTCGATGAGCTCGGGCATGAAGTGGTCTCCGGACTTCAGGTGCTGGAGCGTGTGCTTCTGGGCAAGGAAGTTCTTCCCGACGCCGACCTTCTCGATCACGTCGAGCGCGAGCGTGACATCGTCCGCCCACTCTCCCCTGATCAGCCTGCTGATGACACCTACGATCTCGTTGTCGATCACGATCTGCTCATAGAAGAGACAGCTGGAGTCCTCGAGCAACCCGATGCCACACATCAGGTCAGCGCCCGCAAGGAGCGGACCAGCACATCCGGTGTAGTACTCCAGAATGGCCTGATCGCCGGGCTGCTTCGCGGTCGCGGAGACTCCTACGCAAGAGGGCATCCCGTAGTAGTGTGCCAGCTCTGTTGCCATCGCGCTGGACAGTGCGTGCTCGGGGCTGCCGCCCGCTCTGATAGTGGTCCTCATGTCCAGAGGCGCGTTGCCCATTCCGTATATGACCGCGGCTCCGGGTGCATGCAACTGAGTCATCGTCAGAGCGCTCAGAACCTCCGCGTTCCCGACGACGAGCGAACCCACGAGGGTAGCCGGTCCAGTCGCTCCTGGCTGAGGCATCCCGAAGAACACAAGTGGCACGCCCTTCTCGGCGAAGTACAGGCTCGCGTCCATGACCCCCGCATCATGCTGAAGAGGTGCGTATGTG
>MGVW01000016.1:684-7678 GCA_001800675.1 Euryarchaeota archaeon RBG_13_57_23 | reverse complement strand
GGCAGGACTGCAAAGGTCTCTGTCTGAACTCCTTCTCCCCTCCCGCCGCGATGTACCCCATCTCGGTGAGGGACTTCGCGTCGCTGATCGTCACACCCGTCTCGTACATGATGTGCTTCTCGGTGTTGTTCATCGACGCGTCAAGGTCGTGCAGGTGCACGACGCTCGGGTGCTGGTCGGTGGAGCTGACCATCGGCCAGTGTATGTGCACGTTCTGCAGGTAGTCGATGATCCTCGAGGAGTTCACCACATCCTTCTTCGTGGATGGCCTTCTCTTGCCGGACTCGAAATCGACTGCGACCGCGCCGTTCCCGTTCGCGGTCATGTAGCTGTGGTTCATGTCGAGCTTCGCGTCGTACTTCGAGTTCCTGCCCGCGAGCGTGATGCTGGACTTCTTCTTCTCCAGGGCCCACTCGACCAAGTGCGATGGCACCCTGACGATCCTCGTCTTCTCATCCACCTCGCAACCATTGTCCTTGAGGAGCTTCCTGCAGGCCACGCTGTCCACCTGGACTCCGACCTTCTCCAGCACATGGAGAGTGCCCCAGTGGATCCTGTCAAGATCGCCCTCGCTGAGTATTTGGAAGCGGACGCCCCGCTTAATGCCGAAAGCCATCAGACTCACCTAACCAGTCTCTTGGCCACTTCAACTGCGCTAGATGCGTCGCCGCTGTAGCCGTCAGCGCCGATCTCCTTTGCGTATGTGTCTGTGACCGGTGCCCCGCCTATCATGACCTTCACGGCCTTGGATTTCTTCTTAAGTGGGGTTATGACCTCTGCCATCCTCGGCATGGTCGTCGTCATCAGTGCGGACATCGCGACGATGTGCGCCTTGTGTTCGTCTGCCTTCTTCAGGAAATCAGACGACGGCACGTTGACTCCAAGGTCAACTACCTCGAACCCGTTGGAGGACAGCATCGTTGCCACGAGGTTCTTGCCGATCTCGTGGATGTCGTCCTGGACTGTCCCGATGAGGACCTTGCCCGCGGTCGACCTGTGCTTCCCCTTCGGGACGGCAGGCTCGAGTACGGCTAGCGCCGCCTTCATCGCCTCCGCGGCCATGACCAGCTCGGGTAGGAAGATCTCTCCCCTGCCGAACCTCTCTCCAACAGTCTTAATTCCTTCCGCCAATCCCTTCTCGATGGCGACGAGTGGGTCAACGCCGTCCTTCAGTGACTGCTTTGCGAGGTCAGCGATTGTCTCCATCTCGTAGTTCATCACAGCTTCTTTGAGCCGCGCTACTGCATCTGCCATTGGTTGTACCCCCAATAGATGTCCAGCAGGGTTTTCTGGCCCCTGGATTTTAGTCGGAAGAGAAAGCCAATCGTCAAATGGACAAATGCTCTCTGACCAACCGAATTAAAACGGCATACGCGCGTCCCTAATTAATGTTTCGCTCACCTGGACTAGACTGAAGAAGAACGCTCGATTGCGTTTTCGTGAGAATATCGAAGAATCATTCATTCGGACGGAACAAGAATCTCTCATCTTGTGATGCCAGCTCTAAGCCGCACGCTCAGCATGTGGTGCGTCCCCCTCGTGTAGGAAGTTTTTTCTAAGGCGAGGCTTTCACCCTTTCGAAGGAGGCAGGAAAATGCCCTGTGCAACCGTTCCCGTGATAGAGCTGAAAGGGACAGGAAAGACCGTGAAGATCGGTGCTAGCAAGACGCCGGTCATAATCGGCGAGAGGATCAACCCGACGAACCGCAAGGAGCTGATTCAGAAGCTCAAAGCAGGCGAGTTCGATGTTCTCGAGGCTGAGGCAAAGAAGCAGGTGCAGAACGGAGCCGATGTACTCGACATCAATGTCGGTGTCCCTGGGATTGATGAGGAGCACGCTATGAAAGAAGCCCTTAGAATAGTGCAGGGCGCGGTCGACGTTCCAGTATGGATCGACACATCCAACCCCAAGGTCCTCGAGATCGCACTCAAGGATGTCAAGGGTAGACCAGGGATTAATTCGACCACTGGTGAAGAGAAGAGGATGGATGTCGTGATACCTCTCGCAGCTGAGCATGACGCGGTCCTGGTCGGACTCCTTATCGACGATGCGGGCATTCCGATGACCTCGGACAAGAGGGTCGCGATTGCCGGCAAGATCATCGAGCGCGCTGAGAAGAAGGGCATGGACAGGAAGAACCTGATCATCGACTGTGTGGCTCTAGCGTGTGGCACAAACGACATGGGCGCTCGCGCTACGCTCGATACGATCAGGCGCGTGACTGAGGAGTATGGAGTCAACACGACTGTGGGCCTGAGCAACGTTTCGTTCGGGCTCCCAGACAGACCTCAGTTGAACGCGTCGTTCATGCTCCTCGCGGCCGGACAGGGGATGACGTGCTTCATCGGGAATCCCAACGACCTGAACATGCAGTTCGCCATCAAGTCCTCGCGGCTCTTCTGGGGAGAGGACAAGTTCGCGATGGGCTATCTTACCTGGTACAGGAAGAAGCAGGCCGCGAGCGAGGCCGCAGCCAAGAAGTGAGAGCATCTTCGGCGGTCTGAGTCCCATAAACCTCTTCTCTGATATTCTGTGAGAATCAAAGACCTGAAAGGGTTTGCGATTCCGCCTTCTCAGCGCCTTCTCAGCTTGGGATTAAGCACATCGTCCAGTGCGTAACCTACAAGGGAGAAGGACAACACCATTATGACAATCGCGGCGCCGGGCAGGAGTATCCACCACCATGCGCCGAGGTTGAACGCTCCCTGGTCGTAGGCCTCCTCGAGCATCATGCCCCAGCTGATCACATCGGGGTCGCCGAGCCCGAAGAAGTCGAGGAACGCCTCCGAGAATATGGCGAGCGAGATCAGGAGCACGGTGTTGGCGAATATGAGCGGGAGCACGTTGGGCATGATGTGACTGGCAATAATGTGCGCATCCCCAGCCCCTACGCACTTCGCCCTTTCCACGAACTGCCGTTCCTTGATGGACAGGACCTGCGACCGGACGATTCTTGCGGTCGAGGGCCAGCTCGTGATGCCGATGACCACGATGACCCAGACGAACTCCCGTCCGAGGATGGCCATGATGACAATCATCAGGGGGAACCAGGGCAGCACGAGGAAGAAATCGGTGATCCTCATGAGCACCTCGTCCGTTATCCTTCCGAAGTATCCCGCAGCGAGCCCCATTGAGGCTCCGAGGGCGACTGAGATCAGAGTGGCGATGAGTCCGACCTCGAGCGACGCACGCGCCCCGTAGATCGTCAGGCTGTAGACGTCCCTTCCGAATCCGTCTGTACCCATTATGTGCCTGACATGCTCGCCGGTACCGATGGGGAACGGGGATGGATCCCAAGTGGGTGCGTGCGGATTCCTCCAGAGGAACAGGCGCTCACCAGTGATCGGGTCCAAGGCCTGCTCGCCGGTGTCCGGGTCGATGATCGGGCGCTCCTGCTCGACATTGGAGCTCTTCAGCGGGTCCTGGACGGTCGCTATGTATGGAGCGAAGACCGCCATCAGCACGAATATGATGAGGATGATGAACCCAGTGAAGCCCAGCCTGTTCGACCTGAATATCTTCCAGGTCTTCTTTGCATTCTTCCATTGGAGTCTTGCTTTCTCCTTGTCGGCATCGGTCACCAGCTCGTGATCTCGACGCAGCTTCTTGACAAGGTACACCACCGCTATGATCGCTATGCCGGACCATACGATGATCCCCAGCCAATGCTCCGTCCAGAACGTGGGTTCTGCCTCCACCGTCACGTTCAGCGTCCTCGAGTCGGAGAGTCCGGACGTGTCAACAACAGTGAGGGTTATCTCGTACTTCCCAGGCTTTGAGAAATTGAACTGGAAGATAGCCTGATTGTATGTGTAGTCCTGTTTGTCATATCTGAACTCCCAACTGTAAGATGCTATCTGCGCATTGTCGGTGGACGCCGAGGCGTTCAGTGTGATTAGAGTGTTGTTGGCGCCCTGCTGCAAGATTCTGTCAACCCCAGGTACGGGCACAGGCAATTCCGTGTCCTCCTCAACGGTGATGGTCACATTGTCTGTGGAATAATGGTCAGCGGGGTCGGTCACGTTGAGCATTATGACAAACGGTCCCAAGTTGTCAAACACATAGTGTACGGTTTGGCCAACGAGAATCCTCGGGCCGCCATCAGTGAAGGTCCATGTGAATGCCAGGTTGGCAAGGACGTCGTCGGAGTCCGCCGCCGTACCGGTCAGAGTCACATTCTTGTGCTGTGGAACGGTCTGGTCGACTCCAGCGTCTGCCACCGGTTCGCCCGGAACTTGAAGCGAGCTTGCGACTCGGTCATTTCCAACCGGACCGGTGAGCAAGCCCGGTCCAGCAACCATGGCGATCGATGCGAGCAAGAAGACCGAGAATAGGATGACGACTGCAGCTCGATTCTCTGTTTGCGTGGCGCGGCAGCCATCTATGGTTCTGCGGTTCATTGAATTCCCTATCTTGACCATCATATCACCATTACACCTTGACCCTCGGATCAAGATAGAAGTAGACAATATCCGCAATGAAGTTCGCCGCAAGGACCGCAATGGCCATAATCAGGAACACCACCTGGAGCAGAGGAAAATCCTTCGCCAGCACGGCATCGTAAGTGAGCAGACCAAGGCCGTCGTAGGAGAACACGATCTCGACCATGATCGTCCCGCCTAGCACCCAGCCGACGCTGATGGCCATGATGGTCACAACGGGCAGCATGGCATTTCTCATCGCGTGGTCGTTGAGCACAGAGTAGTTCGACAGTCCCTTCGCCCTCGCGGTCGTGATGTAGTCCTCAGTCAGGACATCTGTGAGCGAGTTCCTCGTTATCAGGGCGAACTCCGCAAGTATCTCCAGCGTGAACGCCACAATGGGGAGGAATAGATGATACCCCCGGCTTATGATCATGTTAATCAGCCCGAGCTCATCCTCGGAGTGGACCGTGCGGTCCCACGGAAGCTGGCCGACAGACCCTCTCTCCGGGAACCAACCAAGCGTACCCGCGAATATCATGAGCAATATCAGTGCGAACAGGAATGTCGGCATCGAGTAGAAGACGAGCGCGAAGCTCATCCCGACAGTGTCCTTGGATTTCCCTCGGTTCCATCCTGCGGCCTTGCCGAGTGCGACCCCGAGGTATATCGATAGAATTGTCCCGATGCCAACAAGGATCACCGTGTTGATGATCTTGGGTCCCAGGACTTCGGTGACAGGTATGCCCATCCTGTAGGTGGCGCTCACCCCGAAGTCCAACGTGAACACGTCCTCAATGTATAGCAGGAACTGCTGATAGAGGGGCTTGTCTAGGTTGAAGTACTCGAGTATCTCCTGCTCAACATCCGCTGGCAATCCCCTCGGAATCATCGTGTGAGCTATGTCTCCTGGCATCACCCTGAACAGGAAGAAGTTGAATGCGATGATGACCATGAGGGTGATGACCAGATAGACTATCTTCCGAAGCGCGAAGTCTCTCATGTTGGTCATCTTAGTCAGTCTCCGCGCAATCTCTCTTGTTGCGTCTCGTTGTTACTCGATGCCCTTTCTCCCCATCTGCCAACGTTATCCCGTCTCCAAACACCCAAGCCTCAGTCCTGGGGGCTGTCAAATCGTTTCGTTGTGTTGAAATGTAAAGAGCCAAGGGCCCACTCCGGGCCCTGAATTATGTTTAATCTCCGAGAGGACTGCCGCTTTCGTCTCCTCCGCCGATCTCACGCTTCTTCTTGCCGCGTCTGACCATGTAGACCGCCGCAATTACGACCGCCACAGCAATGACCGCACCGACTGCTATCAGCCCGTACGGAGGCGGTGGCGGAGGCGAGCCGATGTACTCAAGGTCGAAGAAGAGCGGGTTCGCGGTCCAGAACGCGTCCAGGCTCCTGGCTGGATCCGCTGCCCAGTCCCCCCAGCCGCTGAAGGTGTCCGTCCTCCACGCGTATGTGGAGTAGACATAGGCTAGGATCATGTAGGCAGCATCCTGGTAACTGATCTTCTGGCAGTTCTTGACATGCTCTTGTCTCGTTGCCTCGTCGAACTCCCGGATCGAGGCGCTGTAGTTCTCCTCGTAGGCCGGGTTCGTGTACATGTTGTCCGACCAGCCGTCGATCGACTTCTTCGACTGACAGAAGAGCATGAAGTTGGGGTCAGGATCCGCGCTCCAGTACCATATCATGGAGTCATATCCGTACGCGTAGCAGTTCTTCGCGAGAACGTCCTCGAGCATGATGTCGTAGGTGAGGTCGACGCCTATGATCGCCCACTGCTCCTCAAGGAACTTCGCGATCTCCTTCTCCTCGGGGTACTCCATCCTGATCATCATCTGCAGATTGAGCTTCGCACCCTCAAGGGACCAGCCGTTCTGAACCGCAGCACTCGTGACCGTGCATTCCCTCCAACCGTCGCTGTTGGTATCGATATATCCAGCTGCCTGCAGCGCAGCAGCCGCGGCCGTCAGGTTGTAGTCCCAGTGCTCTGCTGCACTGGGCTCCCAGTGCCAGAACGGGGTGACAGGGGATATGAGGCCAGTGCCTTCCTTGCCGTATCCCTTGTAGAAGTTGGTGATGATGTAGGTCTTGTCGACCGCCTGGGCAAGCGCGTGCCTCGCTGCGGGGTCGAGCCTCCACTTGTTCGGTCCCGCGTTGTTCATGTTGAACCCAATCTCGGTCCAGTACTGTGTGCACTTCAATCCGCTGTATGTCTCGACGTTCTTCAGACTTCCATCTGCGATATCGTCCTCAATCGACCGGAAGGTGTTCGGCGGGAACTGCGCTACATCGAGCTGTCCTTGCTCGAGCGCGATTTTCATCGCCGTGTCGTCGTCGTAGAAGTACATTATCAGCTTGTCGAACTTGACTTCCATTCCCTTGTCCGCAAGCCAGTGGTAGTTCTCATTCTTCACCAGAGTGATCTGGTCCCCGCTCGTGAACTCGCTAATGATGTCGTCGCTGACTTTGAACTGACCCGTCCCCACGAGCTTCGGAGTTGAGGTGGCGAAGTAGCCAGGCCACTGGAACGAGATGTAGCTGGTGCTTTGATCGCCCAGCAGGT
>MGVW01000016.1:395-475 GCA_001800675.1 Euryarchaeota archaeon RBG_13_57_23 | reverse complement strand
TCTTTCACCTAGAGTTCCCCCAAGCGATGGACTCGTTGTGACTCGTCTCAAGCCCTTTTGATTGGCGCACTCGTCCCCCT
>MGVW01000016.1:0-230 GCA_001800675.1 Euryarchaeota archaeon RBG_13_57_23 | reverse complement strand
AATTAGAAGCGAAGGCTAGGAATTCGACAGTGCGACATGCGCGGTTCACGCATTTCTGTATTATACGTCTATTATTTGTGTGCTGAAATGCTACGATTTCGACCACTGTGCATGCATTTCAGCAGCCTCTTCCTTTGATTGACAAGTGAGTTGCCATGATTACCCTGAAACCTGCATTTGTATCGCATGAGACGCGGTTCAGGACGCATGCCTGTGGCTTACTGGAGGAG
>MGVW01000015.1 GCA_001800675.1 Euryarchaeota archaeon RBG_13_57_23 | reverse complement strand
AGGAACTGAAGCTTCCAGGTGCCTGGCGAGGTCACGCTGAACTCAAAAGTAGTGTTGTAGTATTCCAGGTGATCCAGCGTGAAGTTCTGGGCGATGGCCCGGAATGGTGTCAGCGAATGCGTTTGGTTCCAGTCGATCGAGTAGGTGTCCACTATTGTTGTGTTGTCGGTCGAACTTGTCAGTATGATCGCGATGGTATAGTTCGAGAGCCGGTGCTCGAATGACTTGACACTGAGGAGGACCGTCGCCTCCTGGCCGACTGTGAGGTTTCTCGGGTAGTCGGTCGCCATCCCACCCGGCCCCAGAATCGCCAGCTGTGTGAACCTCTCACCCACTCTTGGGGTGGCGACGGCCCACGCGAGCACTACAACTGATGCGACAAGCATGACGACGATGCCTATGGTCAGGATCTTGTCTATCAGCGGCATCCCGCCAAAGTCGAGCTCAAGGTTCACGGAAATGGCGAACCTCTCGTCCGATGGGAGCTTCATCCGCCTGTACCAGCCCACGAGCGATGCGGCGATTATGAACGCAGACACCGATGCCAGTATGGGGTCCAGCCGGATGCCCCATGGAGTGAAGTTGAGCCCAAGGCCGATGAGCGGGACGATTGCGATGCTCAGGCCGAAGCTGAGGGCGACCCTCTCTATGCCGTCGATCTGGTCGTTCTCAGGGAAGAGCGCAGCCGTGGCCGCATACCCCGGCAGGAACAGGACGAACACGAGTCCGATGATCTGCCGAACGATGTTGTCCGGTGCGAAGAACACAAGTGCCACGAGGATGAGTGCCAGAAGCGCGCACGCAGCGAGGTCGTAGGGCGTGTCCCGTATCTCGAACTTGACCCTCCAAGGCGCTCTCTTGCCCTCTTCCATGGAACGCTCTTCTCTCCGAATCCGATGGCGGTATTTGAAGGCTAGCGCCCTCTTCGCCATTGTATTATAGGCCCACTTCCTTTATCGAGGAACAGTAAGCGGGTGCGGCCAGTTGCTCATCTCTCACAAGATATTCATCAGCATGCTGGTGTGGACCGTCGTCTCCATACTGATATCGTTGTCGGCAGGGATCGAGGTCCTCGTCACGCTCGAGCTGATTGGACTCCTGGTCGTTCGCGAGCTGACCGACGGATTCCTCACGGGCGAGCTCCGCCGGAGGATGGACCTGTTCATATACGTCGGTCTGGTGCTGTTCGTTGTCGTCGTGCTCAGGCGGGTATGGCTCATCCTTGCCTAGGGCCTTCCGCGAGCTTCTCCTTGACCGCCTTGGAATGTCTCTCGTTCTCCTTGAGCATGTACCGCACCAGCCCAAGACGCCAATCAGGGTGTTTCTCCGAGAGCTGTGTTTCGATCTCCTTGGCAGACAGGGTGAGTGCCTTCGTTGGTTCCCGGGAGCTCCCGAAAATCCGTTTCATGATCCAAGCATAGGCTGCGATGACTCTCCTGGCAGCTAGTGATACCGTCCGGTCGACGTAGTCCGTGGTGATCCACAGGACAAGTATGAAGGTAAGGAGCACGACCCCTGCCTTCGCGTTCGTGGAGACCGAGTTCGTGAACTCCATCATGATGGTGATAGGGTCGAAGTAGTCTCTGTGGCTCTCGTCGAAGAAGACGGATGTTCTCCCAGTGCACATCTCGTTGACGATGTTGTCCGAGAGCGCGGAGTTGTTGAGGTATTCCCGCATGCCGTTGATGAGCAGGCTCGGGTCCGATAGCAGCACGATGCTCCCAGCGCCCAAGCTCTCCCTGGCCATCACGACGAACGGTCCTCTGGGTTCCCCGAACTCCTGGAGCATGTCGTTGTTGAGGTCAAGCCAGCTCGCGACGCTCGTGTACGCGATGGGTTTCGTGGTCTCAGCGTCGACGTTGATGGAGGAAGGATAGTTGAGCAGCAGGGCGGATACGTTCTTGGTCAACGGATCCGACCTTAGGTCGAAGCATACCGAGAACTCGGGCTTCTTGTTGAAGGCGAGGTCCATCGCTAGATTGCCGGAGAGCCTCGACTTCGCGCCCATCCCTTCCAGCAGCGTGTTCCCGGTGCCGAAGTCGTCCGCGAGAAGGAGAACCCCTCCGTTCCGGACGAATTCGCCCACAAGCTCTCCCTCCGAAGCGGTGAACGCTGTCGACGGGCCTATGATCGCGAGGGCAGAGTCGCCGGGCTCGAGATCGAGTTCGTCCAATCCCATCTGGACGACCTCCATGCTCGTTCCCGTGTTGGACAGCTCGAAGCTCGGCGAGAACTTGCCGAGCTCGAACGTTGAGATCGCAAGTCCGCTGGTCCCGTTCCAACTCGTATTGTAGATGGCGAAATCCTCGGAGCTCGATACTACCGGGGCGAGCATTGACACCAGCAGGAGGACTGCGACTACGCCGATGACTATGATGGAGACGTAGCCTTTCGCGAGTTTACCCCGCAGGCGCACCACCCCCCGCTTTCCTGCCCCTCAGCCCGTCCATGGCCACGCTCATGCTTAGAGAGTCGAGGTCGCTCAGGATGCTCCCCGAGTAAAAGGCCTGTTCAAAGAGCATGGTCACCTTCTCGACGTTCTCTCCCGGGAAGCCCAGGGATTTCAGCAACTTCGCGACCTCCCAGTGGGTCATGCTGTCGGTGATGGATATCCTCCGCTTCCTCGTTAGGAACGTGATCAGGCTGTTGTAGTACCAGACGATACGTCCATTGGGATCTGCAGGGCTATGGGCCAGAAGCGAATCGAACATCTTGTCCCCTTCCGCGAGAGCCCCAGTTATGATGTCCTCCTGAAAGACGTCAATCGAGCTGCCTCCGATCAGCGTGGCCCGCTCCTTGGCACGTTTCTTCTGCGCTCTTCTGACTTGCACTGCTTTGACTAGGATAGCGATGACGATGAGCAAGAAAAGCCAAGTGTAGTATGCGTTCTCACCGAAGAACAGGTACGGGAACCTCTCAAGGGGACTCCCCTCCCATCCCGGGAAGAAGGGGAAGAATGGGTACGCTCCTGGCTTGAGGCTCGTTATGATGAAAGTGTCCTCGGCTTCGCAGTACCTCCACATGTCATCCTTGAACTGGAATGCGGCGCGGATTACGTGCGTTCCTCGCTCCAGGTCCCCGACAGGGATGGCGATAGCGAACTCGCCGCTGGCGGTGGTCGTGACGTTCTGGATCATGACTCCGTCGATGTAAATGGTGACCCTCTGCCCGACCAGAGGATCGGACTCGTTCGCCATCAGTGAGCCGTTCCCGACGATGTAGTATCCTGGACGGAATTTCTCGGAGAACAATCGGAATGTCATGGCAGTAGGAATGCTGACCGTGATCTCGACCGTGTTCGATTCTGAAGGCTCATAGGGAAGCTCGGGGTCGTAGAACGCCTTGACTTGGTGAATTCCGAACCACAACTCCTGCGCTGTCCAACTCCGCTCGAATTCACCGTCCTCGGAAGTCGTGACACCTAGGGTAGAACCGTCCATGACCAGTCTACAGGAGCCATTCGCAATGGGATTCCCGTACACATCCACCAGAGTGCCCGAGACGGTGGCGATCTCGTCTATCGAAAGCAGAGTCTCGTCCGATTCGATCCTTACTGTGGTGGGCATGAGGACGATGGACAGAGAAGCGGCATCGGATGTGAGATTCACGAAGGGCGTGGTCGCGGTCGCGACAAATATGTGTGAGCCGAGCCAAGAAGCGTTTATGGGTACCTGCTGGACGAAGCTGAACGCCCCTGTCGGACCGGTCGTGACGGTCATCAGCTCGCTGGAGTTCATGAGTATGTGGACGCTCTGCCCGCTTCTGAAGCTCCCGTTGTAGTAGAGGTATCCTCCGCCGATGATCGGCTCACCAAGATAGAGCCGGGAATCCGCGAGCCAAAGCAGCACGAAGGCCCGCTCCTGACCGGAAGGGTCCAGTGCCCACGGGATGTCATCGTGGATCAGGGCCTCGATCTCCGCGAGGATCAGCCGCAACAGCTCTCTCAGCTGTTCTATGAGCGGCCTGAGCTCGTTGGGGACGAACACATGTTCCGCGTCGACGGTGAGCGCTGAGATCTCATCTGCTGGTATGAGCATATCGTCTATCGTTCGGTTCATGGAGATGATGAGCGATTGAACCGTCTTGATGGCCGTAATCGCCGCGATCAGGTCCTCATCGGTCAGATTGGCAAGCTGCGATGCGGTGACTACGTCGTCCCTCATCAAGAGCAACGACTCCTCCTGGGAGGACCATTCGCCCAGCTTTGTCTGAAGCTGCAAGAACGGAGGAAGCAGCGAACTGAGGTTCTCGTAGCTTCCCGCGAGGCCCTGTATCTCCGTCAGGATCTGGCTGGCAGGAGTGAGAATCCCGCTCGCCATCGACAGGTGCTGGTTCGCCTCGGGGACATCCTCTTCGTAGAACTGGCGAAGCGCATTCTCGGAAGCCCTGATAGACGAGTTGAGCAGGGCGATGACCATCTCGAGATCCGAGCCGACGAGCTCGAAATTCTCATGCGGCAATTCGGCCGATACGCCGATCGGGATGGTCGTCAGAACCATGACGCAGGCTAGAGTGAAGGATAACAACCTGGCATATACAGCGGGGGTCCGGGGTTGGGACTCCATCATCGGACTCTAAACTGCTGGAGATGTTTATAGATTGCGTCAATCAGGCCAGTCATCTGATACGGGGTGCCAGGCATGCTACAAAGGCCCGTCTCACCACTCCCGCAGGCTTAGCGTGAACACGACCATGTCCTTCGAGTTGTCGACATCTTCGACAACTGCGACCTTCCCAGTCGCCCGGGCAGCAGCCGTCAGGATGCATGCGCACCCAATGCACGCCATCTGACGGCATGTGTCTGGCATGTCCTTCCGCACAGCCCTGCACGCATCAAGAAGGTCCTTGTACTCCACCCTGAGGATCATCTTACCCTCTCGCTCCTTGAAGTGGAAGTCCTTGACCACGTCGAGACCGTGCTTGAGCATCTGCAAAGTGCCTTCGGCTGCCTCAATTCCTGCGCCGTCGAGAGAAGTGTTCAGTTCCTTCTCAATGCGGGCAAGTAGCGACAGGCCGAGAGGTTCTAGCGCAATCCCCGGGGTCGAACCATCCTTTCCGGGGGACAGGATGAGATCGTCGGAGAGGGCCGCGGGTGGCACGAATTCGCTTTTTGTCGAAGGGATGAAGATCCGTTCCTTGGTCAGGCCGTGCTTCGCGGGCAGATAGGAGGCGTTGCCAGCAAGCGAGAGTCCCGCCGTTGTCTGTGCGGCCATCCGAGCTGCCGAGATCATCTGATCTTCGGAGACCGGCCTCGGCGAGCTTCGCTCTCCCAAGATCGCGAACGCGAACACTCCCAAGAAGATGAGGCCTATCGAGGACACGATGCTCGCGTCCCTTTTATCCTCGAGCGAGGACAGTCTCTGCTGAAGAACGGGGTCAATCGTCTCCCCGATCTCCAAAATGTCGAGATGAGCGTTGTATCCGTACGCCAACAGTATCACGCCTGCTGAAACAATCGTTAACCCGATGATTCTCTCGCGAGTGATATGGAGAGTTGTGTTGCGGAGTTTCATCTCCATTGCATGACCTTTCGGGTGTGAACGGCCTTTCTCGGATTTCTAAGTATGCCGCCCTGTCTCCGCATCGCATATAGTATATTATGAGAGCAACCGCGAAAACGCGGGGCGATCACGACCGAGGAAGATCGCGCCGCACGACCCGGGGAGCTAGCTTTCCGGTGGAGGCGCGCGATGGAGTTTGAGTGAATTAAGACGGAATCACTTGGCATTTTTTCACCGGATTGGCGCGCAAATCGAGATAAGTCAGTATTGCGAATCTTTATCTACGCGACTGTGGTATCATGCCCCTTGGCGCCAAGCCTAGGTTGGCGGATATGCGAGAGTGTCCGCCGCGCAAAAAACTCGGGGGGAAATGGCGCCGTACAAAGAGGGAGGAGTCTAATTTGACTGATGGAACTAGCACTGCGAACGTAAGCTCTCCGCGATGGAGTGCGAGATTAGCCGCAGTCCTGATCGTCTTCGTGATGGTCTCGACTGCGTTTGTAGCAATGACGGCGAGAGCTGAGGACGTCCCGCCAGCTATCTGGACTGGGATGGACGAGTACTCGCCGGGAGATGTTGTAGATATCTATGGAGAAGGCTTCTCGAAATGGGTGCCCGTGAATGTCGTGATAGAGCATCCAGATCTCGAAACGAAGGCTTTTGTCGTAACGCCTGATCTCTATGGAAGATTTGTCTGCAATGATTATGTCGCTGAGGAATTGCAATTCAATCCCCAGCTACCTGTGAATGTCACCGCGACTCAGACCGTCGACGGCATGGAACTGGTCGCGTTCACTCAGTTCATGGACCCCGCTGCATACATCGAGGGTTGGACTTTGAGGCCTCATGCCAAGTTCACCACCGGTGATGTGAAGGGCTACCTCGAGGGCGACAGTGTCCCGAAGGTGGTCGTTCTAAACAAGAGACAGCTGGGCAACCCAGATGAGGTGACGGTTGCGATCGGAGTCGATTTCATCGACACGACCCCGCTGAAAGTTCCAACGTACGGGATAGATTTCCTGACGCAGTACTGGGACGCGACTCCGAACCCTCCGTACAACACCTACACCAACTCGTCGTTGCCGTTCTATGTGGACCCGGCTCAGGGTACGATCACGAGCCAGCAGAGGCTTGACAACATCTACGACGCGGGCAAGCACCTGACAGTTCAGGTTTGGAAGTTCACGATGACCTTCGCCGATGGCGCGAGGTGTGCTGTCGTGAGATTCGGTGCTCACCTCGCAGTCACAGAGGTCGACAAGCCCGGTGCATCCTACTACCCAGGTGAATCCCTGCATGTTCGCATTGTGGGATTGACTCCTCCGAAGGATGAGGGTAACAGAGATGTTCCGATATCGCTCGATCAAGTCGAGTGCCAGCCCGAGATGGACCTCGAGAAGATCGGCAACCCGTATTATGTCTCCGAGGGCGACATCATCACATTCACCGTACACTTCAGCAACGCTGGAGCATGCCCCGCGACATGCGTGAACCTGTGGGACATTCTGGAACCGGCTGCAGAGATTATCCCAGGTACCTTCCTCTACTGGGATGACAGCAACCCGGCCCCGATGACCCCGATCCCCGGTCCAGTACTCAACGCGAACGGATGGACCTGGTACGTCGGTTGGTTCCCTGGCGCGATCAGCGAAACGGACCCGTTCGACGCTTACCTGTCCTTCCAGGCAGAGGTCGTTACCAACGTGCCTGGAATATACTACAACGATGTTTGGATGGACTACTCGGATCTCAACAACGGCGATTACCCGACATTGTGGGATGACGCGCCGTTCGAGATCATCGGTCCTCCGGAGATAGACATCGAGAAGAGCGGACCTTGGTACGCGCACATCGGCGATGTCATCACCTACACGTATGCAATCACTAACACAGGCCCGGTCGACCTGTACGACGTCTACATGATAGACGACCACGCAGGCTATGCCTACATCGGCTTCCTCGCGACTGGAGACAGCACGACTGTAACACTGGACTACGAAGTCCAGGCGGGAGACGCACACTGGCTCCTCAACATGGTCGATGTCTACGGTTGGGACTGGTGGGGCCGCACTGCATGGGACTGGGACGACTGGGAAGTCGAGATACTCACACCCATGATCGACATCACGAAGGACGTTGATCCCGAGTGCGCGAAGCCAGGCGAGACGGTCTGGTACACGCTCTATGTGCAGAACCCTGCCGCGTCAATGACCACATTGTACAATGTCGTTGTCTCGGACCCGATGCTCGGCACATGGGATGTCGGGACGCTGCTCTCAGGACAGTCCTGGAGCGTAGTTGTTCCGTACACATTGCCTGCGAGCACCGAGTGGGTCGACATCCTCAGGAACACTGCAACAGCGACAGGCGAGGACTTCCTCGGCCTGCAGGTGTCCGATGAGGCCACCGCTGAGGTGGACGTGCTTCACCCCGCGATTATAGTCGACAAGTGGGAGGAGCATGGTTGGACCTGCGCTGCTGACGGTGACACTCTGATTTACTGGGTCCAGGTCACGAACCCGAGCTGGGACACGGTCATGTATGCCGATGTCTATGACAGCATGTTCGGCTGGCTCTGGTCCGGATACCTCGGAGCCGGCGCCTCGGTTCTGCTCGGTCCGTACACATACACTGTCGGTGGCTATGAGAAAGATCCACTCTGGAACCTCGTATACGCGAACGCGTGGGACTATCAGCAACACTACGCGTACGATGAGGATTCATGGTCGGTCGACATATTGCACCCTGACATCGAAGTTGACAAGTGGGAGGCCCACCAGTGGACCTGCGCCGCGGAGGGAGATGTTCTCGAGTATTGGATCGAGGTCTCCAACCCGAGCGACGATACAGACATGTATGCCGAGGTCTACGACACGATGTTCGGCTGGGTCTGGGATGGGACGATCCTGGCTGGCGATTCAGTCCTGATCGGGCCTCTGTACTACACCGTTGGCCCGGTTGAGGCCGATCCGCTAGTGAACGAAGTCTGGGCCTACGCATGGGACAGGCAGGGTCACTACACAATTGATTGGGACATTTGGAGCGTGGAGATCTACCACCCGATGATCGGCATCTACAAGTACGTCGATGGCTACCTCCAATGCGCCGCCGATGGCGACACGCTCTGGTATGTCATCGAGGTCTGGAACCCGAGCCCGGACACACCGATGTCCATCGAGGTCTATGACCTGATGTTCTCACTGGACCCGTTGATTACTGGAGTACTGCAACCCGGAGACTGGACCAGCCTCTGGATTCCATACATCGTCAACGAGCTGACCCCCGATCCGCTGGAGAACCTCGCTTGGGTGAACGCTGTTGATCCACAAGGGCACAGAGCTTATGCAGAAGCCTCCTGGTGGGTCGACATCTACCACCCGATGATCGAGGTCGACAAGTGGGCGGACAAGTCATGCGCCGAGGTCGGCGAGACGGTCACCTACTGGTTCGAGGTCAGCAACCCGAGCCTTGACACACCGATGACCTACATACTCAACGACTTCATGATCGGTGTTCTTGAGTCGGGTCAGCTTGGCGCCGGGGAATCAGTAGTGCTCGGACCATATCCATATGTGATTCAGGCGAATGACCTTGACCCGTTCGAGAACTTCGTGTATGTAGATGCATACGACCCGCAGGATCACTGGGTCACTGCCTATGACATGTGGTCGGTCGACATCAAGCACCCGATGATTTACCTGTACAAGTGGTCGGACATGACCTGCGCCCATGACGGCGAGGAGATATTCTACTACTTCTACATCGAGAACCCGAGCTGGGACACCGACATGTATGTCGAGCTGTACGACCCGTTGCTCAGCGCTGGTGCGCTGTGGACCGGATGGATCGCGGCGGGCGACTGGTTGAATGTGGGCCCGCTCTCGTACATCGTCCCGAGGGGATCCGAGTGGATAGTCAACGAGGCGTATGTGCTCGCATGGGATGACCAGGGACACGACGAGTCGAGCTACTCTAGCTGGACCTACGAGATCCTCCACCCGCAGATAGATGTGGAGAAGGAGGGGCCGATCTACGCCGCTCCTGGCGAGTATATCACGTACTACATCGACGTCACCAACATCGGGGACACTGAGCTCTTCGACGTCACTCTCACCGACACTCTGGTCGGTGGCGGGATTGCATACATCCCGATGCTGGCGATCGGGGAGACGTACTCCTTCTCGTATGTCTGGGGACCAGTTCCCGAGGGAGAGGGAGACCTTGACAACACGGTGTACGCCTACGGCTGGGACAGACAGGACCGCATCGCCGAGGACTGGGACACATGGACCGTCACGAAGCTCGTGAAGATCTGGGGCTACAAGGCCGCTGACCTCGACAGGGACGGCCTCATGGGCTTCGGAGAGCCTGGACTCATGAACTGGGTCATAGAGCTCACGGGCGTCGCATACGATGGTGAGGTCATCGGGCCGATCACGAGGCTCACGGACAGCTACGGTTACTACGAGTTCACGAACCTGAAGCCAGGCACATACACCGTGCGCGAGATCATGCAGACCGGATGGAACGCGTACTCCGCCGAGTCTTACGACCTGACGCTTTCGAGCGGGATGGTCGCGGAGGACGTCAACTTCCTGAACCTGCCCGAGGGCAGCATCTGCGGATACAAGTGGCACGACCTGAACGCCGACGGCGTCTGGGACCTGAACGAGCCCGCAATCGAGGGTTGGATCATCTACGTCTGGGGCTACGACGTGAACGGCGACGAGGTCTATCTAGTGACTTCGACCGGCGCGGACGGACGCTACTGCTTCCTCGACATGATACCCGGCATGTACTGGGTATATGAGGAAGAGAGGGACGGCTGGACCCCGACGACTCCGCAGTCGGTGCTCGTTGATGTCTACGTCCTTGAGCCGTTCGAGGTCGAAGTCTGGTTCGGCAATGTGAACAAGGGAAGCATCTCGGGTTACAAGTGGCTGGACCTCGACATGGACGGCGTGAGGGACGACCCGATCGAACCGATGCTGCCTGGCTGGACGATCACCTTGACTGGATTCCTGTTGGACGGCACGCCTGTCGGGCCGCTGGTGGATGTCACGGACGAGTTCGGATACTACTCGTTCGAGGACCTGCTGCCCGGAACGTACACGGTCACTGAGACGGTGCCTCCGGGCTGGACGCACATCACGCCTGACAGCTACGAGTTCACGCTCGGGCCCGGTGACGACATCACCTGCGCCAAGTTCGGCAACCTCGAGTGGGCCAACATCTGCGGCTGGAAGTTCCTGGACTGGGACATGGACGGCGCCAAGGACGGCGACGAGCCAGGGCTCATGGGCTGGGCTTTCACGCTGACCGGGTTCGTCGACGATGGCATTGATATCGGCAACTGGGACCCATGGGACTCCCCGATCGAGCCCATAACCGTCTATACGGACGAGTGGGGCGTTTGGTGCTTCACGAACCTGTACCCAGGATTCTACTGGGTGACTGAGGAGTCGCGGCAAGGCTGGTACGCGACCACGCCTAGCGTGCAGGACTTCGATATCACCTCTGGCTCGGATGTCCGAGAGATCAAGTTCGGCAACGTGCCGTACACTTG
>MGVW01000014.1 GCA_001800675.1 Euryarchaeota archaeon RBG_13_57_23 | reverse complement strand
CTCCTTGGCCTTCTCACGGACTATGTCCCCCATCCTTATCGGCTTCGCCCCTCTCGCGACGCAGCACTGGAGAAACTCCTCCTTGCCGGACCCAGGCATGCCGGTCGTGACGAGTATCTTCATGGTATCGATGACCTACCAGCTGTCTTCTACTAAAAGCTTTTTGACCATGGGGTTGACTGGTCGGGTCATTGGAGTGTGTGACCGATGGCCGACTCAGCGCATGAGGAAAGAGATCTGATGTCGAATCCAACCTTTGCCCAGTACCTCGGGCAAAGGCCAAGTCCAAGGCATGTCTCGTAATCTTTCAGCGATGGTAAACTCGATTCGAAGTTGCCCTTGTTGACTGGTTTGACATCGGCCCGCCGCGACAGCAGACTCTCGATGGACGCCACATCCGGTCGACCGCCTCCCACCGCAGCAGCAGTCAGCACAGCCACTGGTTCCGCACCTGCCTGTGCGCAGCGTGTCAGCACTCTGGTCGCGTCACGCGAACTGAGGCCAACCTGAGTGGCCATCTCGAGAGCTGGAACGTCATAGTGGAGATAGCCTGGCTCCTTGTGCATGAAGCGCATCTCCTTCGGGTCCTCCTCCGTCTTGAGGTAAGTTCTGCACGGGAAAGGGCAACCGTAACATCCGATATACCTGTGCACCAGGCTAACGAAATCCTCCCGCCCAGCGCCTTCGTAATATGACTGCAGACCCTTGTTCGGTCCGAGCCTGGACAGATGACCTTTCATGAGCGCAACTGATCCCTCGAAATGAGCTTCAGGATCTGCGATCTCCAGCTCCCCCATCCCCCTGAACGCCACTGCAGCGAGATTCCTCTTGCCGAACTCCGCGCCCATCCCGACCTTGTCCTCGCCGCCCCAGTGGTCTACCACCAGCTGAGCGGCA
The DNA here is from genome assembly GCA_001800675.1 of Euryarchaeota archaeon RBG_13_57_23. Lineage (GTDB taxonomy): Archaea > Thermoplasmatota > Thermoplasmata > UBA10834 > UBA10834 > COMBO-56-21. The sequence continues at coordinate 17,088 of MGVW01000014.1, read as the reverse complement.
GGACTACCCGCATCGCACCACGGGCCACCCGACACCACCTGGATCTTGGAGTCCCCTTGGTCGGCTCTTATCTTATCGGTCCGCTGCCAAGAGTTGAGCTGTGGGCTCTCACGTAGTTCCACCAATTCGACGATCCCGTCTCGGGTCCAGACATAACCCCAGTTGGGTGCCTTACCTTTCAAGACCAGGAAGTCGAACCCGGATAGCTTCAGCTCGATTCCCGCGTGGCCGAGCAACGGCATGGTCTTCTGGCCAGCTGTCAATGTTCCGGCGCACGAGGCGGGGATCAGGCTGCCAGTGAGGAGGCCGGTTCCGAGGACTATCGAATCAGGTCCGTGCTTCGCAAGAAGAGCCCTGAGGACACCCGCTGTTAGAACGTCGCCTACGAAATCCTCCTCGCTAGACACCCCCGTCGAAAGGTCGATTATCCCTATCTTCCCGTTGCGCATGTTCATCTAATCGACCGCCGTGATGCATTGGGTCGGGCAGATGCTCGCGCATTTGGGGCGCCCGTCGCAGAGGTCGCACGCTTCCCTGAGGAGAATCGGTTTCGCCCCAGGACCACCTGATCCCGAAGCCTGCTGGCCTGAAGATGCTCCTTCAGGTCTGCCCAGCAACAGCCCCTCTGACTTCGTCTTCAAAACGAGTCCAAAGTAGTTGGCCTTGTCCTCGATGTGGAGGATGATGCTCGAGGTCATCGGTGTGAGAACGGAATCCCTGTGCATGCTGCACACCATCTCGCAAAGACCGCATGCGACGCACTTGTTCGGCTCGAGCTTCAGCCTCAGACCTCAGGCCCCCTTCAGAGAACTCACCTGATGTTCTCCGCGACATCAGTCGTGACCCTGTCGCAGTAGACACATCTGAGAGTGATCGGCTTCTTGGACTCGACAACGAACTCCGGCTCGACCGGCTCGTCCTTGTTCGTTATGCATCCAGGGTTTGAGCACTGCATGATGCCCTTGATCACGTTGGGGACTTCGACGATGAACTTCTCAGCGACGTTGTAGTCCCTGATGATGTTGATCGTGGCGTTGGGAGAGATGAGAGCGATCCTGTCCAGATCCTTCGGGTCGAGCTCGCGGTCCTCGATCTTCACGATGTCCTTCCAGCCGGCCTTCTTGCTCGGCACATGTATGAGGACGCTCACGGTCGAGTTCACGTCGTCCTTGACCCCGATGATCTTCAGGACCTTCAGGGCCATCCCGACTGAGATGTGGTCGATGACCGTGCCGTTCCTGATCGGTGTGACCTTGAACTCCTTCATTTCGACGCCCCCAGCACAAGCCCGAGAAGCGCCATCCTGACAGGCACCCCGTTGAACGCCTGCTCGAAGTATCTGGCATGTTCGGTCGCATCCACCTCAGGCGCGATCTCTCCGACCCTCGGCAACGGGTGCATGATGATCATGTCGCGCTTCACGTCCTTGAGCGCGTTCAGGTCTATCCTAAAGGTGCCCGCTACCTTCTGGTACTCAGCCGGGTCGGGGAACCGCTCCTTCTGTATCCTTGTCACGTAGAGCACATCGGCCTCCTTGATGGAATCCTCCAGGGAGCTGCTGATCTTCGGCTTGTGGCCCATCGTCTCGATTTGCTTCAGATGCTCCTTCGGTATCTGCAGGCTCGGGGGAGCCACGAAGGTCAGCTGCGCGCCGAACATCGCCAGGGCTTCCGCGAGAGAGTGGACGGTCCTGCCGTATTTCAGATCCCCGAGGACGACCACGTTGATACCCTCAAGGTTCTTCTTCTCCTTTCTGATCGTGAACAGGTCGAGAATAGTCTGCGTCGGATGCTGCCCGGCCCCGTCTCCCGCGTTGATCACAGGTTTGTTTGCGAAGTGCGCAGCCAATCTAGCCGCACCTTCTTGCGGATGCCTGAGAACTATCACGTCGCAGTATGAGTCGACCATCCTTATCGTGTCCGCGAGGGTCTCTCCCTTCGCGACTGACGAACCTTTTGGTTCGTCGAATCCCAATGTCCTGCCGCCCAAGCGTGTCATCGCGCACTCGAATGATAGCCGCGTCCTCGTAGACGGTTCATAGAAGAGCGATCCGAGAACGTGCCCCTCAAGAAGCACACTCCGCTCCTCCCCCTTCGCGACCGGCACCATCTTGTCGGCCAGCTTCAAGACATGCTCGATCTGCTCCCTCGAAAAATCGCGGATGGAGACGATGTCCATCCCCTTCCATCCTGCTGACATCGAGCACCTAATCCAATGTGCAGCATATAAGACTTTCAGGATTCTCTGACGGAAATGACTTTGGGGCTCGAGACGAATTCACGCAAGATCGAAATCGTCGATTGCACCGTTCATGTTCTCGAACCAATCGTCGGCGCACTTATGCAGTTTCGCCTTCAGTTGAGCCGGCTCGACCGCGGCATATACGTGATAGTAACCTCCGCGCTCGATGCTCTTCGTGTCCCGGAAAGCGAGACCGGCTGCGACGAGTTTCTGCAGCGCGCGGTAGACGGTGCTCCGATCTCTCTTGAGCACAGGTGCGAGATCGTCTGCCCTCAGAGGGCCCTGCTTGACCAACTTTCTGTAGATCGCGAGTTCGAAGTCGGAGAGCCTGTACATGCACTTGACGATGTCACGGCAGGTCGCCTCACCGCTCAGGATCTTCTGTGGTTCGACCATATTGCACGGTAGTGCCAATTTTATACTTAACCGTTGCCACTAACACAGAAAAGCGGACCACCTGGCCGTCGACGACGTGGCAATCTTTATAACGGGGCATCGGATACGACTATGCGCGGTATTGTCAATACCGTGGGAGAAGATTCTCTTGCAGAAAGACGCGACTCTAGATGCGAGGGGGCTTATGTGCCCGATGCCGATCGTGCAACTCGCAAAGAAAGTCAAGGAGCTGAAATCCGGTCAGGTGCTAGAGCTCTTGGCCGACGACGTGGGAGCGAAGGAAGATGTTCCTGCTTGGTGCTCAAGGACAGGCAATCAGCTGGTAGGCACCGAAGAAGAGGGGAAGATCCTCAAATTCTACATCAAGATCAAGTAAAGCATCAAGGAGAATGGATTGAAATGGCAGACAAAATGTGCATGGTTGTAAGTGAGGGCACGTTCGACAAGGCATACATGCCCCTGATAATGGGAACGACAGCTGCGTCCATGGGGACCGAGGTACACGTGTTCTACACGTTCTTTGGGACAGGGCTCCTGAAGAAGACCGCAAAGCCGAAGCTTCCCGGAATGTTCAGACTGTTCACTGGCATGTTCCAGAAGAAGATGAAGGCCGTTGGGATCCCGTCCCACGACGAGATGGTGAAGCAGGCGATGGACTTGGGAGTCAATTTCTACGCGTGCACGACGACGATGGGCCTCATGGGAATCAAGGAGAGCGATCTCAAGCCCGGAGTCAAGGTGCTCGGCGCAGCTTCTTTCCTGAAACTCGCCAACGAGTCGAACGTCACGCTGTTCATCGGATGAGCACGATAACATGCCGAAGAGCGCGTTCATAATACTGAAATCCCCGCAGGAACTCGACCCGACGCACACGATGAAGAGGTTCGCGGACAGCAAGGATGCAAGCGCGATCCTGCTCGAGGACGGCGTCTATCAGGCGCTCGTCGACGGGCCTTCGAGGAAACTGAAGGAGTCCGCTCACGAGGTACTTGTCTCAAAGGAGGACCTTGAGGCGAGAGGTTTCGGCCCGAGCGATCTGAAGGCGGGCAGCGCGGTCGAGTATGCTGACATAGTCGACTGCATCATGGAGCGGACCGAGCGAACGATCACGGTGTGAGGTGAAAAGATGCCGAAGACACTGACGATTCTGTGGAGGACTGGGTCGATGATGGCCATGGACGCCAACGTCGCGGTCAAGCTCGCGCGTGCCGCACTCGCGAAAGGATACAAGGTAGATATGTTCGGGTACGGCGAAGGCGTGACTGCCGTCAAGAAAGGGCAGAACCCGAAGCGGTTCCCCAATGTCGGCAACGAGCTGGAGGAGACCATTAAGCAGGGCGTCTCCACCGCAATATGTGAGACCTGCTACGCAGCCAGAGGGTTCGAACGCGGAGAGGAGATAGCGGGCGCGAAAGTCGGAAGCCTCACGAACGACCTATTCAAGTTCATCTCCGAATCCGACCGGCTAGTCACAATAGCGAGGTGAAAGAAATGGCCAACTCAACTCTTGTGCTGATCACAAAGGCCCCATACGGACTCGAAGAAGCTTTCGCTGGTCTTCGCTTGGGGCTCGCGATGGGCGTCAACGGCATGAAGACCTCCGTGCTCATGATGGACGACGGAGTCTACAACGCCATAGCCAGCCAGAAGGCCGAGGCGGTCAAGATGCCTTCGAACATGGAAGCCACCAAAGAGTTATACGACTTCGAGGTCCCGGTCTACGTGGTGAAAGAGGACCTGGACTCCAGGGGAATCGATGAGTCGAAGCTTTTCGAAGGCCTGAAGGTCGTGCCCGCTTCCAAGGTCAAGGAACTGCTCGCCGAGCATGACGTCGTAACCACTTTCTAATCTTCTATCGCGGGAGGCCTTGCCTCCCAATCCATTGTTTTTTCTACTATTGGCGCAATCTGCAAGCGTGCGATTCGAGATCGTTGAAAGAGACGGACTGGCCAGGATCGGCCGACTGGAACTTGATGGCTCCAAGTTCACTACGCCGTCCATAGCGTTCGTAGATACCGAGCGCTTCGCCTCTCCTGAGAATTCGCTGAAGCTGACGAGCCTCGACAGGGGGAAGACCGGCGATCTGCTCATGGCACCATCGGCATTCTCGGCAGAGGATGGGGGAGTTGCGAAGCTAACGCCGCACCTGACTCCAGATCACCGCGGATCACCATACGCGGATGACCCAGAGGAGGCGGATATCCTCACTCCCAAGGGAACATCTGCGCTGCTCCTCGACTCGCGTAAGTTCGCAGACGCCGTGGAATCGATGAAGACCGGAGGGAACATCCTCAAACCCCTTCTCTGCTCCGTGATGGGACTGCCACACAGGCTCGCCTTTCTGTCATACTCGGGCTTTGACCTGTTCGATTCGCTCCCGCTCATAATGGCCTCGGAGAACGGAGGCTATCTCACGAGCACCGGTGTCCTTCCTTACGATCGGCTGAAGGACCTCCCATGTTCGTGTCCCGCGTGCAGTTCTGGGAAAACTGGCAAGGACCAACTGCTCAAGCACAACTACACGACCGCGGAGATCGAGCTCAGGATGGTGAGGCACGCGATTTCCGAGGGGAAGCTCAGGGAGCTTGTCGAGAACAGGGTCAGGACCGATCCATGGCTAGTGCAGAACCTCAGGCTACTGGACATCGAACATCAGGAGCTCCAGGAACGGCATGCGCCCGTGAAGGGGGCCCCATTCCATGCGGGCTCAAAGGAGTCGCTCAACCGGCCCGAGATTCTGAGATGGAGGAAGCGGCTAGAGAAGAGATACGCGAGGCCAGCGGGAACGAGGATACTGGTTTTGATTCCCTGTTCGGCCAGAAAGCCTTATTCGTTCTCCAAGTCGCACATGCGCTTCAGGCAGGCAATCCAGCAGAGCGGGAAGGCAGAAATCGTCCACGAAGTGATAGTGACCTCTCCCATAGGGCTCGTGCCCAGAGAGCTCGAGCTGTTCTATCCCGCGCAGGACTACGACATACCCGTCACGGGCCACTGGGATCGCGACGAGAAGGTACTTGCTCAGGAAATGGTTTCGTGGCTGGTGTCCACGCAGAACTACGACCTAGTGATCTCTCACCTGGGAGACGAACGCGAACCTGTGAACTCGATCCTCGAGGATTTCGTGGACACTTCTTCTGGGAACCCTGGCTCACCTGATAGCCTTGAGCGTCTCGAGAAGACGCTCAGAGAGTCTGGAATTGAGGCGACTTCCTCCCGAGAGAAGTCGAGATTCACGGAGGACTTGCGCTCCATCTGCAGGTTCCAGTTCGGGGACATTGGATCGAAACTCTGCGACGACGCCTCTCTCTGGGGCCGATGGCCCAACATCAAGCTCATGCGCGGGAACACTCAGCTAGGGATGCTCACGGGTGAGCGGGGGATGGTCTCGCTCACTCTGGAAGGAGCGAAGGTCATCGCATCAGATGGGGAGTACAGCGTCGAGATCGAAGACTTCTCGCCCAAGGGGAACCTGTTCGCGGTCGGGGTCGAGGGCGCGAGCGACGAGATTCGGATAGGTGATGACGTCGCCGTCGTGCACAAGGGAGATGTCAGAGCTGTAGGAGTCGCAATCATGACTCCTGAAGAGATGACCCTAGCCGAGCGCGGCGAGGCAGTGCATGTCAGGCACACTCGCTAGGGCTGCATTTTCGTGGTGCCAGACTACTTTCGCGCAACTCCCCGCATCACATTAATGACCTCCGTTTCCAGTAGAGTCTTCAGGAAGTGTGAAAAGAATGGTTGACGCGGATCACTACAGTTGGGAAGAAGTCTACGACCTGCTCGGAGTTGAGCCGGAGTTCGAGGTTTCTCCTTCTTGCGATTATTGAGGACCATCCCGGATAGGTAGGAACGATTGCTCCTCCTGCCTATCGTCCTCCGTGTTCATCCCTCGTTCTTTCCTTTTCAGCGCTCCAAAGCCCGTTTTCACACGAAACCATTATTATTGTTGATTTTGATGCCCGGGTGTCAGAAAGATGGGATGCGATGCACCGGAGGTTCTCCGAGGAACGCTCGAGAGCCCGTGGCTTTGCACTGATCCTGATTAGGACAGGGCCATGAGGGATCTCGACCAGGTGTTCAGGGCGAATGCGGTTGTCACCAGTGGAATCACTAGCCACCTCCCTCCACGCGGACATGGCCTGTCAGGTCGCGTCATCGTCGTGGATGACGAAGAATTCATCAGAGACCTCTACAGAAGTGTCTTCGAATCGAGGGGGTTCACCGTCTTCTCCGCTCCAAACGGCGAGGAGGCCGTGAAACTCCTGAGAACGATGAAGTTCAAGCCAGATGCTGTCATCATGGACCATAGGATGCCGGGAAAGGACGGCATCGAGACCACCAGAGAGATGCTGAAGATCGACCCGTGGGTGCCCGTGATCTTCTCGAGTGCGGATGAGTCCGTGCGAGAGAAGGCGCTCGAGGCGGGAGCGGTCTCGTTTTGGTCGAAACCATTCCCGGTCTCGCTGCTTGTCGACGCGATGGTCGACATGATGAGAGCCAGGCGAAGGCAGACCAACGAGTGAGCATCAGGACATCTTGTATCTCAGCAGCGCAGCGACCCCTCCCAGCGACTCGAGTCTCCTGCCTGCTTCGTGCAGCGAGCTGACGATCACGAAGGATCCTTTCGAGTCTTCCACTAGTCTGAGGACCTTGTCGACCGTGCTAGTTCTCACCTTCTTGTCGAGCACGAGAAGTGTGGTAATCGCACCCGCACGTGCGGCTGCCTCGACCTCAGCATCTCCGTAGGCGAACAGGCCGCCTTTTCCGATCTCGGTGAAAAGTTGCTCCATGAGCCTGGTCTCCTGCGCCACCCTCGTATCCTCAAGTATCTTGACACTGATGCCCTGCTTCATTATCTCGTTTATTCCTGCCATGCCTGCCTGGCCCGTGTGCTGCAGATTGATCGAAGCCGCGATTCCAGGGCCTTTCTCGCGCAGCCGCTTTGCGAGCGCTTCCTTTGTGAACCCGGGTCCGAGTATGATGAGCAACTCGCCGTGCATCACAAGCTTGAGCTTCTGCACCACCTCGTCGAGATACTCCTCCTCGTTGGATTTTGAGTCGAACATCTTCCCGCCCGGATTGCGAGAGATGGTGGCGTACTCCTTGATCCCGTACTCCCTCGCGGTGGCGATCACCGCGTCGGTGTCTTCGATCGCGACGAATACGATTGAAGGCTTCTCCGAGGACGTGATTGCGCGCTTGATTCGGTCGAAGTGCTGGGGCTTCCACTCAGGCTTGACTATGTCCACACTGTCTCCGACCGCAAGCATCAGGGTGTGGTGCTGGCTGAGATCCTGAGGTCCCTGCTCGATGATTCCGAGCACCCTCAAGACATCCTCGGATTCCTGGAACTCGACCTTATGTACGCGTATCCCGAGCCGCATCCGTACCTTGTCCGCCCTCTCAGGTCTGAGCTTGTCGGGCTTTTCCTCTCCCCTCCGGTAGGTCATCGCGAACACGAGGTCCTTCTCGTCGATGAGGTTGTACAGATGCCATAGGTCGTCGAGGGTTTCGGGAAGAAGCTTGATCTCGTTGTTCCTCGAGTCCTGGTGGAGGAGCTTCATGACTTCCAATTCGCAAATCTCCCTGGCCTGATATCAAGGCATCGCAGACCAAATGCCTGACCCCCGAAGGTTTATAAGCTCCCCAACTCATCATTGGACACTGGTCAGAGGGAGAGCTGGACACCCATGGTAGAATATCTTGCCCTCGAAGAAGTCTTGGACGAGATCCGCTCAATCCCGTCAGTGTACGAGGTGACGGTGGTCTCTCGGAGTGGGATGCACATAGCAGGGGACGCCCCGAAAGGGGTTCACCTGGAGACTTTTGTCGCCATGTCGGCGATACTGCTCGGTGCCGCGGAGACGGCGACTGGGGAACTGAAGGACAAACTCCAGTATGTCGCCATCGAGCTCACCAGGGGCAGGATGATGCTCGTCAGCGCCGGGGCAAGGGCGTTACTGGTCATCACGGCATCGAAGGACGTCCCGACGCAGGACCTTGCTGCAAAGGCGAAAGATTTCGCCTCGAAGATCGCAGAGAAGATCTAGAGCCTTCGAAAATCCCCTCTCAGCCATTCTACCAGAGTCTCCCAGGAATATCGGACGCCCTCGACACTGGTTCTGCTTCTGCCTCCAGCTCTCGTCGACCCCTTTCTGATGGCCTCGATGACATCGTCCTCCGAGCCGACAGTGTCGACGATGGTGTAGGCCCTGCCCACTTGCTCCAAAGCGTGGGCGTCGCTTCCCGCCGTGACCGCGAAACCTTTCTCCTCAGCGACTTTCCTTGCGAGCCGGTTGCTCCTCCTCGATGATCCGCTGTTTATGACCTCGATGCCGTCGAACTTTCCGGTCTTTGCGAGCTCGAGACCTACTCCGGATGGGAACCTCTTGGGATGCGCGGCGACGCATACTCCTCCAGCAGCATGTATCTTCTCGATGGTCTCAGCGGCTGTCAATCCCCGGGGGATCAACTCTCCGACGCCGAATGCCAGTACGTGACCCTCAGACGAAGACACCTCCACGCCTCTCACCACGATCGCACCCTCAGCCTTGGCTGCCGAAAACGCTTCCAAAGAGCCTTCGATCGCGTTGTGGTCGGTGATGGCAAAACCGTCAAGGCCTACCATCCTGCACAACCTCAAAATGTCCTTCGGACTTCCAGATGCATCTCTGGAATGATTCGAGTGGATGTGCAGATCTAGCTTCATCTTATCTTCGCACCGACCGGTATGTCCGAATCGAAGACGATCTTCGTCTTGTCGGCAGCGTGAAGCACCAAGGCCTTGTCCCCAGCCACGAAGGCGGCATACTTCTTCCCGCCCGAAGGCTGGTCGATGATGCATCTGACCTTCCTCGACCCGAGGTCAAGCATAGCCGGGTCGCCAGACACTGTGCCCGCGCGTATCTCGAGCTTCTGGAACTCCTTGAAGCTGAGTTGCTTCTGGCCAGGCTCCATCCCGCTCGACACCTGCGTGCCAGTGGGCAGATCCTTCTCCGGGGTCAGCAGCGCCAGCTTGTGCCCCTCCTCCGCCGCCAATAGCATCCCCTCCGATTTCACCCCGCGGATCGTGGCAGGCTCGAGGTTCGTCACGATGACGAGCGTCTTCGTTTTAAGCTGCTCAGCAGTGTAGAATTCCTTGAGCCCGCTGACCATCGTGATCTGCTTGCCGATGTCCACCTTCATCAGATACAGTTTGTCGGCGTTCGGGTGTGGCTGCACGTCCACCACTTTGCCTATCTTCAGGTTCAGGGCGGAGAACTGCTGGAAGTCCCCTCCGGACTTCACCTCGATCTTCGCGAACTGAGGCGCGGGCTTCTCCAACTTCGCTCCCTCCTTCAAAGGCATCTCGAGGCCTTTCCAACCAGCTTGCTCCAGAGTACCCTCCATCTTGAGCTGGCTCCAGATGCTCTCCGACGAGAATGGCATGAATGGGAACGCCAGGACAGCCAGGGCCTTGGATATGAGCAGGCTCACATGGAGAGCAGTGCCGCACTTCGCCTTGTCCGTGCCGACCAGCGACCACGGTGCGACCGAGTCGAAGTACTGGTTTCCGAACTGCGCGAGGTCCATGACCTCCTTGAGCGACCTCTTGAACTCGCACGCGGACAAGGCCCCTCTGACCTCCTTTTCCGCCTTCGCGATGCGCTCCAGCGCCGCCTTATCGCGCTCGTCGAGCTGGCCCTTGACAGGTATCTCCCCGTAGTTCTTCCAAACGAATGACAAGGCCCTGTGCAAGAAATTCCCGTAGGTGGCAACGAGCTCGTTGTTGACCCTGGATGCGAAGTCCTCCCAGGAGAACTCGCTATCCTTCATCTCCGGCATGTTCGCGGTCAAGTAGAACCTGATCACATCCGGCCTGAACTTCGCGAGCATATCCGGGATGTCTATGCTCACGCCCATGCTCTTCGAGAACTTCTGGCCCTCGAAGGTCATGTATTGATTGGCCGGGACATCGTAAGGCAGGTTGAGCCCACCATACCCTATCAGCATCGCGGGCCAGATGATCGTGTGGAACACTATGTTGTCCTTTCCCAGGAAGTAATATGACTTGCTGGACTCATCCATCCAGTACTTCTTCCACTCGTCCGGCCTGTTCTCGAGCTTGGCCCACTCAGTGGATGCAGAGAGGTATCCGATGACCGCCTCGAACCACACATAGATCCTCTTGTCATCGAACCCTTTGACGGGTACCGGAACGCCCCACGAGATGTCCCTCGTGATCGGTCTGTCCACGAGGCCCTCCTTGAGCACGTTGATCGTGAACGCCCTCACGTGCGGGCGCCAGTGCGGGCTCTTCTGCGCATACGCGATCAGCTCGTCCGTGAAGTGGGAGAGCTGGAGGAAGTAATGCTCCGTCTGCTTCAACTCAGGGGTTGCCCCGCAGAGCTGGCATCGGGCATCTATCAGCTCGCTCGCGTTCAGGTCCTTGCCGCACGAGTCGCATTGGTCTCCGCGCGCGCGCTCGTATGCGCAGTGGGGGCACTTGCCCTCGACGTACCTGTCAGGCAGGAAGCGTTTGCAGCTGTCGCAGTAGAACTGCGGAGTGGACTTCTTCTCCAGGTGACCCTTCTCCAGCAGCTTCATGAAGAAGTCCTGCGAGACCACCTCGTGGTTCCTCGTGTGCGTGCTCGTGTAGAGGTCGTACTGGAATCCCATCTCCAGTATCGCCTTCGAGTTGATGGTGTGATACTTGTTCGCGATCGCCTCGGCGGAGACCTTCTCCTTGTCCGCAAGGACCGTGATCGGGGCGCCGTGCATGTCCGACCCTGAGACCATGATCGTCTCGTTTCCGATCATCCGATTGAACCGGGCGAAGATGTCCGCTGGAAGTATGGAGCCCGTCACATGCCCGACGTGGATGGGGCCGTTCGCATACGGCCATGCCACGCATACCAGCATCCTAGACATCTTGAACAGCCGCCCATCATGGAGGGTGGCGCACTTAAAACTAGCGTGGTCATCACGCAAACGAATATCAACGATGACGGCGATTATTCCGGCATGGTCTCCCTGACCATCGAGGGACTGCGAGAGGATCTCGAACCTTTCCAGAGAGAGCTCATGGAGGAGTTCTACCAGAACTTCGCCGGACTCAAGGACGACATCGCCACCGTTCCTATCTACGAGAAGTACGCGCATCTGTTCTCCGCAGAAGCCATCGCGCTGACAAAAGAGAGCGACGAGTCGACCCGAGGGACGGAAGACAGCAGATGGCAGAAGTACCTGCGGGAATTCGTGACCTTCGGATACGCGGACAGCGCCATCAAGGAGCTCAGCGACAGGGCGAACACTCTCGAAACGCAGTCCGTCGTCGAATGTGACGGCGAGAAGATACCGTACAGGCTGCTCCCGATCAAGATCAGGAACGAACCGTCTCACGACAAGAGGAGGAAGTTGTTTGAGAGCAAGCTCGTGGAGACGAAGAAGCTGAACGAGATCCTGCTCGAGCGGATGGGCACCGTTCATGACCTCTCCTCGACCCTTGGCTTCAAGAACTATCGCGACATGTGCTCCTCGCTCAAGGGCATCGACTATATCGCCTTCGAGGACCAGATGGAGGAGCTCCTCAGGCGGACCGAGAAGCTCTATGTCGATTCGATGGACGACCTCCTGCAGAAGCGAGCGGGCACGGCCCTGTCCGAGGCCTGGAGCTTCGACATTCCCTACGCCTTCCGAGGAGAGGAATTCGACGGGATATTCGCCAAGGACAAGCTCGTCGACGCTTTCTTCAAGACACTTGACGGAATGGGCCTCGAGCCCAAGCGGTCCAAGAACATCAAGATAGACATGGAGGAGCGTCCGAAGAAGAGCCCGAGGGCGTTCTGCGCTCCTGTGAGCGTACCCCAGGACGTCCGTCTGGTTATCATGCCCTCAGGCGGATGGAGGGACTACGATGCGTTCTTCCACGAGGGAGGGCACGCGTGGCACTTCGGCCACACGAAGAAGGACCACCCGGCGGAGTACCGGTATCTGGGCGACAACTCCGTCACCGAGTCCTTCGCGTTCCTTTTCAACTACTTACCCTGCAACAAGCTGTGGTTGACCGATGTGTTGGGGATGGACAGCACCGAGGAGTACCGGAGGTTCACGCTCGTCAACAAGCTCATGTTCCTCAGGAGATATGCCGCGAAGCTGATCTATGAGATCAAGCTCCACAACGCCAGGGTCTCCTCCGAGTTCGGAGAGGTCTACAGGAGCTGCCTCCAGAAGGCCCTCAAGTTCAGGCACACCGACCTGCATTACCTCGAAGACGTCGACGACGCTTTCTACTGCGCGGGGTACCTAAGGGCTTGGATCCTCGAAGGCCAGATAAGGGCTGCCCTCGAGGAGGAGTTCGGAGAGGACTGGTTCAGGAACGAGAAGGCTGGCAAGTACCTCAAGGAGCTGTGGTCCTACGGGCAGAAGTACACCGCAGACGAGCTCGTGAAGACCATTGGCTATGCCGACCTGGATGTGGAACCCATCCTGGGCGAGATAGAGCGCGGGCTGCGGGAATCGAGCTGATAGATTTTTATGGGGTTCGGGCCTTCTACCGAACGATGAGGATAGCCGTCCTGTTGAGAGACCGATGCCAGCCGAAGAAGTGCAACCTGGAGTGCATACACTACTGCCCTCCCGTCAGGACAGGCACCGACGCGATAGTCATGGGGGAAACGGGCAAGCCTTTCATCTCCGAGGAGCTCTGCGTCGGCTGCGGCATCTGCATCCACAAGTGCCCCTTCGAGGCGATCAAGATCATAGGCCTACCGCAGGAACTCGAAGGCGAGATGGTCCATCAGTTCGGCAAGAACTCGTTCCGGCTCTATCGCCTGCCGGTCCCGAAGAAGGGCCAGGTCGTCGGCCTCCTGGGGCCTAATGGCATTGGGAAGACCACAGCCATCTCGATCCTCTCTGGCCAGATAATCCCGAACCTTGGCGACTATGACCACGCGTCCAGTTGGGACAAAGTGGTCAAACGATACGCTGGGACCGAGATACACGACTACTTCGACGCGCTGTCCAAGGGCAAGATCAAGACCGCCATGAAGCCTCAGTACGTCGACAAGCTCCCGGCACTCCACAAGGGGATGGTCAGGGAACTCCTCAAGAAAGTGGACGACAACGGAAGGCTTGACGAGGTCGCCGACAGGGTAGCTATCCGCGGTGTAATCGACAGAGACATAGGGAAGCTCTCCGGAGGAGAGCTGCAGCGCGTGGCGATTGCGGCGACTCTCCTCAAGGACGCGGACATCTACTTCTTCGACGAGCCGTCCTCATATCTCGACATCTATCAGAGGCTCGAGGTCGCGAAGGTCATCCAGGAACTGAGCGAGAGGAAGCAGGTCATGGTCATAGAGCACGATCTCGCCGTGATGGACTTTCTTGCCGACCTCGTGCACATCATGTACGGCGAGGAAGGCGCATACGGCGTGATGACACAGCCGCGCGCGGTACGCACGGCCATCAATGTCTATTTGGACGGCTACCTGAGAGAGGAGAACATCAGGTTCAGGGACACCAAGATCGTCTTCGAGAAGAGGCCTCCGAGAGGGGGCTGGAAATCCGAGGTGTTGCTCAGGTTCCCCGCGCTGACGAAGCGGTTCAAGACTTTCACCCTCCATGTAGCTGAAGGAACGATCAAGAAGGGAGAAGTCGTGGGCGCAGTGGGTCCCAATGCGACTGGGAAGACCACTTTCGTGAAGATGCTCGCGGGTGAGGTCAAACCCACGGCGGGACACCTTACGACTGAAGTGAGCATGAGCTACAAGCCACAGTACATCAAGCCTGAGTTCGAGGGCACCGTCAGGGAGCTGTTGGCCGCGAATGTGGGCAGGGATTACGAATCGGGGTTCTTCCAGGCGGAGATCGCCCATCCGTTGAACCTGAAGTATCTCATGGAGAAGGACTTGCAGACCCTTTCCGGGGGAGAGCTCCAGCGGGTATCGATCGCCGAGTGCCTGGGCAAGACCGCGGACATCTACCTGATCGACGAGCCATCGGCGTACCTTGATTCCAACCAGAGGATGGTTACATCAAAGACCATCAGACGCGCAATCGAGAAGCTCGGCAAGTCCGCGCTCATAGTGGACCATGATGTCTACATGATAGACCTGATTTCTGATTCGCTCATGGTCTTTAGCGGAGAGCCTTCGGCGAAAGGAGCGACCAAGGGTCCTTTGGAAATGCGCGAAGGCATGAACATGTTCCTCAAAGACGTTCAGATAACCTTCAGAAGGGACCAAGATTCGTCGAGGCCGAGGATAAACAAGAAGAACTCACGCCTAGATAGAGAGCAGAAATCAAAGGGCGAGTACTACTACGGCTGAGACATCTCTTCGACCCGTGTGCTGCTGCGTCTCCTGCGCTTGGACCAATAGACATAGCCTACGAGAAGAGCCATGCTCACGATGACGGCATACAGATCGATGCTTTCGGTGTTCGACGCGAAGGTCCGCCACTCCTCGAGCAGTAGGAACCCCGCAACGGCCAAGACCGTAGTCCATATCATAGCCCCGACCGTCGAATATGCCACGAAGTTGCGGAGCCGCATCCTGCCTATCCCCGCGGGGAAGGAAATGAAAGAGCGGATTCCTGGGATGGCGTGCCCCAGAAGCACCGCGACGTCCCCGTATCGGGAGAACCACCGCTCCGCGATAAGGACATCATCCTGATCGAGCCTCAGTATCCGACCATACCTGGTTATCAAGGGCCTCCCAACCCTGTAGCCGATGAAATACGCGACCGTGTTGCCAATGGCAGCTCCCGCCGTGCCCACAACAATCACGATCACGAGGGACATCTCCCCCTGGCTCGCGAGGTATCCCGCGAAAGGTATGATCAGCTCACTGGGGACAGGCGTGAAGATCCCCTCAACTATCATCAGAGCGAATACGCCTGGATATCCGAGATTCGAGATCACATCTATAATCGAATCTGTCGCCCATTCGAGGACGGTCATTTGCCATCAGTAACCGAAGAGAACCGTTTAAAGCCTCGGATAGCCGCCAGGGTTCCCAGCCATGGCAGTGACGACTCAGATTGGCACAGTATTTGTAGTCAACTGGTCCTTCGAGCAGTGGATGAGGGTTTCGGGACTGCTCGAGAGCTATGCGGCGATGATGGCCCTCGGGCTCGTGCTGGGACTAGTGACAGGAGGATTCCCCGCTTACACGAAAGAGGTTTCAATGGCCTCACTCGTAGTCCTCATGACGCTGTCACTTTCAAACGTGAAGCTAGGGGAAGCGCGCGGGAAGGAGCCGGTCCGTCACGCTCTGATCTGTCTGGGGATCAACTACGGGATCCTGACAGGGCTCATCGTTGCCATAGCGTTCCTCTTCTCCGACGAGTACCGCTGGGGATGGATTCTCATGGCGGCTGCTCCCTCGGCCGTCTCCATCGTCCCGTTCACCACCGTGCTAGGTGGCGAGACCGTGAAGTCCCTGTTCTCCACAGCGGCGAACTACCTCGCGGCTCTTGCCCTGATGCCGATTCTCACATGGCTGTTGATCGGCTCTGAGGTGAGCGGCGTGAGCCTGGTCTACTCGCTGCTCCTGCTGATAGTGTTGCCCATGGCGGCTTCCCGCGCGGTGATGAGGTTGCGCATCGAGAAGTCGCTCAACACGTCGTTCATGAACCTCTCATTCGCGCTGCTCATTTTCGCAGTAACTGGCTCGAACAGGGATGCGTTCCTCGGCGAGCCGGCGTTGATCCTGATCATGTCGCTCGCATGCGTCGTGAGGACCTTCGGTATTGGGCTCGGGACAGAGGGGATCCTACGCAGGTTCGGCGTGCCCAAGGCATCAAGGGTGACCTACGTCCTATACGCGAGCTACAAGAACCTCGGCCTGACCGCCACACTCGCAATCGCCCTGTTCGTGCCGCTGGTGGCGGTCCCGGCGACCATATGCATAGTCTTCGAAGTGGTCTGGATGATCTTCCTTCTGAGGTACTATCCTAAGGCGCCCGGATAGATGCGCCCAGCCGCGAGAACCATGTCCGGGCCTGCGCCCAGGACTGAGTCAGGAAACGCTGGAAGCTCGGCTCCTGACTCAGAGCGCTCCACCGGGAATATGTGATGTACAATATTCCTGCAACTACAACCGAGAGCAGCACCGATTCGATGATGGCCGAGTGCCCGAGAGTGGCCATCTGCAGCTCGTCGGCCGCTACATGTGTTCCCCAGAAGATGAGTGGGACCATATATCGCCAGCCGATCGCAAGAGGCACGACGAAGAACGCTCCGACCGGCTCGTGAAAGAGAGATTTCCAGGGCAACCCAGATGCATCGTCCCAACTGGGCTTGATGATCGCCCCTAGCCCGTGGTCCGAGATGTATCTGGGAGCCGCGAAAAGATGGTCGGCGTCTATCACGACGCCGAACGTGATGGCGACGAACCACTCGTCCCTGTTGAGATTGAGGAGCAGCCCGATGAGGACTGCCACCGCCAAGTGAGTCGTCGTCAGCGTGGT
>MGVW01000013.1 GCA_001800675.1 Euryarchaeota archaeon RBG_13_57_23 | reverse complement strand
CATGAGACGCGGTTCAGGACGCATGCCTGTGGCTTACTGGAGGAGTCGGGGTTCGAATCGTTTGGAGCGATCTCGGAGTGTCGATTCACGTGCGATTGTTTTTCCGTGCTGGATGGTGCGTACCAACGAGGATATAAATAGCGGAAGTTCCTTTAACGCACTGGATTGCTGGTTGAGCCACTTCAGATGGGGGAACCAATTAATGTCTGAAAAGGCTAATGATAGTCCGCCTGCTAGTGAGCCTGTTGAACCCGCACCGCCTGCTAAGGGCGGCAATAAGACGTGGGTTGCGATTGTCGCCGTCATAGTCGTCGTCGCCTTGATCTTGGCGGGACTATGGGCGGCTGGGATAATATTCGGCGATGAAGAGGGTGCGCTCGAGGCCACGATAGATCCCAGTCCCGTAGTCGTCAATGCCGGAAGCGACGTCGAACTAACGGTGAATCCCACATGGGATGGGGATGCCCTGACAAGTGGGGTGACATACAAATGGAGCGCGACTCCTACAACCCTCGGTTCGTTTGATCTAACGAGGCAGAGAACTGTCACCTACACCGCGGGGAACTCCGCTGGTACTGGGACTGTTAGCTGCGAAGTCACCTATGTGGATAGCGATGACAAGACGTACACGAAGGTAGTCACCGCTAGCCTAACAGTGAATCCGGCCGTGTTGGACACGGTCGTGTTGGTCCCGTCCGTGAGGACGTTGGAACCTGGGATGTCGCAGGAATTCCTTGCATCCGCGTACAACTCCGTGGGCGAAGAGCTCCCCAATGCGACCATCGCTTGGACAGTATGGAACTTGACATCTTCGCAGTACACTCTCAACGCAACCACCGGTCACAGCGTGATGTTCACAGCGGTCGATTTCGGAGGAGGAAGGTTGAACGCCTCCGCGACGGACAGCACTGGCTCCGCGGTCGGCACAGCCGTGATCAACATCGTTCCTGACCTCCCCGCGAGGAATTCGACGATCAAGTGGTATGACATGTTCGCCATACCCAACGAGGGATTCTGGGACCTTAGGTGGGACGTCACCAAGCTCGACGAGCCGCTCACAGACACATACCCGTATCTGTACAGATGGTACGGTTCCCAGGAGGGGAACAGCTGGATCTACACCAGCATGAGGATGAACGTGACTGGCAGGAACATGTACGAGGTCAATATGAACGGGAACCCGACCTTCCTGCCCATGCTTGGCAACTACAGAGGAGGCACCGCTGATATCCGCTGGTATGGTAACTACATGAACATGGACGAGACAACCCGCTACCCCGACTTCATCGGATCGCAGATCGACGGATGGATTTGGATAATGAACGGTACGGTCACGCTTGACAAGGACGCGGCGAGAACCGTCCTCGGGATCGGCGCCTCAGACTTCGATTCTGATTTCAACGGATGGTGGGCAGCTAATGCGGAAGGTTTCAAGCTCGATTACACCAACTGGCTGAACTACGAGGGCAAAGTGAGGATAGACATCTACAACTCTTATGAGTACCCCTTCACGCTGATGTACCTGGACATGACTGCCGCGAAGGTCGGCGACAAGGTCGTGCTGACCTACGATACTGTTTCGTGGGGCATTGATGTCTTGATCGCGATGCAGATGTGGGATGCTGGAGTCCTGGACACTTACTGGTACTATGAGGACTTCTGGTTCAACGCGACGATCGGCCCCGAGAAGATGGATCTCAACCTTGACACTGGTGTTGAGTACGCGGTGTACGCCTACGAAACAACCTTGGAGAGCGAGCCCTGCTGGGAGTGGGAAGCGTTGGTGCAGGACGTGCTGCCCAAGTCGGCGGAGCACCCGAGGTCGAACTACACTCCGTACGCCAACCTCGAGTACGAGATGAAGTCCCCTGGCTCAGACCTTTACGGGCAGTGGCTCACATACGACTACGCACCCTCCGCGTGGAACCTGACTGAGAACGAGACGCTGATTGTGGAATGGCCCCAAGGCGATGTGATGTTCGTCAAGCACGGAGGCACTTTCTTCAACACGACGCAACTGTACGGGCAGATGGAAATGAGGCACTCCGAGCCGATGGACACCGCAGGTCTGGATATGCCCCCTGGGAAGTTTGCCATCAACAACGTCACGAACCAGGTCATATTCCAAGGGCCGTTCAACATGTGGCAGTGGTCGAAGGACCAGACGCACAACCAGAACCTGAAGGATGAATGGGATAGGCTCGGCGTGCTCCCATACGGTATTCCGACGATTGAGTTAGCGCTGAAGATCGATGTTCCCAAGTATCCCGACTACATGACAATCGAGGGCATCCCGAGCCTGGTCGACACGAACACCGCGACCGACTTCACAGTCAAGGTGTGGGATCAATTCTCCAATCCGTATCCATTCTACAATGGTACGGTAAGATTCTTCACAAACGACTCTGCAGCCGTGTTGCCTGGTGACTACACGTTCTCCAATGCGGGCGAGGCGTCGTTCTCGGTGGTCTTCAACACACCTGGATACATGAACCTCACTGTCGTGGACATCGCCAACGCCTCGATTGATGGTAATGTGGACCTCCAGGTAGGACCTGAGGCGACCAGCATGGTGTTCCTAGCGGTGCCATACAATGCGCAGACATACATGCCATTCTCATTGAGGGTGACTGTCTACGACCAGTTCGGGAATGTCTTCTCGAACTACACCGGACAAGTGAACTTCACGACAACTGACACTGGTGGTTCGGTCATGCTGCCAGCAGACTACACCTTCACAGCTGGAGATGCCGGCACGCATCTGTTCGCGCATGGGTTCGTCCTCGAGACCATCGGCTGGCAGGACATCGTGGTGGTCGACCTGGCGGATTCCTTGTTGACGGCCACGTTGACCATAGAGGTCATCTCAGCTTACCCGGCCTCAAAGGACTTCACTGTGTACGACATGTTCGAGGAGCCGTGGGGCTGGTGGTGGCCGATCAGGTGGGACTTCTACATCACGGACATCGTCATAACCGACGAGCCTCACATGAACACCATGCTCTTCATGCCGGGCAAGACGGACCAGTATCAGTGCATGATGTATGCACCGTACAGGTTCGCCGTCGATGCGTTGAACCAGAGCTTGATGTCTGTCGATACGCCCGTGATGATGCCGATGTTCGGGTCTGTGGTTGACGGAGCATCAGTGGATATGGGCATCTACTTCCAGTACCTCGAGCCGACCTGGTGGTGGGACTACTGGGTCCCGAACTGGGTCAGCATCCCGGGAGGAATCGACGAGGAGTGGCTGAACAGATCCGGCGCCGATGGATACGATCTCGGCACTGTGTACACGGTCGAGATGAACAGGGAGGCCGCCGAGCAATGGATGGGCATGCCTCAGACAGATGATGTCGCAACCTGGTGGGCATCGAACAACGCCACCTACACCGGCGACTGGGAGGCCTGGGTCGACGACCAGGGGAACAATGTGTATGACATCTTCTGCGGATACGAATGGGCGTACGACATCAACGGCGGGACCTGGATGAACCTCGTCGAGGACGGTGCGACCGGCAATGTCACGCTGACTATCGCGCATATCGCTCTGGGCTTCGAGATACTGATGACGAGGTGGATGAGTGCAGCCGAGCTGTCACCGCTCGAACCGTATTACGAGGACTTCACGCTGCATGCACAGTACTCGAAGTACGTCACGAACGTGTCGACCGACGGAGTTGCGCAGTACAGCCTGCACGCGGTGAAGGCCAACAAGACTGCCACCGACGGAGGGGCATGGGTCTGGGAGCCTGCCAAGATCGACTACATCACGAAGATCGGGCACCCATCGGACTACAGGCCGTATTCGACCAAGATGTATCAGAGCTGGAATGCGGGGGACACGTTCCTCGGCCAGCAGATATCCTATGAGCAGACGCCGACCTGGTTCAATCTGACGGATGGTGATTCGCTCACGATCCAGCTGCCGACTGGGACCGTCCCGGGCTACAAGGGAGTCGCGCTGACGTCGACGGACATCGACAACGCTGCAGTCGGGGACAAGAGCGGCATCTACGCCATCATGCAGAACGGCACGATGGACCTCGGATACTTCGTCACCGACTGGCCATTGGGCTCCGGACTGGACCTCACGCCACTGTACAACGCGGGCACGAAGACCCTGACGATAGCCGGTCCGCAGGACTTCAACAACTTCTGGCACACACCGACAGGTATCCTGTACCACGGCGCCCCGTGGATCGAGTTCAACGTGACGCCTCTGAAGGCGGCTGCCGCCTCAGTGCCTGAGGTCAGCAGCGGTGGTGTCGTCAGCAGCAGCGCTTCGTCAGAGATGATGTCCCTTGCCGTGGTTGCGGCCGCTACGATACTCGCGGTCGCCGCGCTCGGCGCGTGTGCTAGACGGAAGTATTGAGATCGCCGAAGCCAGAGAAACCCGAAAAACCTCTTACCATTCTTCTTATTCCTTCTCGAATCAGGGACAAGACTGTCGTGCCCCGAGTAGGCCGAGTTCTCGGATCGCCAGTCCTACGTTTCGGGTCCTCTGTCGGCAGGGAGCATTACGCAGAATCTTGCCCCCAGCTCGTGCTTGCCATGGACCCTGTCTTCGACCCAGATCCTACCGCCGAACTTGTCCGTCAACGCTCTGCATATGGACAGGCCCAGACCGGTGCCCTGAACCTGCGGATCCGGCTTCAGCCTAACGTACTTCTGGAAGAGCTGCGGCTTCATGTGGTCCGGTATCCCCGCGCCCCGGTCGCTGATGCAAATGCTCCAGAACGGCCATCCATCCTCGGTCGTCTTCCTGCAGACCACATCGAGCTCTACCTCTTCATGAGGGTCGTACTTCACAGAGTTCGAGAGAAGGTTGACGAAGAGTTCATCCACGAGTTTGTTCGCTCTTATCGTGCTTGTCTCGGGGACGTCCATGCTGACGCTGATCTGCCTGCCCGGGAACGAGTTCTCAAGGCCGGACACTACCTTCCTCAGAACGCCTGTCAGGTCGATCGGCCTGAAGTCCTCGGAGGTCATCACGCCTATCTTCGTGAGCTTCTTGACGTTCTCTATCAGGTCAGCCGTCTGCCGAACAAGATGCATCGACTTCTCCAGGTAGGTCTTGTGGTGGGGTGATATCTCCGGGCTGTTCGATATCATCTGGATATAGTTGAGCACCGCGAAGTTGTAGTTGTTTATGTCATGGAACATGAGGTCGTTCAAGAGCTCGATCTCCTTCTTAACGTCCTGGAGCTTTGAGACGAGGTTGGCGTTTCCCAAGGCGACTGCGGTCTGCTGCGCAAACAGCTGGCCGATGTCGAGGTCGCTCTTCGTGAAGACCTGGCCCTTCGGCCTGTACAGCTCGAGCACGCCGAGGACTCCCTCGTGCCCGATGAGCGGGATCGCTAGCATCGACTGGTGTTCCCGAGGGACTCCCGGAATGTCAGCTGCCCTGGGATCGGCGTCCACATCGTCCGTGAACTCCGCCGTTCCACTCCTAGCAACGCTCCCGACCACGCCTTCCTCGATTGGTCCCGGGGACGCAATCACTTCATCCTTGTAGCCTCCGACAGCGTAGACAGGATAGATCATCCTCTTCTGCCAGTCGACCACATAGATCGAGAGATCCGTGTGGGGGACGACCTCCTTCAGATTCTGGGCGATCGTCGCGTATATCTCCTGTGTGCTGATCGCCTTCTGGATCTCCACGCCAGATTTCAGAAGCGACTCCTGAAGCCGTATCTTCTTCTCAAGGTACGAGAAGAGCACTATGTTGTCGATGAGGCTGGCGACATGGTCTGCTATGACCTGCAACACGTCCGCCGTGTCAATTCCGTATTCGCCAGGTTTTGAATGATAGATGTTGAGCGATCCGATGATGTGTCCCCTGCTCATCAAGGGCACGCACACCATCGACGCGATGCGAGAGCTGTCGAGGAGAGACAGCTCGTTGAACTGCTTCCGTCCCGCATCCTTCTGCACAATCATGGGGGTGGGTGCGAACCTCAGTTTCTCGACTATGCTGCCCTCGAGGGGTACGGTCCCGAGGGACTGCTCTTCTCTGCCGCTTTCCTTCTCGGGTAGCAGCACATCCACATGCCTTCCGTTCTCCTCGGTGACGCCCACGGTGAGCAGGTCGAAGTTCACCAGTTTTCTGAGCTCGGATGCGATGTTAGCCAGTCCCTTCCTTCTCGCGTCGATCTCCGAGGTCGCGATCTTCGCGATCTTGTTGACTACGTCGATCCTGAATGCCTTGTCTCTCAGTTCGCATTCTATCCCTTTTCTGGTGCTGATGTCTCTGAAGACGATCGCAATGCCAACGAAGGCCCCCGAGTCGTCCCTCAGGTTCGATGCGGAAATCGAGGCGCAGGCCTTGGTTCCATCCGCCTTCTTGTACTTCAGCTCGTAGTCGTTGACGGGACTGCCCTGCTCGATGAGCGACACCAGCGCCTTCCATTCCAGATCTCGTTCCACGATGTCCTTTGCCATGTTCAAGTTCTTGAGTTGCTGTTCCGAATAACCAAGAATCCTCGAGAAGGCGGGATTCGCGAACATGACAGCTCCGCTCTTGGAACTCACAACAACACCATCAGAGATAGTCTTCAGCAACACTTCTCTGTCTATAGGGGGAGCCATTTGGACCAAAACTCCGCGGAGAGGGTTGAACTCCGGAGTAGTCTTGAAGTTCGTTGTCGCTGCCCCTTTTAGGGATTAGGTCTCATAAAAGCTTTCGCAAACGAATTTCGGCGCGATCTTCCGGCCCCACCGCCGGCGGAGATGCGTGCTCACGCTTGCTGCCAGTATCCTGAGTATCGAGCGTCTCGCAGCGTTCCGGAGAGAACCTTAAAGTACGGGACTGCGGATTCCCGGTCAGCCCCGTTCCAAGGATTGATGGTTCGGCGCCTGAGCATGGTGGGGGTAATGAGCAACGAGAAGGTTTTGAAGGATCTGCAGAACGCGATTCTGAAATATGACTCCGAAGCGGCGGTGAACGCAGCCAAGGCGGCCATTTCAGCGAAGATGGATCCGCTTGTGGCCATTGAGAAGGGCCTCGTCCCATCGATAGAGCAGATCGGGGCGAAGTTCGAGAAAATGGAGATATATCTCCCGGAACTCATGCTCGCCGCCGACGCCATGAAGTCGGCGCTGGTCCTGCTTCTGCCTCTGATACCGAAGGGCGCTAAGGGCGCCAAGGCCACAGTGGTCATCGGCACGGTCCAGGGCGATGTCCACGAGATCGGGAAGAACATCGTTTCGAGCATGCTGATGGCGAACGGTTTCAATGTCGTCGACCTCGGAGTCGATGTGAAGACCATCAACTTCATAGACGAGGCCAAGAAGAACGGCGCGAAGGTCATCGGTGCCTCAGCGCTGATGTCCAGCACGATCGGTTCCCAGAAGGACATCGTGGACTATCTCGCCGCCTCCGGTGACAGGAGGAAATTCGCGGTGCTCGTCGGCGGTGGACCCACGACGAAGGAGTGGGCCAAGGAGATAGGTGCCGATGGCTGCGGCATGGATGCGATCGAGGCCGTGAAGCTCGCCGAGAAGTTCTCCAAGGGCAGGTGAGCCCATGGTACAGATACTGGACGTCATGGACAAGGCCCTCAACGGGAAGCCGATGAGCGAGACCGATTACCAGCTGCGGCTCTTCGCGCCGAAAGTGCAGGAGAAGGTGAAGGAGTACAAGATCAAGTACGATCCGAACAACCCGGTCCCGAGCGACAATTCACTCGCAGATGATCTCTTCGAAGCCGGACTCGAGCTCCTGGTCGATGTCGGCGCATACTGCACGAGCTCTGGCAGGATCATCTCCTACACCGAGTCCGAGATCAAGCAGGCATTGAAGGACGCGCCTTCGAGGCTGCACTTCGGAGAGGGCAGGGACAGGAAGTCGCTAGTGCACCGCAACGTGGAGGACAAGACGCCTCCATGGTGCCTGCTTGGTGCGGGCGGCGGAGCATGTTCCAGCGATAGATCATTCCTCACATTGGTCGAAGGATATGCTGAGATACCGGAGACGAACGCCATAACGACCCCGGCCATAACGCGCGTTTCTGGGATGCGCGTCAGGCCAGCCTCTCCTCTCGAGGTCCTTGCAGCCATGAGGAATGCCGTCTTGGCCCGAGAGGCGTGCAACAGGGTCGGACGCCAGGGCATTCCGATTATGAACTCGTTGGCCACTGCGGAAAGCGACATAGCCTTCGCAGCGGCTCTGCACCCGAAGTTCGGCATGCGCCCCTCCGATGGATACATGATCTGCTGCATGGACCCGATGAAAGTCGATTTCGCGAGGCTGAACAAGGCCACGGTCGCACTGTCCTTGGGCGGTGCGATAGGCATGTGTTTCGGACCCTTGATCGGTGGCTACTCCGGCGGCCCGGAGGGAACCGCGGTCTCGAATGTGGCTCACCACATGATGGGCATACTGACCTACCAGGCGTCCTGGCTGCTCCCGTTCCCGCTGCACTTGAGGTACGTGGCCAGCAGCCCAAGGGACATGGTCTGGCTCGTGGCAGCGTCCAGCCAGGCCATCAACAGGAACACGCACCTTCTCAGCATCAACCTGAACTACACGACGGCCGGACCGTGCACCCCGATGTGTCTCTTCGAGACCTCGGCCACTGTCACGGCGGCGGTAGTCTCCGGGCATTCGATCGAGTGTCTTGGCGTTGCGACCAACAAGCACGAGGACAGGACAACGCCTGTCGAGCCGCGGATCTCGGCCGAGGTCGGGCATGCGGTCGCAGGCATGAAGCGGTCCGAGGCGAACGTGCTCGTCAAGGGCTTGCTGGCCAAGTACGAGTCGAAGCTCTCGGCGCCCCCGCTCGGCAAGGGTCTCTACGAGTGTTGGGACCCGGACACGAGACGGCCGACGAAGGAGTACAGGGGGGTCATCAGGAAATACAAGTCTGCGATGGCGGACCTGGGCGTCGACCTGAAGCCCGAGATGTGAGCTCTTTGCGCCAAACCCTTTCCGGTCCTTCTTCGATCGTCCAGAGGAGAAATGGGATAAGCTGGGAAGCCCATTCGGGTATTTGGCGCAATGACTCGGAAAATGCACAAACTGTTCCTTGCAGTCTGTGATCTGGGCGAGCCTAGGCCTGTCACGGCAGATGACTGCAAGCTATGCCCCCACGGAAGCGTCGTGGACAACAAGTCGAGAGTAATCTGTGGCGGCGTGACCAAGTTCTTCATGGCCCCTTGCTACTGTGACATGAGGGCGGCAGCGACAGTCTACGATTGCGAGAAGTGCGAGCACGGCGAGGTCGGCGACGACAGGATCAGAGTTTTCTGTTCTGCGTTCTGATTCCGATGGCCAGGTTGCAGATGTGCTGGCTCAGATAACCTGGGCAACAGTATTATATAAAATGGGCAACATATAGCTCGATGCGGATGGGATGCTTGAGTGAGCACCGCAAACGGTTCAGCCTCGGCGATAAGCCTGGAGCCCAAGCCTGGCACAGTCTATCTTCTTGAGGAGAAGCGCCCGAAGGCCACCTACGAGTTGCTAGATCAGACGGTATCCGCGGGCTACAACGGGCTGGTGGTCACGCGCGATTTCCCGAAGAAGCTGTTGGCGGAGAACGAGCTTGCCAGTTGCCGCATCTTGTGGCTTACGAACCTGGTCGGTGAGGGGCGGATCAACCCGACCGCGATAGGCATCCTTATGGGACAGCTCAGGACCTTCATAGAGGGCCAGAAAAGGACGACGATTGTCCTCGACGGTCTGGAGTATCTCGTATCCCTGAACACCTACGACCGCATGCTCCAATTCATGCATCAGCTGAAGGATCTGGTCGTCACGAACGATTGCATCATGTTCGTGCCGGTAGATCCAAGGACTATGAACCAGAGGGAACTCGCCCTCCTCGAGAGGTGCATGGAGCCGGTGTTGCCCAAGACTGAAGTTGAGGCCCAGGAGGACAACCTCGTGGGCGCGGGCGACGAGGGTGTTCTGCGGCTCCTGGACGTCCGACCGAGATGAGTGTTTCTAGTTATACATACGTTAGGTGACAGGTGGCTCGCTCTTTTTATGTTCAATTGGCGAGGTTCGACTCGAACCAGGTGATCATCTCGCTGACATCTGCAAAAACCTCGAGGCAGCCGACCTCCCTTAGTATCTCATCGGGAACCTCCCCGGTCCTGACGGCTACGAACGGTACCCCCGCGTTGGCGGCGCACTGCGCGTCGATAGGGTGGTCCCCCACGAACATGGTCTCGTCCTTCTGGACCCCGAGGGCATGCACGAGCCTCAGGTAGGATTCAGGGTTCGGCTTCGCTTTGGTCTTAGAATTACGGCACTCGATCGAGTCCACCGAATCGAGCATGCCAGTCACCTCTAGAGCCGCCTCGGCGTAGCCTTCGCATCCCCTCGTGAGGATACCTATCTTCACACCTCTGGATCTCAGCATCCGGAGCAATTTCCCCGCACCCTTGATGGCCTTCGTCTCGGCGACGTGCTCCATCTCGACTTCGTCCATGATTCTATCCAGCTCGGCCATTCTCGAGTCCAGCTCCTTCTGCGACATTCCAGAGGCGTTCATCCGCTGTTCGTACCTGGACAGGATGGCCACTATGGTCTCGTCTGGGCTGTAGGATTGGCGGTCTTGGCCCCACGAGATGAGCCGCTCGATCACCAGGCTCTTGAACTTGCCGTAGTTGACCGTCGACTCCACCAGGGTGTCGTCGAGGTCGAAAATGACCGCTCTAAGTCTCATTCCGGGCTTGGTGGGCATCCTTGTCATGGTGTTTCGGGACCCGCTGTCGCAGGTATCTGGTCCTGCTCAATAAAGGATTCGACTCGGACCCATCTGGAAGTAATTATCACCGCTGATTACAGAGGCAACACATATATGTGCCGTAGACCCGAATCATCGAACTGAGAGATTGGAAGTGGGAAAGAGGTTTTTCCTGCTGGACCGCGTCAGCAACTCTCCTCCCCCCCATTTCCCCCACTGACCGGCTCGGTTCCCCTCCAGTCTCCCTTTCCACTCCTTTTTCTGATTCGACTCTTGGCTGTGGCCGAGCTCTGGTTCTGCGAACGACTTTGACCGTTGTACAGACTGGGCCTTCCTTGGGGTGTGGAGGAGAAGCCCTAAAATACGCTCATCCCAATGGGTGAACGAGGTAGTTGGGCAGGCTTCCCATGGCCGGTTGCCGGTTAGTCGTGCATGCTGGCAATGGGAGGAGAGTGCGTGAATGACTCCAGAGAAGACCAAGCACAGCGCTATCGATCCGGAACTGGCGAAGCTCCGTTCGGAGATCCACAAGATAGCGAAGGACGTGAAGGGGCAGTTCGGGCTGTACCTGAAGCACTTGGAGTCCGGCAAAGAGATGGCCATCGACGCTGACAAGATATTCCCTCTGGGCAGCGTGTTCAAGATCCCTGTCATGATGGAGGTCTACCGCCAGGCCAGCGAGGGGCTTGTTTCCCTCGACGAGAAGCTCAAGCTCGAGCCGCGCTACTACTGCATCGGATCGGGCATTCTACAGTACCTGTCTCCGGGCCTGGAACTCACCGTCAGGGACCTAATCACTCTGATGATAATTGCCACGGACAACACGGCCTCCGAGATGCTCTGGAAACGAGTTGGTATCCAGAGAGTGAACATGCTGATGAGGGAGCTCGGCCTGCACAAAACCTCGATCTACCTGCCGTGGCGTGAGGGATTCCTGCTCACGATGGGCGTTGGACCGTACAAGGAATTATCCGTCCAAGAGGCCGCGAGGACTTGGAAAGGCCTGTCCGACCACGACCGGATGAGAATCCTCAGCCAGATAGATAGTGAGTTCGCGAACCTGTCGGTCGACGAGTTCCGGAACAAATACGAGGCCCTTTACGGATTCAAAGAGGAGAAGAAGTTCAAGCAGCAGCGGGAATACGATCAGGTCTTCGACAACCTGAGCACCCCGAGAGAGATCGGTCACCTTCTGGAGAAGATACTGAAGGGCGAGGCGGTCTCCAAGGACGCTAGCGAGCACATGCTCGCGCTCCTCATGAGGAATCTCCAGCCTTCCAGCCTCCCGCAGTTCCTATCAGACGACGTCATGGTCGCAGCCAGATCCGGCGTGACTGCCGGGACAGTGAACAATGCAGGGATCATATTCGTGACCTCCAAATCCCATGTTGTGCTCTGCGTATTCTTCAAGCGCCTAGAAGAGAAGGACCCCGAGAAGGCGCAGGCGGCCGAGGCGAGAATCGCGAGGCTCGTGTGCGACCACTTCTCCAGAGTGAAGTGAGGGCTCGATTGCGGTCTACCTGGACCAGATAGATTCTTTGTCTCTTAGCTCGGATGCGAGTCCGCCCTTTCGATTCATGTCCTTCAGGGCGACGCACAGCGGAACAATGGTCACGTTCGTCTCAGCTTTGATGTGACTGGCCATCTCGGCGGCCTTGGCCTTTGCCTCCTGCTCCGAGACCAAGCCGTCGTCGTAGATAATGGCGATGTCCACCTCATCTCCGGGCGCATGCTCTCCCCGTCCTATGCTGCCAAACAGCCTCGCCTCGTTCATCCAGATCTCTCTTCCGAGCGCCTCAGAGTATTGTCTGGCAGCAGCCCTTTGAGGGTCCGTGTCAGGAACCATCCTAAGTGTCCTGAGCCTCTCGCGGTCCTCCGTGATGGTCACGCTGATCGAGTTGCCAATCTTCTTCGTTCGGACAACCCCTAGTTTCTTGAGCTCCTTGACGGCCCGCCAAGTCGTCATTACAGGGATCTTTGCCGTCCTCGCGAGCTCATTGATAGTGAAATCGCGGTCGGGGAACGATTTGAGGGTGCGGATCACCTCTATCCTTCCTCTTCGAGCCAGTATCATCAAAAGATCCCGCGAAATCAGCCGAATCATACCTCCTGTGGTATGGTCATACCATTCTCGATATAAAATCATTATGTATAAGTTGAGCCAGTCTGACTCGATTGAGAAATCATAAGTGCAGTTTCGCAGCCCTCCCCGGTGGAAACCATTATTCGTGCCGAGCTTGATTTGGACGAGGCTGGTAGGGAGAGATGGACAACAGAGGGGTCGCAGAGGTCTTTGATGAAATAGCCGACCTGCTCGACCTCCAAGGAGTTGCTTTCAAGCCAGTCGCTTACCGACGGGCAGCCAGGAACATCGAATCCATGGAGGATGACATCAACGACCTGGCGGCGCGAAACGCCCTCGAGGATGTTCCGGGGATCGGGAAGGCGATGGCCAAGAAGATCGAGGAGCTTGTCAGAACCGGCAAACTGGGATATCTGGATGAGCTCCGTTCAGAGGTGCCAAAGGGCTTGGTGGAGCTCCTCCGGGTGCCGGACGTCGGTCCTAAGACGGCCGTGATACTTTTCAAGGAGCTCGGTATCACATCGGTCGACCAGCTGAAGGAGGCCGCTGCCAATCACAAGCTCAGGGGGATCAAGGGCTTTGGTGAGAAGACGGAGGAGCGGATGCTTCAGGGGATTCAGGCGCTTGAGTCCAAAGGCAGGAGAATGTTACTCGGCCAGGCGCTTCCAGTCGCAGAGGAATACGTCGAGTACCTGAAGCGCGTCGAGCCGCTCGACATGGTGAGCGTTGCGGGGAGTCTCAGGCGAGGCAAGGAAACAGTCGGTGATATCGACATACTCGTTGGTGACGACGGACCTGCGAAGGTCATGGACGCATTCGTCGGTTATCCAGCTGTTGCCGATGTGCTCGCCAAAGGCCCTACCAAGTCGAGCGTGAGGCTGAAGAACGGCCTTCAGGTGGACATCAGGGTCGTGGAGACCAAGAGCTGGGGTGCTGCTCTGAACTACTTCACGGGGTCGAAGGAACACAATGTGGAGTTGCGGAGGCTTGGAGTCTCGATGGGCCTCAAGCTCAACGAATATGGGCTGTTCCAGAGGGATTCGGACAAGATGGTGGCTGGGGCAACAGAGGAAGAGGTGTACAAGGCCCTTGGCCTGAGGTACATCGAGCCGGAGCTCCGCGAGAACTCGGGCGAGATATCAGCCTCCAGGGAAGGGCGTCTTCCGAAGCTGGTCTCGGCAGATGATATCCGTGGCGACTTTCATGTGCACACGGAATGGACGGATGGCCAGCCCACAATCGATGCGGTTGTGGACGAAGCGATCGCGAGGGGGTACGAGTTCATAGGCATCACAGACCATTCCGAGAGCCTCAAGTTCGTGGGCGGGCTGGATGCGGACAGACTACGCAAGCAGATCGACGCGGTCAGGAAGATCCAGGACAGGGTCGGGAACAAGATCAGGATTCTGGCCGGCAGCGAAGTCGACATCCGGTCCGATGGGTCTCTCGATTTCTCGAAGAAGCTGCTGGACGAACTCGACGTCGTAATCGCTTCTGTTCACTCCCGATTCAAGATGGAGAAAGCGGAGATGACCGATCGGGTTGTGGGGGCAATCGGCAGCGGGCAGATGGACATATTCGGCCACCCGACTGGAAGATTGATAGGCGAGAGGCCTGGATACGAGCTGGACCTGGACAGGGTCTTCGAGGCGGCGAAATCCGCGGGCGTCTGCATGGAAATCAACTCATTTATAGACAGGCTGGACCTCGGGGATATCAACTGTCGAAAGGCTAAGGATGCCGGAGTTGTTATGGCCATCGGGACGGACGCACACAGGCTGGAACAGATGGCTTTCATGAGGTACGGCGTCGTTACCGCTCGCAGAGGCTGGCTTGAGCCACGCAATGTCCTAAACACGGTCCGTGGGAAGGACCTCGCGAAGCGGTTGCGGGGAAGGAGATCATGAGCGAGAGCCGGGAGAAGGCGCGCAGGCGTATGCGGGAACTCGTGGATGCGATCTCGCACCACGACACGAAGTACTACGTCGAAGACAACCCCGAGATCTCCGACTTCGAGTACGACCAGCTGGTCCAGGAACTCAATGACCTGGAGGCCACATTTCCGGACCTCGTACTACCTGATTCACCGACTCAGCGCGTCTCGGGAAAGGCGCTCGAGGAATTCCCTCAGGTCGAGCACAAAGTCGCCATGCTCAGTCTCGGAAACAGCTACTCGCCGGAGGAGCTCAAGGAGTTCGACGCGAGAGTCAGGAAGTGGCTGGGGGAGGAGAAGGTAGAGTACGTCGTCGAGCTCAAGATCGACGGTCTGGGCATCGCCCTCCTGTACGAGGACGGCGAGCTGACCAGAGGAGCGACCAGAGGGGACGGCAAGGTCGGCGAGGAGGTCACTCAGAACATCAAGACCATCAGGAGCATACCATTGCGCCTCAGACCTGACAGCGGGCTCAGGACGATCGAGGTCAGAGGCGAGGTGTACATGCCCACAGAGGGTCTCAGGCGGCTCAACAAGGACCGGGAGCAGAGGGGCGAACCGCTCTTCGCGAACCCAAGGAATGCCGCAGCAGGGTCCGTGAGACAGCTCGACCCGAAGATTGCGGCATCGCGTCCACTTGAGGCGTTCTTCTACACCCTCGGCTACAGCAAGGAATCGATGCCGAAGACGCATGAGGCATGTATCGAGGCCATGAAACAGGCGGGCCTCAGGGTCAGTCCGCACACGAGGAAGTTCGACTCCATAGACAAGGTCCTGGGGCACATATCCTCCTGGGAGTCCAAGAGGGACGATCTGGGATACGAGATAGACGGGATGGTGGTCAAGGTCAACTCATTGGCACAGCAGTTGAAGCTGGGCTATACCGCGAAGGAGCCGCGCTGGGCGATCGCCTTCAAGTACCCGCCCAAGCAGATGACCACGAGGCTCATCGACATCCAGGTTCAGGTCGGCAGAACGGGCGCCCTTACCCCGGTCGCGGTACTCGAACCGGTCCAGGTCGGCGGAGTGACAGTTACCCACGCCACCCTTCACAACGAGGACGAGGTGAAGCGAAAGGGCCTGATGATCGGGGATCATGTCCTGATCGAGCGCGCTGGAGAAGTCATACCGCAGGTGGTCAAGGCCATCGTCGACCGTAGAACTGGGAAGGAACGTGAGTTCAGGATGCCTCAGACGTGCCCTGTCTGCGGCTCTAAGGCGGTCCGAGAGGAGGACGAGGCTGTACGCAGATGCGTGAATGCTTCATGTCCCGCCCAGGTCAAGGAGCGCTTGACTCACTTCACATCGAGAGGCGCCATGGATATCGAGGGAGTGGGCCCGTCACTGATAGACCAGCTTGTTGAGAAAGGGCTTGTATCGGACGCGGCGGACCTGTACGCCCTGAGGAAGGAGCAGCTCCTGGAGCTCGAGGGGTTCGCTGAGAAATCGTCTCAGAACGTTCTGGACGCTGTGAATAGCAGCCGGGGCAGGGAGTTCGACAGGGTCCTGTACGCGCTGGGCATAAGGCATGTTGGCAAGACCACGGCGACCGTCCTCGCAGAGGCGATGCGCAACCTGGACAGAATCCAATCTGCGACCGAGGAAGAGCTCTCGAGAATCGAGGGGATCGGACAGGTGGTCGCGGAGGCCATCAGGGACTTCATGGACAATCCGAAGAACCACGCCCTCCTTGGCCGACTGCGGAAAGCAGGTTTGAGGATGGAACTGGAGAAGAAGGCTTCAGGGCCCCTCTCCGGGAAGACGTTCCTATTCACAGGCGAGCTGAGTTCGATGCCCCGGCCCGAGGCCGAGGCGCTTGTACAATCGCTCGGAGGAAAGATCTCCAGAGGCGTCACAAAGGCCCTCGACTACCTCGTGGTGGGGAAGGATCCGGGCTCGAAGCTCGCGAAGGCCAAGAGCCTTGGCATGACCATCTTGGACGAGAAGGCGTTCCTTGAGATGGTGGGCAAGAAGTAAGGACTGCCAGATGCATCTGGAATGTTACACGGCCTGATACTGACAGGATACTGTTCTTATATCCGGCTGGACAAGAAGGATACAGTCAGATTGAACCAGATGAGAGTGAGCTATGATGTCCATGGGCTCTTCCGCCAAGAAATCGCAGGCCAGGACCGATGTGGTCGACATGCAGTCCGATCAGTACAAGAGGAAGCTCCAGAGAATCCTCCGCTCGGACCCTAGACCAACGCATCTGTCAGGGGGAGTCGGTCTGTCCGAGCCGCGTATGAGCGACCATGTCAAGGCGGCCACGCTCTCCCCGAAGTATATGAACCCTGCCTCGGCCGTCGAAGAGGAAAGCCCACTGTTTCAGTGCACCCAGTGTGATATGATTGTCAAAGAATCGGACCCGTACTGTCCGTTCTGCGGAGCTATCTTCGCCGATGTTGCCCAAGTCGAAGAGCCGCCTCTGACCGAAGAACCGATGACGCTGGTCATCGAGAGACCTCTGATTGAGAAGCCGATGATAGAGAGGCCCGTCAAGAAAGAGCCGATGATCAGGCCCGAGAAGTTCGACCTGTTCAGCATGATCAAGGCCAACTCGAGATCCAAGGAACTACTCTACAAAGAGGCGTTGAAGGGCTTTGCGGGGTCCGCAAGGCTTCTCGAGGAGATCGAGCACCTCATCTCCGATGTTGGTTCTGTTGGTGCCGACACTTCGAAGGCGAGGAGGCTCATGGGTACCGCTTGGGAGGCCGCAAGGGACGGCAACTGGAACCTCGTCACAAACATTGCTCGTCAGACCGAGGAGATCGTCTCGCCCAGCATTCCGGATCTGGTGCGGACAGAGATCGCCAAGGCAAGGATGTATCTGACAGAGGCGAAGTCCGTAGGCGTGGACATATCGACCTATGTCCTCAGGATCAAGGGCGCGATGCAGGCTCTGAGATCGGGGGATCCAGACGAAGCGCTCCGCCTCACCAAGGAGCTCATGGACTCGCTCAGAGAGGACTCCATCTCCTGGAAGTAGCCAGGACGCTCTGCGTCTGATACCCGAGGCACAGGTTTTTATTGCCGGAATCGCGTGATAACCCCAGATGCTCGACGACCTGACGACGCTAGACCCTCTTGCCTGGGACGCTCTCAAGAAGGCGTTGAACCAGCGGGTGGTGGTTGGGCGCATCAGGCTGTTGCCGAGCAGGCGGAACCGCGTCTGGGTCGTTGAGACGGACGTGCGTCCGATCGTCGTGAAGAGGTTCCTCTCAGGGCGGTGTGGACACGAATTCGAGACCCTCTTGCAGGCAAAACTTGCAGGGCTCGATGTGCCATACCCGCTGTGGAGCGATGGGACTCACCTCGTGACGGAGTACATCGTCGGAGAATCGTGTGAACTCATGGTGAACCACATGTTCAGCAGCGCGGCAGCTGAGGCCATGGGAACTTGGTTGGCTCGATTCCACGCGAGGCTCGGCGAGGGGAACATGGTCAAGATAATGGCCGATGCCGTGCTCTCCAATTTCCTTTTCGCACAAGATCGCGTCTACGGAGTGGACTTCGAGGACTCCAGGATGGGAGATCCCCTCGACGATGTGGGTCAGCTTGCGGCGAACATGCTAGGTAGCGAGCCGTTCTTCACTCCTGTCAAGTTCGACCTATGCCTGCAGATGATCCGGAGCTATGGGCGGGCAAGTGGGATGGATGTAGTCGAGAAGGCG
The DNA here is from genome assembly GCA_001800675.1 of Euryarchaeota archaeon RBG_13_57_23. GTDB lineage: Archaea > Thermoplasmatota > Thermoplasmata > UBA10834 > UBA10834 > COMBO-56-21. The sequence goes on along the minus strand of MGVW01000013.1, from coordinate 8,970 downwards.
CGTCCTCATGTCGCGAGGCATCTCAAGCTCGATGCCCGAAACAAGCCTCTCTTCCGCCGCACTCTTGTGTCCGCTGCAAAATCCCTGGAGCGTGGGTGGCCCAAGCTCGCATAGAAAGCACAGGAAAACATCCATCCGTCAGGTTCAACGCGAGCTTAGTCACGCTACCGGCGGCTGCTCCTGGGGAACTGGCTGTGCCGACTGCTCTTCGGACTTCCTCTTCGAGCGTGCTCGCAGCTCCTCAAGCTTCTTCGTGACCTCTGCCAACCGGTCCACGGACTGCCCGACGACTTCCTTACGCTTGTCGAGGTGCTCACGCATCCGGTCGATCTTAGCCTTCTCCTCTGCGAGCCTGTCGATCTCTACGGAGAGGCCTTCGCGCTTCCTGTTCATGTCGTCGACCTTCTCCTGGAAGCCGGTTTCGCGGTTCTCAAGGTCCTTCATCGACTTCGTTATGGCTTCTTGCTTGCCCGCGAATTCCTGATCTCTGGCCTCGAGGTCGGACATCTTGTCCGCCACATGCTGCTTCTCGGTCTCCAAGCGGTGCAACTCCTCATCGACTTTGGCCTTTGTCTTGTTGGCCTCTTCCTTGAGAGCTTCCTCTCGAGCTGCAAGGGTTTGGAGGCGCTTCTCCAGGTCGTCCTCGGAAGCTTTGAGTCCTTCTTGCTTCCGTTTCAGGAGTTCAGTGTCCTCGCTTAGCCTGCGCTCCCGTTCGATCAGTGCCTTGGATTCCTCGGCGAGCGCGCTCTCCTTACGACCGACGTCAGATCTCGCCCGCTCGAGCTCCTTCTTGCTGTCTGCCAGGGAATCGAGCTGGAGATCAACTTTGGCCTTCGCCTCTGCCACGGCGGCTTCTTTCGCAACCACTTCTTTCTCCCGCGTGGCGAGGAGCGCGTCTCGCTCGGCTATGCCTTTTGCAGCTGCCTGCTGTGCGATCGTGACTTCCTTGATGGTCGCTTCCCTTTTCTCGGAATCGCGTTGTCTCTTGTCCACTTCTCTGAGAAGCGACTCTACTCTCTCTTCGCTCTCACCGAGCTTCGACTCTCGGTTCTTCAGTTCGGCTTCGCGTCTCTCGAGTGCCGAAGCCCGCTCCTTCAGCGCCTCGCCATCCTGACCCACTTTTGTGGCGAGCGCAGCGATCTCCATCTGCAGCTTCTCTGCGTTCTTTTCGTTCTCCGCGCGCTGTTTCTCGAGGTCGCTCTTCCCACTTTCCAGGGCCTGGTGGCGTTCTTCGAGGTCCTTCAGCTTCTCCTCCAACTCCGTGGTCTGAGCTGCCAACTGTTCCTGTTTCGGCGTGAATTCGGCGACGGACCTGTCGAGCTCCTGTTTCTGCCCGGCGAGCCCGGTCTCCAATTCCTTAAGCTCCGTTTCGCGCTTGTCCAGAGACGACTGCACCTCTTGGATGTCGGCGCGGACCTTGGCGCTCTCCTCTTCGAACGCCTGCCTCTCGGATCGGAGTCGGGCGGAATTCTCGTCCAGCTCCTTGAGCCTCGAATCGAGGGTCTGCTTTAGATCATCCTGTTCCTTGACCCTGTCCTCCAGTCTCTTGCTGGCCTCTTCGAGCGCCATACGATCATTGTCAATGGCCTCGATTCTCTTCTTGGACTCAGCGATATCTACTTCCCACTGGGCCTTTGAATCCTGAAACTTGTCGAGGTCGCCCTCCAAAGCCGCTCTGCGGTCCTCGACTTCCTTTCTCTCGCCGTGGAGTTTTGCAAGTCCGGATTCAGCCACAATAACCGTTGTGGCAATCCCTTCCTGCGTCCTGCGCATCAGTGCTCGCTTCGCGTCGGAGGCGGCTTCGAAAGCCTGTTGGCTCTTGACGAAGTTCTGCTCGCGCTCCAGCAGCAACTGTACGCGCTCGTTGATCTGCGCGTGCCTCTCGTTAACCTGTGACTCGAAATCCCGGAGCTCTTCCTGCCATTTCTCGGTCTCCATCTTCAGCTTGTCGAGCTCCATCCTCAACTCCTCGAGCGCGACCCCCTCGAGTGCGAGGTCGTTTCTGTTGGTGTTGAGTTCGTCCTCTGATTTCTTGGCCTTCTCCTGGGCCTCTTTGGCTCGCTGTTCCCCGATCTGAGCGACCCTCATCCGGCCGTCCACTCGCGCATCGAAGGTCTTCTCGACCGAGTTGAGCATCTCCCTGAAGAAGCCGATGTCGCTGTCGTCCACGTCTCCCTTCGACACGGCGATGAAGTGCATCCTCTCGCCCTTGATCACCGTCGCCGTCATCTTGCCGACTTCGAACTTGCCCAGAGAACCAACGTCACCCTTGTCCTTGATGGCCTGGCGAATATCCTCGTAGCTCACGTCCCCTTTCGATGTGAAAACGAATTCCTTGACGAGAGCACCACTAGTGTCAACTAGGAATCCTTTTGAGAGTCTCTTGCCGAACACTAGACCACTTCCGACCGGGGGTGCCGAAATCGAGGTCTGTCGGTTGTGGGCGTCTCCTTGATGAACCACAGCGCGTGAGGCCCACAGGCCTGCAAACTTCCGAGTTGTTATCCTCTATACAGCAAATAAGTGTTTCTGTAAGACCCCCTGCTGGATGATATTCGAGCCACCTTATTTTAAATACTGATGCAAGCGGCCTCGAATTCAGGGCTTGAAACGCCTGAGAAGTGAGGCATTGGCGACTACCGAGACCGAGCTGAATGCCATCGCCCCCGCCGCTATCATGGGGCTGAGCAGCCAGTTCGTCAGGGGGAACAAGATGCCAGCTGCTATCGGTATCGAGGCGGTGTTGTAGAACAGCGCCCAGAACAGGTTCTGCCTGATCTTGGCGAATGTGCGCCTGCTCAGCTTTATGGCAGTCACCACTCCCCTGAGGTCCTCCCCCATGAGGACGATGTTGCCAGATTCCAGGGCGATGTCCGTCCCAGTACCAAGAGCGATGCCGATGTCTGCCTGTGCCAGTGCAGGGGCGTCGTTGATGCCATCGCCGACCATGGCGACCACCTCCCCCTTCTCCTGGAACGCCTTCACAGTGCCCGCTTTGTCGGCGGGCAGAACCTGTGCTCTGAATTCGTCGATTCCTGCCTGCTTGGCAATCGCCCTGGCGGTCCTCTCGTTGTCTCCGGTCAGCATGACGACCTTGAGGTCCAGATCGCGAAGGCCTGCTATTGCCTCACTGGCCTCGGGCTTCAGGGTGTCGGCCACGCCTATGAGGCCAAGGACCTGGCCGTTCGAGACGCATGCCATAACGGTCATCCCCTCGTTCTCCATGGATTCCATCGTCACATCTAGCTTGCCCAGCGGGACTCCGAGCCTCTGGAGGAGCCGTCTGTTGCCTACGGACACCTCCTTCCCGCGGACCATGGATGAAATACCCTCGCCTGCCACGGTCTTGGAAGTGTCTGGTGAGTCCAGGGTCAGTCCTGCAGACTCGGCAGCCGATATGACGGCCTTCGACAGGACGTGCTCAGACCCTTTCTCAGCGCTCCCAGCGGCCAGTAGCAGCTCCTTGTCATCGTGAGCGCTTCCGAGCTCCAGCCTCACGACCTTCGGCTCCCCCCTCGTGAGCGTTCCCGTCTTGTCGAATATGACTGTGGTGAGTCTGTGAGCCGTCTCAAGGGCAGGTGCGTTCTTGATCAGTATTCCCATCCTTGCACCAGTGCCAGTACCCACAACGATCGCTGTAGGCGTGGCCAGTCCGAGCGCACATGGACACGCGATCACGAGCACAGCAACGGTGGTTGTGAGCGAGAATGTGAGGACATCCCCCACGTTCCAGAATCCAGAGCCGACGAAGTACCAGAACAGGAAGGTGGCGCACGCGATGACGATGACGATCGGCACGAAGACCGCAGCGACGCTGTCGGCCAGCCTTTCGATCGGAGCCTTGGTGCTCTGCGCGTCCTCCACGAGTTTGACTATCTGAGCCAGGGTCGTGTTCCGGCCGACTCGCGTTGCCCGAACCCTCAGCACTCCCCCGATGTTGACGGTTCCACCGGTCACCGCCGAGCCCGGAGATTTCTCGCGAGGGATGGACTCTCCCGTCACGAGGGACTCGTCCACAGCGGACTGGCCGGAAATCACCTCGCCGTCGACCGGAATCCTTTCGCCTGGCTTCACGACAACCACGTCTCCCTCGACGACCTCGTCCACTTCCACAAGTACCTCCTGCCCTTCCTTCACGAGAAGCGCTTGGGGGGGCTGCAGATTCATCAGCTTCACGATGGCTTCAGAAGCCCGTCCTCTGGACCTGAGCTCCAGGTATTTGCCCGCGAGGACCAGTGTGATGATCACCGATGAAGTGTCGAAATAGACATCAGTGGTTGCGACCGCCTCCGGTACGAGCGTGACGACCAGGCTATAGACCCATGCGGCGGTCGTTCCGAGGACCACGAGAGTGTCCATGTTCGCTCTGCGGTTCCGCAAGGCCCAGTAAGTCCCCCGGTAATACCTCAGGCCCGCGTAGAACTGGACAGGCGTCGCCAGGACCAGAAGCAGCCAGTTGCGGAGTTGGACGTCGAACAGGTCCATGAGGAGGAAGTCATAGCTCATGGAGATGATCGCGACGGGGACGCTGAACACCGCCGCAACGGTAACTGCCCTGAACGCTTCCTTGAGTTCCTCCTGTCTGGCCATCTGCTCGGACATGACGCCTTGGACCTCGAGGACTCTGTACCCGGCCTCTTCGACCGCCTTCTTCAGGACTCCTTCTTCAGTCAGAGAGGCGTCGTAGTCGACGAAGGCCTTGCCGAGCGCGAAGTTGACCCTGGCATTCCTCACGCCAGGAACTTCCTTCAGGGATTCCTCGATGGTCAACGCGCATGTGGCGCAGTGCATGTCACCGATCGTGAGAGTGATCTCATCCTTCACAACCTCGTATCCAGATTCCTTGACGGCGTTCTCCACTTCGGCAATGGACACAAGGGCGGGGTCGTAGATGAATGCGGCCTTCTCGGTGGCTAGGTTCACCCTGGCGTCTTCCACTCCCTTGAGCGATTCCAGGGCCTCCTTGACCGTGTCGGTGCAAGTCGCGCAGTGCATGCCCTTGATCCTGACCACGGCTTCCTGCTTCCCCTTAGGTGCCTTCGCCAACGGTTTCCCTCATCGGGCCTATCCCCCTTAGGAGTTGATATGAGTTGCCACGTTTGCTCGTCACGGGGAGGCGTGATCGTCGACGCTTCAGCCTTTCCCCCGCGAGATTTCCTCTTTACAACAAAAGAATTCAATTCGAACGAGAAGGAAGAGATATTGACGAAAAATAAGCATCATTAACAGCCTCGGACGTCGAGGAGGTATTCCCCCTGTCCGGCTACATATTCATGGTCCTCTGTCTTGACATGATTCTGCCCATTTCGGCGGTCACAATCATCCTAGCGACTGAGATTGGTCTTCGGAGCAACTTAATCATTCCAATGCCTCCGTGTTACTCTAACACCCGCCACAGTAGAAGTTTGAGGTGGCCAATCGTGGTCATTCGCTGGTCACATGCGCTGGACTGCTGACGGAGCATTGTTTATTATGCGGACTAGCCTACCAATCAACGATGGCGCGTGTGAAGGTCAGGATGTACGCCACCGTGAGAGAGGCGGCTGGCACGGCCGAGATAGCCCTCGACATCGCGGATCTGGCAGAAGTCATGGACCAACTGGGTGCGAAGCTCGGGAAGCCTCTCGCCTCGATGCTGAGAGGCTTTCCCAACGATCCCGAGGGATTGGTCGTCCTGATCAACGGGCGGAACGTGAGCGGAAAAGACGCCCGCGCTGTCAAGCTTCGGGATGGGGACGAGGTATCGATCTTTCCACCGGTATCCGGCGGCTGAGGGCCAGCTTCCCAAACATTGGCCAGAGATGCATGCGACAAGGTTTATATCGGCTCACTCTATAACCGCGCCCCAGGAGTTCAGATGGAGAGCTCGGACGAAAGCCAGAAGGCAAGAGACCCCGCCAAGATAGTGCAGGCGATAATTATCGCCGCTATCGTGCTCTCAGCTGCCGTCATAGTCTACGTTATCTACAGCCGTTCTCAGGAGGCGGAGACCGAGGACCTAGCCCAAGTGGCTTCCGGGGATATGGTCACGCTCAACTATATCGGGAGGCTCCCCGACGGACGGGTCTTCGACACGAGCTTCCTCGATGTGGCGAATGACGATGTTATCTATCCGAAGTCACTGAGTTTCTCTCTCCGCTCCAACGACTCGTACGAACCGTTCGAAATGACCGCCGGCAACTACGGCCCAGGCGGAACGATCAAGGGATTCGCGCTTGGGGTGATCGGTATGCGCGTCAATGAGACCAAGATAGTAGAAGTGCTCCCCGAGGACGGCTACCAGATCTATCCGAGCTTGCTGGTGACGAAGAACCTGGTAGAAGAGATGCCCGCGACGGAGACGCTCACGGCCGCGGAGTTCGAGGCTGCGTTCGGGGTCGAAGGGGCACTATTGGTCGTGGTTCCACACTACTTCTGGGGATGGGACGTCATGGTCACAGATATTTCGAGCGGCATGGTCACATTCAAGTACATGCCGACCGTGAACAAGACATACTATCCTTACGGTAACCCGCAGACCACGGGCAATCCGCAGGGTTGGCCCGTCGTGGTCGAGGCATTCGACTCCGCTGGATTCGGCGGGAACGGCAGCGTCACTATCAGACACATGATCCAGGCCGACGATGTCTACAACATCGAGGGTACGGACAGCGACGGGCTGACATTCTACCTGTGGGCCTTCGACTCGACGAACTCGACATTCGTCATCCACAAGAGCGACTCTTCCATAGGATACAACGCTGAGCTGGCTGGAAGGACACTGTACTTCGAGATAACGATTGTCAGTGTCAAATCTGCTTAGAGCCAGGCGTCCCCTCGGGCTTCTCTCCGAAAAGCTTCTGCGAGACGATGCGCACGTATCTGTCTATGGTCATCTGGATCCTCTCGCTCCTCGCTGCAACCGTGGCCGCCACCGCGAGAATGAACCCCGCGAACACATCTGCTGGCCAGTGGACGCCCAGGTAGAGGACGGAGAAGACTATGGCGGTGGTCGCGCCGCCAAGGAACCAAGACATCCGTCGGTACTGCAATCTGGCGAAAGCGAATATCAGTAACGGCGTCACCGAAAGGCTGACGTGGCCGCTCGGGAAATCGTTGTCCAGAGGATCCACGCTGGTGACCATCTGACCCCAGGATCTGCTAGCGTAGAGGAACGGGGTCACCCCTGCATCGGGGTGCGAACCCGTGACGGTAACAGGGAAGACCAGGTAGAACGGTGTGAGCACGATGTAGTTGAGCATCATCGCTATCGCATATATCCTCAAGGTTGCCCGGTCGTCCTTGACTAACAGGAATATCGGCACGAGGTAAGTGATGAACGCGAAGACCCAGGCATATACGATTATGAAGAAGTCTATGAGAACCGCATAGTTGAGTCGGTCCTGCAGCACGCCTATGGTATCGCCCGCGAGGTCGAAGATCCAGTTCGTATAGACGACCGTGCTGGACCCCTCTTCGAACTGCCTCTCTAGTATGTCCTGCACCTGGACGAAGAGCGGAAACGCCGCTATGAGGATGACATACACAGCGTTGTAGCGCAGGGAGCGCAGCGTTGTCCTCCAGTTCATATCCTTCCATCCGATGAAGATCAGCAGGGCAACGAAGACGCCCACTACCATGCTGATCGTGTAGAGTGCAAAGAATACGGGGTAGGATAGCGCCATCCTTCTCTCTGGACAATCGGCACCATCGATAGAAATACTTTGCCAGAAGGTGTCCGCTGGAGGATGAGCCGCTCACGAGGAATCAGCCAGTATCTGAGCGGATTTCTCGTAGCATTTCTCGAGCTTCGCGCAGCAAGAATCAACTGAATAGTCCCGGGCAGTGGAGACGGCGTTTATCATCATCGAGTCCGACCGCAACAGGCACCTCTGTATGGCCTCGGCGCAGGAGTCGAGCTCGAACAGACAGCCGTTCTTGCCCTCTTGGATGAACTCCGGGATGGCCCTGTACCGCGCGCCAGCTACAGGCGTCCCTGAGGCCAGCGCCTCAAGGACGACAAGTCCCTGGGTCTCGAACGTAGATGCGATGACCAGTATCTCGGCGCTGGCGTACGCTTTGGGCATGTCTTCGTCGGGGAGAAATCCAGTGAAGATGACTCGATCAGTTATCCCTAGTTTCTTCGCCAGCTCCTTGTAGTCCTGCTCCGCGGGTCCCTTGCCCACGACGAGCAGTCTCAGATCAGGCACTCTGGGCCCGATCTTGGCAACTCCTTCCAATACAACATCAAGTCGCTTCTCCAGCGACAGGCGGCCGACATGGAGGAGTACGCGCTTCCCCACAAGCCCATATCTCTCCAGGAACGACTTGTCATATCTCTCAGGCGAGTACTTCTGACAATCCACCCCGGTCGGCACGACCTCGCAAGATTTCATCACAACGCCGTTCTCCAAGAGCTCGTCCCTGGTCGGCGCCGAGGGTGCAATCACGACTTCGGGTCTCTTGAGCAGGTTGCGAAGGTAGGTCCAGACCAGGCTGATCATGAAATCCTGTCTGATGGGGAGCGGAGAGTAATACTTGACGGACTCGTTCGCCATCGTGTGGAAGGTGAGCACATGGGGGATCCTCAGCGCTCTGGCGGCAGTCAGGCTCAGTATTCCCATCGACGCCAGCCCATGGGAGTGTACGACCTCGACCTTCTCATTCCTCAGGAACTCCAGCATGTCCGAGGGCGAAATGACGAACCTGTAGCCAGGATAGTTCTTGAACTCCCTTGAGGGAAGATAATGGACTTTTCGCTTGTAAGTGACTTTGGCCTGCGGATTGGGGGCAAGAACGACAACCTCGTGCCCCCGCTTTTCAAGTCCTTCCGCGGCTATATCCATCGCGACGACTGCGCCATCGATCGTAGGATGGAACGAATCGGCAAACATGGCGATTCTCAACGGTTCACCCTGACTTCTTTGACTTGATCCGCTTGAGCTTTGAAAGCACTTCCACTGGGTCTCGGCCCAACAGCCGGATCATTGG
>MGVW01000012.1 GCA_001800675.1 Euryarchaeota archaeon RBG_13_57_23 | reverse complement strand
GAGAGGCCGCACTCTTGTCCAATGAGGCCAGCTTGCTCAGTATATCCTGCGGAATCTCCATCTTCGGAGGCTCTCGCAAGCCAATCTCCTGGATCCGCATCTGATGCGCGTTCGCCATCTTCTCGATGTTCTCAAGTCGGACCTCGAGCTCCTTAGGGAACGCGACTACCGGGTTCGCCCTCGAGCCGCCCGCGAGCGCCGCGAACCCCTTGTCGATCTTCTTGTCGGAGGCCGAGAGGATTACAGCAAGCCCTTTTGAGATTCTCTCATCTATGCTTCTGTTGAACTCTTCGAGCGACTTCTTCATGGCGCTGTCGAGCTGCTCGAGCTTCGTCTCCTGGCTCTCGACTATGCGAATGATGTTGTTGAGGTCCCCGAGGCTCCTCGATATGTTCTCGAGGACCTCTCTATCGCCTGGGGAGGCCCTTCCTCCCGTCTCGGACACCTGGAAATCCCTCAGCAGGTCGATCACCGCAGCGAGGTCTGCCTCCGGTCCCGCCTTCTTGATCGCATCCTTGATCGGTGCGAGCTTCGCCAGCTCCTGCTCGGCGAGCTCGAGGATCTCCTTGTTGTCGACTTCGACATTCTCGAGTCCCTGCATTATCTTCTCGAGCTGGTCGGCCGCCTTCGCGATGCTGGACTTCTCTATCGCATTGATGTCTTTCACGGCATCCTTCTTGCCTTTGGAGATCGCATCCGCAACTGTCGTGCCCTCATGCGGGAAGAGGGGCACCATGTGGATGACCCCTGACTCTATCTTGTTCTCGATATAGGAGTACTCGTGGTCGTTGACGGTCACGGTCTGCTTGTCGGACTTGTTGTACAGAATGGCTATGCAGTCGTTAGGCAGAACACAGACCTCAATATCGAAACCCGGGCTCTTCGCTAGTGATGGCGGGTGTTCCGGTTTCTCCTTGGATACGGCCGCAAGATAGGCCCCAAGGTACGATGTCGCGTAGTTCTCAAGGGCCTTCTTAGCTGGGCGCATGGTCTTGGGGGGTGAGCTCTCCATGCGAATCTCAGCGGTATTATCCATTATGTTGTATTGAGCTTTTGCTTCTCAAATCGCGCCGGATGGAACCCGGAATACCACTCCGCGGGAGGTTCCTTACAACTGACTCAGCCCTCTAGCAAAGGTTTATGTATTTATAAATCGAATCGCATATTTGTCGAACGCCGAACCCCCGTCAATCGTTCTGGGCTGGGATCACTCTGAGCATCATAAAATCCAAGCGATACATCAAGAAGGTCGCACTGGTCGGCGACTCTTCTGTCGGCAAGACCTCACTGATAAGGAGATTCGTGATCGATGTATTCGACGACAAATACATCGCCACGATCGGTGCCAAGGTCAGCAAGAGGGATGTCGAGTACAGCATGCCTGACAAGACTGTCTACCTCACGATCATGCTCTGGGACATACTTGGACAGAAAGACTACAAGAAGATGAGGATCCAAGGACTAACCGGGGCACATGGTGTGGTCATGGTCACGGACCTCACGCGGCCGGAGACTATCAAGGCAGCCGTGGATTTCTGGCTTCCCGAGGTGAGCGAGATTTGCCCAACAGCACCGGTGCTGCTCGTGGGTAATAAGACCGACCTGGTTAGAGAGAACAATCCTGCCACGACGCATATGAGCGAGATATCCAACAAGGCCGAGATGCCAGTCATCTACTGCAGCGCTAAGACTGGCACGAACGTCGAGGCTACTTTCAGAAAGATAGGCGAGATGATGCTCTCGTCCGACCTCGGAGACAAGAAGGGCGCTGGAGACCTCACCGAAGCCTCTCTCGCACAGGCCATCGACGATGTCGTCAGCGATTTCTGCGAGCAATACGGAGATACTCAGCGGGCGATGGAGATAGTCGAGAGAGAGTTCAACAAGGCTAAGGTCAACGTCAACGCCCCTTCTAAGGACTCCCTGCTCATGGCCATCGAGTACCTGTCCGACATCGAAAGAGACATCCACGGACGGGACGTCTCCGAGGTGAACAAGCTCAGGCGCTGGAAGATGATCGACGAGGCCAGAGGTGGCTGAGGGTCGATCCCGCGCATCAGGTGTGTTCTCGATGAAGAAACAGCAGCTTGAAATCGCCCTACAGAAGCTGGCTCCTCTGCCCAAGCAGTCCGCCAGGCTCGAGCAGTATGCCACGCCCGCGCACGTGGCGGCCGACATGCTCTGGGAAGCTTCCACGGCAGGAGACATCGAGAGCAAATCCGTGGTAGATCTCGGCTGCGGGAACGGGATTTTCGCCATAGGAGCGAAGATGCTCGGGGCGAAGGACGCTCTCGGAGTCGATCTGGACCCAGAAGCGGTCAGGATAGCGAACGAGAACGCGCAGGCCCTGCAGCTGATCGTCGATTTCGAGGAGGGGGACGTCACCGAGGTCGGCGGCAGGTTCGACACAGTCCTACAAAACCCTCCCTTTGGCGCTCAGTCCAAGAATGCTGACCGTGCCTTCATAAAGAAGGCCCTAGAGCTCGCCCCGCGAGCGTACTCACTCCACAACGACGGCACTGAGGAGTTCGTCCAGCAGATGGTTTCCTCTCTGGGCGCGCGCGCTGTGGCGGTCAAAAAGTATAAATTCGAGATTCCATATGCGTTCGAATTCCACAGAAAGCCGGTAGAAACGATTTCAGTGGTTCTCCTAAGGTTTGAGAGATAGGTGATTCAGCTGGCAAGAACTGGCAAGAGAGTGCTTCCGGGAGACGAGGTTGCGATAGCAGAGGAATACATGTCCGGAGAGGGCACCTACGAGATGGACGGCAAAGTCTATGCGAGCACAGTAGGTGAGCTCGACCTGGACGCGAGGGAGAAGGTTGCGAAGATACTCCTGGACAACCCGCCCGTGGTGCTCCAGGAAGGCGATGTCGTCCTTGGAGAGGTCTCCGACACGAAGCCGGCGATGGCGATCGTGAGCATCTTGAAGCAGGAAGGCAGGGACAGGGACGTGTCGAGCGAGACCCTGGCCTCCGTGCACGTCTCCAAGATATCGAGCTCGTATGTAGAGGACGCAGGGGACTTGATGAGACCAGGCGACCTCATCAGGGCGTCGGTCATCCAGGCGGAGCCGTCCGTTCAGCTGTCAACGGCTGGACCGCACTTCGGAGTGATCAGAGCCCATTGCGGGCGTTGCAGGTCGCCCTTGGAGCGCAAGGGCAGGAGCCTGTACTGCGACAAGTGCGATAGAACGGAGGACCGGAAGGTTGCGGACGACTACCGCAACTTCTGACCGTATTAGGAAAGACTCTTATCGCATGAGCTAGATAGAGCTATATCAGAAGGGGGGCTGGATTGGCAGATGACAAAGAGCTCCTTGCTGAGATAGAGCGTCTCAGGGAGGACGTGAAACAGCTACGCGAGATTGTGAACGTGCTAGTGAACGTCGTCATGGAAGAGGACTTCGAAGAGGAGGACCCGGAGTTCCCCGCCAACACCCACGGTTTAGAGACGAGCCTCAGATTGAACAACTGATTCAAATACGGGCCCGCGAATCCCGTCTGGGGAAGATGAAGAACACTTACTTCTTAGACAGCATGCGGGCTCAAGAGAAGTGGAGAGTGGAGGACTCGATCAACCTCCTGCCATCGGAGAACATGACGAGCCCGCAGGTGCGCGCGCTGCTGTCATCCGACTTCGTGAACAGGTATACTCTACCTATAGAGGCCGAGTACGCCGGCGAGTACATGGAGAACTCTTACAGGGGTACGCGTATCACCACTGACGTCGAGAGGAAGTGCGAACAGGTCTGCAGGGAAGTTTTCAGATCGAGATACGCTTGCGTGCAACCGCTTTCAGGACACATAGCGGCCATGATCACAATTGTCGCAACGACGAAGCGCGGGGACAAGGTGGCGGCCATATCCGACGAGTTCGGGGGTTACGACGGGTACGCCCAGAAGTACATACCTGACATTCTCGGACTCAAGGCCGTGCAGCTTCCTTTCGATGCTGATGCGTGGAACCTCGACGCCGACAAGGCGTCGCAGACGATTCGGAAAGAAAAGCCCAGATTGGTGATCCTCGGAGCGTCGTTGATACTGTTCCCTTACGACATGAAGCCGGTCGCGGAGGCGTGCAAAGCGGTCGGCGCCACGCTCGCCTATGATGGTGCGCACGTGCTGGGCCTGATCGCCGGCGGCGAGTTCCAGAAGCCCCTCAAGGAGGGGGCGCAAATATTATATGGCTCTACACATAAAACCTTCTTCGGGCCCCAGGGAGGACTGATAGTCACAGATTCGAAGGAGCTGGACGGGAGGATCAGGAAGAACCTCACCTGGCGCGTGGTCGACAACGTTCACTGGAACCGGGTGGCGTCGCTCGGACAGGCCCTCATAGAGATGAAGAGGTTCGGCCCGCAGTACGCGAAGCAGGTTGTGAAGAATTCCAAGAAGCTCGGGCGAGAACTCAAGGAGAGAGGTTTTCCGATCATGTTCGAGGAACTCGGATTCTCGCGGTCTCACCAGCTCCTCATGGACAGAAGGGAGCTGAAGGCGATCTACGGCCTCACGATAAACGACTTCTCAGTCAGGTTGGAGAAATCCAACCTGATAATCGACGCCGTCGGGAGGCTCGGGACCGCGGAGATCACGAGACTGGGGCTCAAGGAGAAGGACATCCCCGAACTGGCAGACCTCTACATGGAGGCCGCAAAGGGAAGGAACGTCAGAAGACAGGTCAAGTCCATGAGAGGAAGGTTCGACATGGCCTACCGCCTCAGATAAGCCATTAATATGGCCATGGACCATTCCACCCTCCAGTGAAAGAGAACAGGTACTCCAGGCAGATACTTCTTCCCGAGATAGGGCCGGGGGGACAGAAGAAGCTCGAGAAGAGCAGAGCTGTCGTCATCGGGTGTGGTGCCCTAGGCACTAATGCATTATCCTTCTTGGTAAGAGCAGGGGTGGGCCAGGTGCTCGTGGCGGACAGGGACATCGTGGACCTGTCCAATCTCCAGAGGCAGACGCTCTTCTCGGAACGGGACGTTGGCAGACCCAAGGCGAAGGTTGCAGAGGAAATACTGAAGGAGATCAACTCGGACGTCGAAATCGAAGGACGTGTTGTGGATATCAGCTTCGCTAACATCGAGAAGCTGGTCAAAGGGGCGACCGTGGTCCTCGACGCCACGGACAACATGGACACAAGATTCCTGGTCAATGACGCGTGCGTGAAGCACACAATACCGTGGGTGTACGCGGGCGCAGTGGGCGTGACAGGGATGCTGATGCCTGTTGTTCCCAAGGGGCCATGTCTCAGATGCGTCTTCCCCGCGCTGCCTCAGCCCGGTCAGCTCCCGACATGCGACACCGTGGGCATCGTCAACACGCTCCCAGCGTTAGTGGCCTCACTTGAGGTGACGGAGGCATTCAAGATCATGCAGGGGAAGGAGCCGATGAAAGAACTCATGGTTCTAGATGTCTGGCTCGGTGAGTTCCAGAAAATCAATGTCAAGAAGAACCCTGCGTGCCAGACCTGTGCCAAACGAGATTTCAAGTACCTCGATGCGAGGGAGAGGAAGTTCGCCGCCTCGCTATGCGGTAGGAACGCAGTCCAGATTGTACCCGCCAGAGAACTACAGGGCGGCCTTTCGGATCTACGGAAGCAGCTGTCCAGATTGGGCGATGCGAAGCTCGCAGATGGCGTCCTCAGATTCAGCTCGAGGGACGTCGATCTGACCGTGTTCGCAGACGGCAGAACGATTGTCGCCGGAACGACGGACATAGCGAAGGCAAAGACAGTGTTCTCAAAATACATCGGTGATTGATTGCGCGGGCTCGTGCTCATGTCCGGAGGCATCGACTCCCCTGTAGCCGCCTACC
>MGVW01000011.1 GCA_001800675.1 Euryarchaeota archaeon RBG_13_57_23 | reverse complement strand
CTGGATGTTCAGGAAGGAGCGCATACACGAACTCATCACAGGCAAGAAGGTCGGCGAACATCTCGACGGTATCGACCAGAACGTCTACGACGAGATCCCTGACGATATCTGGTCCAGGGAATAAGCCGCAACGACCCCTTTCGTTGTTCTTCACTTTCACTACACCCAGCGAAAGCGATTAAGATACCGCATCTGCTGACTCCTCACAGATGACATCGGAATCCTTCCCCTACGATCCGAGGCTGGGGCAGAATCGGCTGATGGGGGCCATTCGTTCAGCCTGCGACGATCGCGCGCACCTCGTAGTGGAGAGCGGGACGGGCACGGGGAAGACCGTGTGCGCACTCACATCTGCGGTCGAATTCTGCAAGAAACGCGGGAAGAAGCTGCTCTATGTGACCCGCACGAATTCTCAGCAGAGACAGGTGATGCTCGAGCTAAGGGAGATCTCAGAGCTGACCAAGGTGTTCGGTGTCGCCCTTCAGGGCCGGAAGAACATGTGTCCTCTGGCCAAGGATGACTCCGAGCTCTCTCAGGGCAATCCGGAGGAGCTCTCGAAGGCCTGCTCCGAACGCAAGGCGCGCGTCATCAAAGGCGACGAGGAGGCGTGCAAGTACTACGCCTCGACCGTCTCCGAGGACCTGCAGCCCGTCATGAAGTACGCCCGCGAGGAGCTGCCGACCGCTGAGGAGTTCTGCGCTTACTGCTATGACAGGAGCCTCTGCCCGTACGAGATCGCGAAGATGCATGTCGCCGCTGCGGAGGTCGTCACCGCGCCGTACATATTCTTCTTCAACGGATTCATCAGACACGCGCTCATGGACTGGATGGCGTGCTCGCTTCAGGACGTCGTCCTCATCGTCGACGAAGCCCACAATCTGCCCGCGTACGCGCGCGAGCTCGAGTCCGCGATGCTGAGCGAGATCGGCCTCCGGATGGCGGAGAAAGAGGTAGACGAGTTCGGGGACCCTGAGGTCGCCGAAGGCATCAGCCTCAGGGATTTCGTGATGATGACCGAGGAGGTACTGGACAAGGCCGTGGAGGAGTATCTCATAGACGAGGACGGCATCATACCACATTCCCATCTCGAGGAGGAGCTGATGTTCCGGACCCACCTCACGAGCCGGAGCCTTGGAGGACTGATATCGCAGGTGGCCAACTTCGGGGAGATGGTCCGCGACAATAGGAAGCTGGCTGGAAGGCTTCCCAGGTCCTATCTGCACGGGACCGCTGGGTTCTTGACCTTCTGGCAGACCTTGGATGAGTCGGAGTACGTCAAGCTCATCACGAAGTACGACACGGCGAAGGCGTTCGAGGCGTTCTGTCTGGATGCGTCCATCGCGTGCCGCCCCATCGCGGAGTGCCACACGAGCATACACATGTCGGGGACCCTGAAGCCGCTGCAGGAGTACAGGGATTCGATCGGCCTGTCCAGGGATTCGAGGCTATGCGACGTCCCTTCACCGTTCCCAGAGGCGAACAGGTTGATTCTGTACATGGACGACGTGACCACAAAGTACGAGGACATGGAGCGCGACGACAAGATGGTGGATCTGCTAGGGGAGCGCATCTCCGAGATAGTGTCGGAGGTCCCTCGGAGCACGATCGTGTTCTACCCGAGCTACGCCATCCTCGATAAGCTGGCCACGAAGACCAGATTCGCTTGGGGCGGCAGGAGCGTGTACTTCGAGAAACGCGACCTGAACCAGGGCGATTTCATGAAGATAATCAGCGACTTCAAGCTCGCTCCGGGAAAGGCCCTCCTCCACGCTATAGCTGGTGGACGTGTCAGCGAAGGAATCGACTTCCCCGGTGCGGAGATGGAGCTCGCCATCATAGCGGGCATCCCCTACCCTAAGCCGACCGCGAAGCACCGCGCGCTTCAGCACTTCTGCGAGATCAAATATGGCCAGGGTTGGGATATGGCCGTGAAGGCCCCGACGCAGAGGAAAGTCCAGCAAGCGATCGGGAGGCTCATAAGGAGCGAGACCGACATTGGTGTGGCGATCATCCTCGACAAGAGGGCGGTGCACTTCCTCGAGTCCGTCAAGGCCAGGCGGACGGACGACCCAGTGAGGGACGTCACCGAGTTCTTCGAACGTCCAAGGGCTACCGCCAGACAGCAAGAAGTTACTCAGGAGACCTGCGGGCTTCGGCCATGAGTCCCGGGATGCGCTCAGATTATTACGCCCTTCCACGATATGCCCTGCCATGACCCCGCTCGAGGCTGCGCTGGCTGGGGTGCTCTTGATGCTTCCCGCGCTCGTGCCCAATTCCGCCGCGGTCCTGTTCGGGGGTGGCCGGCCAATGGATTTCGGCAGATTCTGGAGAGGGAAGAGGATCCTGGGGGACGGAAAGACCTGGCGCGGGTTCTTCGGAGGAGCCATCTCTGGGACGGTCTTGGGGTTCTTGTTGATTGGCCTCTCGATCGGACTGAACACAGAGGAGACCTTGGGCTACGGAGACCTCCCGGGCGCAGCGTGTGTTGTCCTCAGCCTCGCCTTCGGCTCGATGTTGGGGGACTCCGCGGGCTCGCTCCTGAAGAGGAGGCTCCAGCTAGGCCGAGGAGACAAGGCCCCTGTGCTCGATCAGTACAACTTCGTCGCAGGCGCGATCCTGATGGTGCTTGTGTTCCAGCCCGGATGGTTCTTCGACCACTACGTGGACGGGAACGGGATCTTCGGGCTGGTCCTGTTCTTGATCATAGTTCCGCTTCTGCACAGAGGAGTGAATATCATAGGTTATAAGATGGGAAAGAAGGATGTTCCATGGTGAGGGAAAGAGCATGCTGAAGCAGATGCTGATGGATTTGAAGGTCGTCCAGACTGGCGAGTTCATCCTCGCGTCTGGGAAGAAGAGCAACTACTTCGTGAACATCAAGCGCGCGAGCACGAACCCGATGGTGCTGCGCGAGATCGGCCGAGAGATGGCCGGGCATGTTGGAGACGCGCAGAAGATTGCGGGGATGGCTTTGGGAGCCGTCCCCCTCGCGGTCGCCGTCGCCCTTGAGACCAACAAGCCGTTCGTGATGGTCAGGAAGGAGCCTAAGGACCACGGGACTAAGGAACTGATTGAAGGGGAGGTCGTCCCCGGCGAGCGGTTCGTAATAGTGGAAGATGTGGCCACGACTGGTGGTTCCACGATGAGAGTTGTGAACGCCCTCCGAGGGAAGGGCGCCCAGGTGTCGAGAGCGATCGTCGTTGTCGACAGGGAAGAAGGGGCCACGAACGCGCTGATCGAGCATGGAATAGAGCTCATCTCGCTCTTCAAGGCGAAGGACCTCGTATGAGCTGCGGGACAGTGGATCCAGGTTGTCGGAAGTGTAGGCTCTCGAAGAACAGGACCAAGGTCGTCCCCGGAGTCGGCCCGTGCTCCGCCAAGATAGTCTTCGTAGGTGAAGCTCCTGGAAAGGACGAGGATCTGAAGGGCCAGCCGTTCGTCGGCAGGGCCGGCATGATCCTCGACGACGCGCTCGAAGCTGCCGGCGTCAGCAGAGAACGAGTGCGGATCACGAACCTCGTCAAGTGCAGGCCCCCGAAGAACAGACGCCCGCGGAAGGACGAAATCTCGACCTGCACATCCCTGTACCTAGACCGCGAACTCCAAGAGATTGCTCCGGACGTTGTGTGCGCGCTTGGTCAGACAGTTGCGAAGCATTTTCTTGGGGATTCGAAGAACATGTCGGAGATGGTGGGCAAGGAGACTCGAATCGTCATTGCTGGCAAACCGACGAGATTCATCGTCTCATATCATCCAGCAGCCTGTCTATATCAGAGGAAGAACCTGAGCAAGTTCAAAACGTCAATCAAGTTCGCACTTGCCGCTGCCAACATCGTGTAGAATCCGTATGTTCCGAATGAAACATTATGTACCCAGCCAGCGCTAATACCCACCGGATGCGACCCCCGCGGATTCTCTTGGCATGCATTGTTGTCCTTCTCGTAACCTCCGCAATGCTGGGCACAGCAGGCAGATCATCGGGGGCGGACACAAGCTGGACCGTGATGGTCTACATGGCAAACGACTCGACGAGCCCTCTGCCATCGGGGGATAACATCAACGCGATGGAGGCCGCGCAACAGGCTCCCGGAACCAGCATTCTAGTCTTGTTGGACGAGCCCGGCGAAGGCAATTCCCGCATACTAGACGTGCAGCACGATCCAAACCCCGATCAAATGACGATCGTCTCAACCACCGTCGACGACAATGATGAAGTGATCGGACCTAGCGGGGAGGTCAACACTGGTGACGCAACAACACTAGCCAACTTCATCAAATTCAGCACGTCTCACTGGCCAGCGGACAGATATGTCCTCATACTCTGGGGGCATGGTGCTGGATGGGACGGCCTCTGCCTCGACGGAATCGACATGTTGACGCTTGTCGAGCTGAAGGAGGGGCTCTCGGACGCGCGCTCAACGCTCGGCCGGTCGCTCGACATGATAGCAGTCGATGCCTGCGTCGAGGCGACCTTCGAAACCCTCTATCAGGTGCGGGCATGCGCCGATTACTTCGTGGCGGCCCAAACAAACATACCGTACCAGGGGTTCCCCTACTACCAGATACTCACCGCCCTTGAGGAAGCCCCAAATCAGGAGCCAGCCGCTTTTGGAGGAGTAATCGTAGATGAGTACATTGCGTGGTCGGCAGTCAACTCCCAGAATTCCGCGACCCTCGCTGTGTTCGACCTAGCAGAGATAGCGTCTGTGATAAACGCCCTCATCAAGCTGTCGGAACAGGGACTGAGATATGACAGCATCTTCCACTCGAGCATTCATACCGCCATGGCGAGCGCCGAATGCTACGACGCCGAGTGGACCTTTGACATCGGCGACTTCCTAGTACGACTGAGTGGCTCGGATGTCCCGCTCGAAATGAAGGCTTTGGCTACAGATGTCTTCGTCGCTTACTCGAAGATGGTCACGCGCTTTGACAAGTTCGACCATCCCGACCCGCTAGACGGCATCAATGTGACTGGCGCCACTGGAGCGATCATCTATGCCCCAAGCACGTCTCTGTTCGACACGAGGTATCTGGACCTCGATCTCTCAACGACCAATTGGGACGAGTTCGGGAAATCGGCGAGACTGGTCGCGCAGACAAACGAGAGCGAGGTTGGGCCCGTCATCTACTATGGGGATTCTGATAGCGATGGGAAGATGGATCTGGCCGCGCTCGCGTGGTCGAACCCTTATCCAAATGTGACGGCGTGGGTCTTCAGGGACTCTCCACACGGAATGACCTACGTCAAGACCTACGAATCCGATGCGAGCTCGATCACGATATCAGGCATCGCGGGCGATTTGATAGTATCAGCCAGCGCCAGCGTCAACGGATCGGCTGTCTCGTACAGTGAGTTGAGCATCACACTGCACGGCGCATCCACCATCGAAGTGCAATTGCTGCTCGACGGAACAAGCGTGTCCGAAGGGTACGACGTGAGAGTTGTCTCGACGAACCTGACCGACTACGCCGAAGCGGTGAGCGGCAAGTTCTACGCGCGATTGGCCGTACCGACGCAGGTCGCGGTCGGACAACTGGTCCAGATAGAAGTGCTCAACGAGGCAGGTGTCATAGTGTCGACCTCGCATGCCTTCGTCCCGGACGACCATGCCACCGTGGACATCGAGATACTCCATGAAGAAATCCAACAGCAGACGGACTTCTATGTGCTACTGCTCTTCTCCATCCTTCCAGGACTCTTCGTCCTTGCATTCTCCATCATGATGTATGTGGACTTCAAGAAGAAGCAACGAGCCGCCTAGAAGCGCTTCTTGAAGAGGTACTTCAGGTTGCCAATGCCGTCCCGCCAACTGCTCAGCTTGACCTCGCCGACCCTGATGCGATACGTTATCGGCACTTCCGTGGCCCGCTTCTTCCTGAATGCCTCTACCTTGATTTCCTCCGAGAACGCCATGCCATCGCTCTCGACTTCCAGGTCCTTGAGAACGGCCTTGCGGAAAACCCACATGCCACTCTGAGAATCCTTGAGCTTCACCCGGAAGAGGACCCGCGTCGTAACCGATAGCACCCAGTTGCCAAACCTGTGCTTGGCGCTCATCGCTCCCTTCTGCATGCGCGCGAATCGGTTGGTGGTGATGAAATCGAGCTGTTTGCTCTCCAGCATGTCCAAAAGCCCCGGGATGTCCTCCGCTGGGTAGGTCATGTCCGCATCGAGCGTGACGATAAATTCCCCCGACGCTTTCTCAAAACCGGTCTTGTACGCCCGACCATACCCCCGCCTCGGTTCGTCGAGGACGACCGCGCCCTTCTCGCGGGCTATCTCCCGGGTCCTGTCCTTCGAGTTGGTGTCGACCACCAATATCTCGAACGGACGCGATGCGAGGGACTTCCTGACCTCGTCGATGACAGTCCCGATGCTCCCCTCCTCATTCATGGTCGGGATGACGACAGAGACTAACCCTTCTGGCATGCGATCACCGCCCCGGGAAGACGAACCTGAAACGCTTCATCTTCTTCCCGGCAGGCAGCGTGTACGGCGACTTCTCGTAGAACTTGCAGATGACATAGCCAAGCACAGCGAATGCCAGCCTGGCCAGCGCCCAGAACGACTTCGACGTCTCCAGCAGCCTCTGGGGTTTGTAACTGGACCAGAGCCGTCCATGCTTCATCGTCAGCTGCTTCCTGCCCCAACCGTTCCAGAAGGCCTGCTTGAAGAACTTCATGAAGCTCTCTTTCATGCGGTGGTATATGAGCGCATTCTCGTTGTGCCCCAGGGTGTAGCCCAACGCGACCGCTCTGAAGTTCAGGTCTATGTCCTCGGCGGTCACGAACCACGGGTCGAACCCGACCACGTCATCGATGACCTTCTTGCGCCAGGCCATGTTCCCGCTGGGGTATGATATGTCCATTCCGCGGTGATACAGCTCGACCCTCTCGAGCTTCTCGAACGCTTGATAGCCTATGTTGATCGTCTTGCCTGCGGCGATGTCGTACTGCCCCAGGGTTTTCCTGAGCTCCTTCAGCCAGAATGGGTTGGCGATGCAGTCCCCACCTACCGTCGCAATCGCCTCGCCTTTCGCCTTCAGGATGCCGAAATTAGTGCTCTCCCCACGAGTCCCCGGGCGATGGTATAGTTCGATCACACCCGGGTGCGTCTCCATGTATCTCTTGACAGCCTCAGGTGTGCCGTCCCAACTCCCGGCGTCCACAACGATGATTTCGAGAGGTCCTTCTTGGATCACGAGGCTGTCCAGCAGGTCCCTTATGTGCTTCGTCTCGTTGAGCAGATTCAGTATGATGCTGATCTTCATCTTGTCCATGAAACTGACACTTTCTTAAACCACTCGCCCCATATTATGATTTGCAGGCTGGTGTCACTGCTGGCCAGCCGTACCGTAGCCGATGCCCAGATACTTGGCTCCCGCTTTCCTCACAGAGTCCGGGTCCATGAATCTGCGCCCATCAACGACTATCGGTTTCTTCATTCGCCGGAAGGCGCTCTTGCTGAGGCGCTTGAACTCCGCCCAATCAGCCTGAACTATGCACCCATCGGCGCCTCGAATGCAATCCGCTGCTGTCGGGGCGTATTCGATCTTCGGCATGACCTTCCTGAAGCTGTCCATCGCCATCGGGTCGTAGGCGACAACAGTGGCACCCTTCGCCACCAGCTGCTTGATCAAGGGTACCGCTCGGGACTCCCTGATGTCATCCACACCGCCCTTGAACGAGAGGCCGAGCACGGCAACCCGCTTCCCGGCCAGATCCCCAACCGCTGTCTCCAGCAGTCTGATCCCCTCGAGCGGCTGCTGTTCGTTTATCGCCAGTATGGATGTGAGGAGCTTGGATTCGTAGCCTTCACTCTTCGCCTTGTCCAGCAAAGCCTTGACGTCCTTCGGAAGGCAACTTCCGCCGAATCCCAGACCGGGCTTGAGGAACTGCGGGCCAATCCTCGGATCCATCCCAACCGCCTTCAGCACGGGCTCGGAGTCGATGCCGAGCCGGACGCACATGTTGGCAATCTCGTTTGCGTAAGATATCTTGGTCGCGAGGCCAACGTTCGAGGCGTACTTGATCATCTCAGCTGAGCGTAGGTCGGTCATGATCTTTGGAGCGGTCAACGGCTCGTACAGACCCATCAAAAGGTTGCCCGCTCTCCTGTCACCAGAGCCCACGACGATGCGCGAAGGTTGCATGCTGTCCTTGAGAGCGCGACCCTCTTGAAGGAACTCTGGGTTCATGCACAGCCCGAAGTCATCACCCGACCTCTTACCGGAAGCCTCCTCAATGATCGGCTTGACCAAGGAGTCCGTCGTCGAAGGGACGACCGTGCTCTTCACTACAATCACCTTGTAGTCGTCGGAGTCTCTCAGCGCTTCGCCCACATTCATGCTCGCGATCTCAACTGGCCTCGTATCGATGCGGCCAAGCGGCAGAGACGGCGTCTGCACGCAGATGAATACGAAATTGGAATCCTCAGCAGCTCGAGCGGTGGATTCGGTCGCAGTGAGGACGCCCTTCTTGACGAGTTTCGTCAGCTCCCGCTCGAGATGGGGCTCATGGAACGGCAGGCTCCCGTTCCGTACGAGCTTGACCCTCTTCCTATCGACATCGGCACAGACCACTTCGTGTCCGAGTTTCCCAAACATCACTGCTGTTGCGAGCCCGACATAGCCCGCACCTACAACACATATCCTCATCAGAGCTTGAACCGGCCAGGCTGATATTAACTCTTTTCATGGCACGGCCAGTCAGTCTGGAAAGGATTATATGGCCATCGGATGTTCATTTGGGGGATGAAAGTGGTCATCCCCGCCGCGGGTCTGGGAGTCCGGTTCCTCCCTGCGACCAAGGCGCAACCGAAGGAGATGCTCCCGGTCGTGGACAAACCCGCGATCCAGTATGTCGTCGAGGAGGCTGTCGCGTCCGGAATGACGGACATTATCATCATCACGGGCAGAGGTAAGAGGGCTATCGAGGACCACTTCGATAAATCGTACGAGCTCGAACACAAGTTGCGTGAATCGGGAAACGTTGAGGCGCTCTCCGAGGTCCAGAGGATCGCATCGATGGCAGATATTTTCTACGTCAGGCAGAAGGAACAGCTCGGGCTCGGCCACGCGATACTCTGCGCGAAGAAGCACATAGGGCACGATCCGTTTGCAGTGATGCTAGGAGACGACATCGTCGTCAGCGATAAGCCTTGCATCGGGCAACTGGTAGACGTATTCGATGACATGGAGCAGAGTGTAGTAGGCGTGGAGCAGGTCCCGAAGGCGAAGCTGCACAGATACGGCGTGATAAAAGGCAGGAAGGTCAAGGACGATATCTACAAGGTCGAAGACCTCGTGGAGAAGCCTCACGCGAACGAGGCACCGTCGGACCTCGCGATCATAGGGCGCTATGTGTTCAAGCCGGAGATCTTCTCCCACCTGGAAAGGATAGGGCCCGGGAAGGGAGGGGAGTATCAACTCACCGACGCTATGAGACTCATGTGTCGGAAGGAGGGCATGTACGGCCTGCGGTTCAAGGGGAGGAGGTATGACATCGGCTCGAAAGCTGATTGGCTCAGGGCCACCATCGAGCTGAGCATGGATAGGGAGGAGCTCGCGGAGGAGCTTAGAGGCTCTTACGAGCGTGTCCTCAGGAAGAGATGACGGCCACTTACCCACCAGAAAGGTGTGCTCCGCCATAATGTATTATAGCTAGGTCGGGATTCAGCTGGCAAGAGGTGCCATCCTTGAGATTGATGGCCAAGTACCACCGGATTGACGACGTTGAGATTGGGGACGATACGATAGTACGTGACTACGTCAATCTCTACGGATGCAAGATTGGCAGAGGCTGCAGAATTGCCGCCTACACGGAGATACAAAGAGGGGTCACCATAGGCGACCGATGCAAGGTCGAAGCGTTCGCATTCATCCCTTCAGGAGTGACGATCGAGGACGAGGTCTTCATCGGACCCCATGTGGTCTTCACCAACGACCGTGTCCCAAAGGCGGTTGGCGACTGGGAGACCGTTACGACCCTTGTGAAGAAGGGTGCCTCCGTAGGTGCCAACGCGACGGTGATATGCGGAGTGACCATCGGCCGAAATGCGCTCGTCGGAGCGGGGGCAGTGGTCACGAAGGACGTGCCCGACAACGCAGTCGTTGTCGGATGTCCTGCACGACTGATCGGTACAAGAGATCGCACCGGGAAGAAGATAGCGAGACGCCAGAAGCCCAAGTCTAGGAAGGGAAAGAAATGAAGGTTCCAATCGCATCGCCAGTCATGACCGAGAAGATGATAGAGGCCGCTGCGGCCGCCCTCAGGAACGAGCGGCTCACACTCGGCGAGAGCGTTTTCAAGTTCGAAGAGGCATTCGCGAAGATGTGCGGGTCGAGACACGCCATCGCGGTCAGCTCGGGTACGGCCGCGCTTCAGCTCGCCCTGCAGGCCCACGGGGTGAAGGCCGGGGATCGGATCATCGCGCCGGCTATGTCATTCGTGGCGACCACTAACGCCTTCGTCCCGTTCGGGAGCGTTCCGGGCTTCGTCGATGTGCTTGAGAAGGACTACACGATGGACCCTGCGAAGCTGAAGGCTGCCGTCGACACGAAGACGAAGGCGATCATCCCTGTTCACCTCTATGGCCACATCGCGGCGATGGACGAGATCAACGACATCGCGAAGGAGACCAACCTCGTCGTCATAGAGGACGCGTGCCAGGCACACGGGGCCGTCTATAAGGGCAGGATAGCCGGAAACCTGGCGAACGCAGGATGCTTCTCGTTCTATCCCACAAAGAACATGCACGTGGGCGGCGACGGTGGCATGATCACCACCAACGACGACAAGGTCGCGGATGCCTGTCAGCGGATGAGGCACTGTGGTCGGAAGAAGGGCAGCAACTACGAACACGACATCATCGGATACACTTACAGACTCAACTCGGCCAACGCGGCCGTCGGCATAGAGCAGCTCAGGATGTTGCCCGAGTGGAATCAGAAGAGGCGAGCGGCCGCCAAGATGTACGACCAGATGCTGAAGGGCGTCGGGGACCTCGTGCTGCCCCCGCAGCCTACGGATGAGGTCACGCCCGTGTTCCACCTCTTCACGCTGAGGACCCCGAGGAGGTACGAGCTCAAGACGTTCCTCGATGGGAAGGGAGTCGGTGTCGGCCTGAACTACGAGATCCCGATCCACCTGCAGCCGATCTACAGACAGATGTACGGCTCCAGAGAGGGAATGCTGCCAGTCACGGAGAGGATGTGCAAGGAAGTCATCGCCATCCCGATGTTCGCGGACATCAGTGCCGAGCAGATCAAGTACGTAGTCGAATGCGTCAAGGAGTTCTACAGCAAGTAGGTGAATTGACTTGGCCAAGTACAACGTCGGTATCATCGGGGTAGGCTACTGGGGCAAGAAGTTGGTCGACGAGTTCACCAAGGTCGAGGACGCGCAGGTCGTAGGTGTGTCCGACCTTGATGAGAAGAACCTCCAGTTCTGCGCGGACAGATACGGCGTCAAGAACGGGTACAAAGACTACAAGCAGCTCCTGGCCCAGAAGGAGCTCCACGCAGTCGCGGTCGCGGTGCCCAACGCGATGCACTTCCAGGTGTGCAAGGACGCCCTGAATGCGGGGAAGCATGTCCTAGTGGAGAAGCCCATAACTCTTACTTCCAAGGAGGGCAAGGAGCTGGTGGAGCTCGCACAGGCGAAGAAGCTCATGCTCTCCGTGGGCCACATATTCAGATTCAACAGTGCGCTCGCTGAGGTCCGGCGCCTGAACAAGGAGGAGAAATACTTCGGCAAGATCTTCCTTGTCGAGCTCAACTGGCTCAACCTCGAGAAGTCGTTCCCCGACAGGGATGTTCTCTTCGACCTCGCGCCCCACATGTTCGACATCCAGAACTACATCCTGGACCAATGGCCGACCGAGGTGTACTGCACGGGAGGGCCGTTCAGGAGGGACAAGGGCGAGGAAACCGCGTACGTGATATCGAAGCACAAGGACGGCGTCATCGCCATGTCCAACATCAGCTGGCTGATCCCGAAGAAGACCAGGGAAGTGTTCATCGCGGGCGAGTCGCGCTCTGCGCTGATCGATGCGGTCGCCCAGAAGATAACCGTGTACGAGAGCGGCTATACCAAGGAGATACACATCATCCCCAACAACACGATCAGGGACGAGCTGATCCACTTCGTCCAATCGTTCAGCGACCCGCAGAAGGAAACGAGAAACAGCGGCGTGATAGGCGTGCGAACTGTCGAGCTGATCGAGGCCGCCAAACGCTCGATGAAAGAAGGCAAGGGCATAGCCGTCTGAAACCCCGCAATGCCATTTTATAGCCGGTCGGGGGATTCACAGGAGGATGCCCTCGACTTTGATGCTTCTTTCCAATCCATACAGGCCAGACCCAAGGGTCCTAATCGAGGCGAGGGCGCTGATATTGGAGGGAATCGATGTGAACCTTGTCGCTTGGGACCGAGAGCAAACCTGGCCCAAGAGAGCTACCGAAGACGGGATCCAGGTGCTGCGCCTTGGACCGAAATGCCCTCCGAGGGAGGCCGCGAAAATACTCCTCCGACTTCCACGATTCTGGCTCGGCGCACTCAAAGCCAGAAAGCGCATCAACTTCGATGTTGTCCATTCCCACGATTTCGACACGCTGCCTCTGGGACGCCTGATATCGAGGCTCTCGGGCAAGCCGTTGCTGTACGACGCACACGAACTCTACGCGAAGATGGTACAGAACGAGGTGGGGCCCATCTGGCGGTTGATCTGGTGGCTCGAGAAGATATGCGCTTCACAGACAGATTCGACGATCACCGTCAGTGATGAGCTTGCTGCCGAGTTGCCTACTAGCAGGTCAGGCAAGGCCACGGTGGTGTCGACGACGCAAGACCCCTCCGTGATTGGCGGGTCGGATGTGGGTGAGATAAGGCGGAAATACGGACTCGACGGGTTCGTGGTCTCGTACTTGGGGTCACTCGAGCCTGGAAGGTTCGTCGAGGAGACCATCTCGGCATTCGTTCCCGAGGACGGGCTGACGGTACTCGTAGCCGGTAGCGGCACACTGGCTGGAAAGGTTGAAGAGACCGCCAGATCCAGCAAGGTCGTGAAGTACATCGGGGTTGTGCCGCCGGATGAAGCTCTCAGGCTCACACTAGCCAGTGACCTAGTCGTCGCCATGATGGACCCGGGCAATCTAAACAATGTCGTGGGCACTCCGGGCAAAATCATCAACGCCATGGCGGTTGGCCGCCCCTTGATCACCACAAGAGGGCTCAACATAGCCACGAAAGTCGAGGACGCTGGCTGTGGCCTCGTCGTTCCATGGAGCAAGGCGGATTTCAGGGGGGCTGTCATCAAGGCCAGAGCGAACCGCGCCAGTACGGCCGAGATGGGAATCAAAGGCAAGGCCTACTACGACCAGCATTTCTCGTGGAACCGCTCAAGGGAAGGGCTTCTCAAGGCATATCGGGCCTTGATTCCCCCTTCCTGAAGATGCGCGCCCCGATAAGTATTATATACTCTGGAGGCCATTTTATTGTCCGTCCGACGCGTGTCGGACTTCACTGGGATGGGATGCAGAGACAGCGACCTAGAGATATCTTCATCAGGCCATGTTTTCGCGTCCCCCACCGAGAGGGAAACCGATGTACCTAAAGCAGATCGAGCTCGAGAACTTCAAGTCCTTCGCGAGGAAGAGGAGAATCCCGCTCTTGCAGGGCTTCACGTGCGTGACGGGGCCGAACGGCGCTGGCAAGTCGAACATCTCTGACGCCATCCTGTTCGTCCTGGGCCCGAAGAGCTCAAGAGTCATCAGGGCAGGCAAGTTGACCGACCTGATATTCAACGGCGGGAAGGACAAGAAGGCCGCCAAGGAATGCACGGTCAGCCTGATCTTCGACAACTCTGACCGGCTGATACCCATTGACTCTGAGACAGTGAAACTGACCAGGACCGTGAGGGTCTCCGAGAACAACGCCGAGGGATACTACTCCTACTTCTATGTCAACGACCGGAAGTCGTCCCTTGGAGAGTTCGACAACTTGCTGGCGAATGCCAGAATCTCGGCTGACGGATACAACTTCGTCCAGCAGGGCGATATCACAAGAATCACGTCAATGAGCAATCTCGAGCGGAGGCGCATCCTGGACGACATCGCCGGGATCACCAAGTTCGACGAGGAGATCCAGAGCGCCGAGAAGGAGAAGCTGGTAGCCGAGGAGAACATCGGCCGGCTCGCGATCATCCTCGACGAGATCAAGAAACAGATGAGGCAGCTCGACACGGACCGCGACGGTGCTCTGAAGTACAAGGACCTGCACGACAAGCATGGCGTTGCACAGGCATGCCTGGTTGTCAAGAGAAAGGAGTCTGTCGACAGGGAGATATCGTCTCTGAGCGAGCAGGTCACGAACTACACTTCGGAGAAGGAAAAGGCGGAGAAGAAGCAGGAGGAGCTGCGTCAGCAGCTCGATGCGATAACCTCTGAACTCACCCAGGTCGAGCAGGAGATAAACGACAGGGGTGGCGAGGAGGCAAAACAGATCAAGGAGAAGATCGACAACCTCAGGATCGAGATTGCCCGCGCCAAGGATGCCGTCTCGAATTCCGAAGAGGCTATCGTCAACCTCAAAGAGGTGAGGAAGGCCCAGTCAGAGGACATCAAAGCGGTCGAGAAGGACTTGGTCGCACTCGAGGAGAAGCTGGCGCCATTCAAGGAGCAGCTCGAAACGAAATCCAAGGTACTCGAAAAGAAACGCTCGCAGCTCACGGCCCATCACGACGAGATATCGAAGTCGGATTCGGACCTCAGCAACCTTCAGAAGGAAGCCCTGAGCCTATCTGTGGAGGTCACTGGAAAGGAGGAGAAGCTCCACGCGCTCAGGCTCGAGCAAGACCGGCTCGACGACCGCGTCCAGAGGCTCAGGATAGATATCGGCAACCTGGAGGAGACAAAGAAGACCTACGAGTTCGAACTGAAGGACGCCGAGTGGTCGATCAAGGAGATAAAGAGCGAGACCAAGAGTTCGAACCAGGGGACGAGGAAGCTCCAGGAAGAATACCAATCCAAGAGGAACAAAGAGAGGAAGCTCCTTGACCAATATCAGGATCTCGACAACGCGATCAAGACCCTCACCAGGGAATACAATCAGATGAAGGCCGAGGCGGAGGCCGTCGATCAGGTCCGGAGAGGCTACACGAATGCCGTCAGCACCATCCTCGATGCGAGGGACAAGGGCGCCATCAAGGGAGTTCACGGAACCGTGGCCGAGCTGGCGGAGGTTGACGAAGATTACGAGACCGCCGTCAATGTCGCAGCCGGCTCGAGAATGCAGGCGATTGTGGTTGACA
The DNA here is from genome assembly GCA_001800675.1 of Euryarchaeota archaeon RBG_13_57_23. Taxonomy (GTDB): domain Archaea; phylum Thermoplasmatota; class Thermoplasmata; order UBA10834; family UBA10834; genus COMBO-56-21. The sequence goes on along the minus strand of MGVW01000011.1, from coordinate 6,800 downwards.
GTGACGCTGTCGCTGCAGAGTGCATATCATACCTCAAGAAGAGCAAGATAGGCCGCGCCACCTTCCTGCCGCTCAACAAGATGGTTGACGGAAGACCCAGGGGCAAGGCCATACTCGCGTCCAAGAGTTCTGTTGGGTTCGCGATCGACCTCGTCAAGTTCGACGAGAAGTACCGGACGGCCTTCTGGTTCGTCCTAGGCGATACCGTGGTCGTGAAGAACCTGGAAGAAGCCAGGAGACTGATGGGCGGGATCAGGCTGGTAACGCTCGACGGCGAGCTCGCGGAAGCGAGCGGCGCGATGGTAGGTGGCACGCTCGACAAGAACCTAGTGAAGATCGGCGCCCCCTCCGAGAACAAGATCGAGAAGAAGGCCGCGGAGCTCAGGAACGCCATCGAGGAGGCCGAGAAGGTTCAGGGCGAGCTCGCGCAGCTGAAGACTGACATCACCCAGTTGGAGGCGACCATCAGAGACATCAACACGAAGGATGGCGGCGAGAGCGTCAAGGTCAGCACGCTCGAAGCGAAGAAGAAGGAGTTCGATGTCAAGCTAAGATCGATTGAAGATGAGCTCAACGCCAAGAACAAGGACCTCTCGGACGCGCTCGACCTGCTTGAGAGAACGAAGGAGGACGTCGGAAGGTTCGAGAAGGAAATCGAGGGGACCAAGAAGAAGAAGGAGGCCAAGGACAAGAAGCTCCTGGAAGCCACTCCCAACGAGCTCTCGAAGGCGTTGAAGGAGCTCGAGGCCGAGATATTCGACCTCGCGAACGAGGTCGCGAAGTTCAATTCCGATATACAGACTGGCACAAAGCAGATCGAGATAGTTCAAGCGAGGAAGGCCGAGCTCGAGACCGGCATCAAGGGCACAGACGAGAACATGGCCGCTCAGAAGGTCAAGGGCAAGGAGGGCGCCGAGAACCAGGAGAAGATGGAGACCGAGCTCAAGGCACTGCTGAAGATGGAGCGGTCTATGGGCGACGAACTCAACTCGCTACGCACGAAGAGAGACGCGCTCTACAAGAAGAAGACCGACACCGACGGAAACATAGACAAGGCGATCACCAAGGTCCAGACCTCGACTGACTTCGTCATGAGCCTGCAGACAAAGGTCGCAGAGGCCGAGAAGAAGCTGCAGGAGTCGGAGGCAGAGCTCACACAGTACGCGAATGTGAAGCTCCCCGACGAGATGCCCTCGATGGAGGACCTGCGGATCACTGTCGCAGACTGCGAGCGCCAGATGGCCTCGCTGGGCGCCGTTAACCTCAAGGCGATCGACGACTACGAAGACCGCAAGCAGCGCTTCGAGAGCCTGAAGCAGGAGATCGGCCAGCTCGAGAAACAGAAAACCAACCTCAACAAGCTGGTCTCCGAGTTGAACGACAAGAAGACCATCGGGTTCATGAAGATATTCGGAGGGATCAACGAGAACTTCAAGAAGGTCTTCGCCGAGCTGTCAGGTGGTGGAGACGCAGAGCTGCTCCTTGAGAACGAGCAGGTCCCGCTCGCGGGCGGGCTGATCATGAAGGCCAGGCCGAGGGACAAGAAGGGCGTGAGGATGGAGGCGCTGTCAGGCGGAGAGAAGTCTCTGACGGCACTGTCATTCATCATGGCCATACAGTCCCACCAGCCATCGCCGTTCTACCTGCTTGACGAGGTCGATATGTTCCTCGACGGTATCAATGCGGAGAACGTTGCCAAGGCCGTCAAGAGGGGCTCTAAGAACGCGCAATTCATACAGATATCTCTCAGGAATGTCACCCTCAAGGAATCAGACCACATAATCGGCGTGACGATGCAGCACGAGGGCGTGTCGGACATCGTCATGAAGCCGAACATCGGCGAGGGAACCGAGGAAGTCCCTGAGGAACCTCCGGAGCAGAGGATGGAAGGGGAGGCAGCCTAGATGAGCTTCACGAGCGAATGCACAGACGTACTGAGCCATCTGATGTTCCAGAAGGCGATCATCGAGGACGACGCCGCGGCGGGCAGGGAGCAGAAGATCGAGAACTACCTGCAGATGGTGGGGGACATGAGGACAGGCGCCCTGACACCCTCAGAGGACCCCTTCGAGCAGAGTGTGGCCATGGTCTTCGAGCTGGTCGTCAACAGCCGCATGGACCCGTGGGACATCAACCTAATCGAGTTTTCCAAGATGTACCTGGCCAGAGTACGGAAAGCCAACGACCTCAACCTGATTATCGCGGGCAAGATCGTCTACATGGCCTGGGAAATCCTGAAGATGCAGACGGAGCAAGTCCTCCAGCGAGTCGACCGGCCGGAGCAGGTCGAAATGATGTTCGAGGGATGGAACACCGATCACCTGGACCTGTTCGTGGATCCGTTCGACCTCGGAACAGGCGAGGTGCTCCTGCACACCGAGGAGTCTCCGATAGACGAGAAGGTCAGAAGGAAGGGCGAGCGACCCGTTACGCTCATAGACCTCCTGGACGCGTTCGAGGAGGCCAAGAAGGAATCTGACATCCGTCAAGAACTCTCCAAGTTCATGCAGAAGTACAAGAGGCCGGACTTCGACGACAAGGCCCACAAGGAGAGCCTCGAAGATGACATCGCCCAGATCTGGGAGAGGATGCAGAAGTACGGGCAGGGCTCGGTGGCCGTCACGGACCTCTATGCTGGAGGCAAGGAAGACCGGATCAAGGTGTTCATATCAATCCTGTTCCTCGCGCAGATGGGTAAGATACACTTATGGCAGGAGAAGATGCCCTTCGGCGAGATATTCCTGGAAGTAAAGGTCCCCTGGGACATCGCGCAGCTCGAAGATGCTTCAGTGGTCGTGACCGAGAAGATCGAAGAGGTCCCGGTGGTCAAGTGAACAGCGAACGGATCATCGAGGCCGAGCTGTTCTCGGCCGCGAGGCCAGTGACCGTCACGGATCTCCAGACCGCCTCGGGGTTCGATGCGAGAACCATAAGGTCAGCTCTGAAGAAACTCATAGACGAATACAACGAGTCCGACAGGGCGATCGAGATTGCCAAGATGGGCCCGCTGTACGCTATGCAGGTCAAGAAGGAATTCTCGAAGGAGGCGGGCAGGCTCGCCAATCTCAAGATACCGAAGGACGTCCTCAAGACCGCCTCGCTCATCGCATACTATCAGCCAGTCCTGCAGAGCAAGATGTTCGATCTGATCGGCAACAGGATATACGACGACGTGAAGCAGCTCATCGACCTCGGGCTCGTCAAGGCGAAGCCCAAGCGCAAGAGCGTCGAGCTGACGACGACCAAGAAGTTCATAGAGACGTTTGGGATCGACGCGCGCTCGAGGGGTGAGGTCAAGGCGTGGTTCGAGGAGCGCATCTCCAAGATGACAGGCAGGACGCCGCGGTAGGTGCACGGATCCTCCATCCAGCATCATTCGGCGAAAGCGGAAAGCTTTAAATGCGACCCAGCCATTGACGAGACTGTGATTTAAATGGTGATGCCTCTAAGCTTGCTTGAGAAATCCATGAACAAGAAGGTTTCTCTGCTGCTGAAGGACAGCAGATTTCTTGTGGGCACACTGGTTGGCTTTGATGACTACCTGAACATGGTCCTTGAGAACACTGAGGAGACGAACGGCGACCAGGTGAAGCGCATGGGGACCGTGATCCTGCGCGGGAACAACGTCGTGAGCATATCCCCCCTTTGAGTTCTGCCGGTTCCTGACAATACTGACTTCCAGCTCCAGCTCTCTGGACCTTTTCCAGTCCACCCGATGCTTTTATAGATGCCATTCTCATCCAGAATGACGTGAAGGCAGTACTCCTCGTTGGAGGAATGGGCACCCGTCTCAGGCCCTTGACATACAGAATCCCAAAACCCCTTGTACCCGTCATGGGCAAGCCGCTCATGATGCACGTAATAGACTCCATCCCGAAAGAGGTAGACGAGGTCATCATTCCCGTGAGCTACAAGAAGCAGGCGATGGAGGAGTATCTTGCGAAGAACCCTCCCAAGAGAACGGTCACCCTTATCGACGAGCCCGAGCCCCTTGGCACGGGGGGCGCAGTCAAGAACGTCGAGAAGCACATCGACGGGCCGTTTCTCGTGATAAACGGGGACAGCTTGTCGTCCCTTGACCTAGCCAAATTCATCGCATTCCACAGGAACAAGAAAGCATTCGCCACGATATCGCTATGGCCAGTCGAAGACCCGACCCCCTACGGAGTTGTGGACCTCTCTGAGGACTGCAGGATAAGGCACTTCCAGGAGAAACCGAAACGTGAGGAAGCCTTCTCCAACCTCATCAACGCGGGCGTGTACGCGCTAGAGCGCGAGGTATTGGCCTACATGGGCAAAGGGTTCGTCTCTATGGAGAGAGACGTCTTTCCGAAGATTCTCGACAGGGGCATGTACGGAATGCGCTTCGATGGTTACTGGATCGACTGCGGTCGGCGTGAGGACCTGCTGAGGGCGTACTGGACTCTGATGGGAGAACAACTCCAGAGGATCGACAAGACATCGGTTCACGAGGGAGCGGACATCCGCGCGCCAGTGGTCCTGGAGAGCGATTCCGTGGTTGCGGGAGCTTCCGTCGGACCCTACGCATATATCTCCACAAGAGCGGTCGTCGGGCTCCGATCGAGGGTAGAGAGATCGATTGTGCTGGAAAATGCGAGGATTGGCACAAGGTGCAGGATTGTCGACTCGATCATCGATGCTGGAGTGACGGTCCCTGACGGAACCCACGTCGAATCGAGGATCATCAGCACCGCAAAAGACCCAAAGGGCTAGGCAGATCCAATGGCCAAGAAGCTGCGCAAGGTGACCACTCCTCCAAGACTCCTGCTGGTAGAGCTGCTTGTACCTTGGATTGTGATGGGACTAGCGGCCCTCCTAGGGCTGTACTTGGGCTTCGGAGAAATTGCCATTACCGTCTTCGCATTGGCCAGCGCGCTCACGACGACCGTGATCGTGAGGTTCTATGAGCAGAGGCGGAGACGCATTCTCGCGCGCAATCTAAAGACCTAGGGCTATCAACAGCAGGAATGTCACACCGGCGATGGTCGCGGAAGCCGGTATTGTCAGGATCCACGCAGCCACGATCTTCCGGCCAACCCCCCACCTCACTGCTGACAACCTGCGCGTGGCGCCCACTCCCATTATGGCCCCTGATATCGTATGCGTTGTGCTCACTGGGATACCGAGATTCGCTGTCCCATACAGCAACAGCGCCGCCCCAGTCTCCGCGCAGAACCCCTGGTAAGGGTCGAGTTTTGTTATCCTAGAGGCCATTGTCCTGACGATCTTCCACCCTCCGAAGAAAGTCCCCAGGGATATCGCAGCGTGACATGCCACCATGACCCAGAGCGGGACAATGAACTCGGACATGCTGGATGAACCAGGAGTGTCAATGAGCAGAACCAGAGTAATGATGCCCATTCCCTTCTGTGCGTCGTTCGTTCCGTGCGTGAATGAGTAGAACGCAGATGACCCTAGCTGCAGCTTCCTGAACCACCGGTTGACGACCGTCCTGGAGAGCTTCCGAGCGATGCGCATGACCACGACGGTAAGAACGAAAGCCGCGATCAGGCCGGCCAGCGGAGATATCACTATGAACGAAACGGTCTTCATGGTTCCGCCCCAGACTATGGCGCTCAGGCCGGCCACCGCTCCGCCGGCGCCGATCAGTCCACCCACAAGCGCATGACTGCTCGAAGTTGGAATGCCGAACCACCAAGTGATGATGTCCCATACGATAGCGCCCACTACTGCGCAGAACACCAGGAGCACGCCGTGCTCAAAGACCAATTCAGTGTCGATGATGCCCTTGCCTACTGTCTTGGCCACTTCTTGACCCACTATGATTCCGAGGAAATTGAATATCGCAGCCATGCTGACCGCAGCAATAGGAGACAGCACCCTAGTGGCAATGATAGTGGCAATGGAGTTGGCGGAATCGTGGAACCCATTGACGAAATCGAAGCCAAGAGTCATCATTATCGTGATGGCTGTGAGGCCGAGAAGTTCCATCGAATCGACCTACGAATTCTTGACAAAAACGTCCTTTATAACGTCTGCGGCATCTTCGCACTTGTCAGTGGCCATCTCTAAGTTCTCATAGACCTCTTTAAGCTTGATGATATCAACGGCATCGTACTTCTTGAAGAGGTTTGCCACCGCCACATGAGTGATGTCATCCGCAAGATTCTCGAGCCTGTTGACTTCGATACAGTGCTTCAGTATTTCGTTCTTCTTCTTGAAATTCCTGAGGTCCTTGACCGCGTGGTTGACCTCTCCAGCCGAACTCAGGATGACCTCAGCCAATCTGACCATGTCCGGGGGAACCGTCTTGAGCTCGTAAGACCACATCCTGTGCGAGGCGGCTTCGATGAAGTCCAGGATATCATCCAGGCGCGAGGCGAGCTTGGACAAATCGTCATGATCGATAGGAGTCACGAAGGTCTTGTTCAGAGCCTCAGCCAGCTGGTGAACGACCTCGTCTCCCTTGTGCTCAATCTCTTTGATCTTATCCCTCTTCTGGGCGACGCGGCTGAAATCCTTGGTCATATCGAGGAGCGCCTCAGCACCCTCGAGTACTATGTCAGCCTGCATCTCCAGCATCTCGAAGAAATGCTTCTCCTGAGGAATTATCCATTCCTTGAAACCCATCAGCTGCGCCCTCTGAAGGGGCATTATTCGTTGTGTCTATAAATGCTTGTGGACACACCCATTGGACAGGTTCATGGTGCTCCGAAATCCACACAAAGACCACAAGGTTTTATTTGCGATTCGAACATCAGTGTGGCGATGACCCAGGAGAAGAAGGCTCCCCGACTCTTCGGAACGAACGGAGTCCG
>MGVW01000010.1:165-15565 GCA_001800675.1 Euryarchaeota archaeon RBG_13_57_23 | reverse complement strand
AGACCCTTGCCAACATCAACGTGGAGGAGAAGGCAACTTCACTGCCGGTGCTCAGGCCCTTGATCGGGTTCGACAAGGTGGAGATAGAGAGGATCGCGAAGAAGATCGGCACCTATGAGATATCGATCCTGCCAGGGCTCTGCTGCACGATCGCCCCGAAGAAGCCATCGACCTACGCCAAGATCGCCGATGCGGTCGAGCAGGAGTCGATGGTGGACCTCGAGAAGCTGGCCCAAGACGAGTTCAACGGCGCGGTGGAGATCGAATGAAAGGGTACGTGCTAGACACATCAGTGCTCTACTATGGCAAGGATCTCCCGTCTGGATACGAACTCGTGATAACTCCCGGAGTCGTGAATGAACTGGACAAGGAGGACATGGGGACCAGGCTGGAACTGCTGCTCGCTACGCGGATCAGAGTATCCTCTCCTTCAGAGAGGTCGTTGAAGAGGATAGAGGCCGAGGCGGAGAGAACAGGCGACTCGCGCAGGCTCTCCCAGACCGACAGGGAGATCCTCGCTCTCGCGCTCGATCTTGGCTACGAACTCATAACTGATGATTACTCGATCCAAAACATCGCGAAAGTGATGGGCATACCTTGCAGGGGATTGGACCAGAGAGGCATCACCGAGGTCTTCGAATGGCAGGCAAAGTGCAGGGGATGCGGGAAACTGTTCCCCGCAGATGTGCGCGTGTGCGACGTCTGCGGGAGCGAGACTAAGACGAAAAGGAAGAGGAGAAGTTAGAGCCGCTCGAGTAGATATATGATGACTGTGTCCTTGTCCTCAGGCGGGTCGTTCCTCGCATACCTCTTGGCCAGTTTGTTGTAGAGATCTCTCCTGGTTTCTCCTTTCTTGCCCTCCAGGTCGTACTGCAGGAAGGTCATAGGTATGTCCTTCATCTTCGTAGTGCAGGAGTAGAGCACGTTCGCATTGAATTTCTTCCTGGGGCTCACAATCTCGACATTCTCGTCCGGGGAGAACTTCATCTCGCCCTTTTGTATCCTGATGGTCGCGAACACGCGGTCATCAAGCTTCTTCCAGTCTTGTGAGAAGTCCATTGTTCGGAATCTCATCCAATCCACCTATCAAGGAGTATCAGTTACAAGGCTTAAGCGTTGCCAACGAACCAATACATCCGCGGTACTAGAATCGGAGTCACTCTATCATATGATGTAGAACACCCTCGTGCATCGGATTGCCCTTGCGAGACCTCTCCGACCGAGCACCCGCATTGCGAATTCCGTTCGCCTGTCCGACGGGAAGAACAGGTCTCCCAGCTTCTTGGTCCAGAGTGAGTCTGCCAGCGGTTTGCCCATGATCTCCCTCCATCTACGGTCGTAAGCATCCAGCGGGATTCCATTCTCCAGGTGCTCCCTGATCGTTTTCCCGGCTATCCTTCCCGCAATCATGGCTATGGGGATGCCTCCACCGTTGCTCGCCATCACATGGCCCGCAGAGTCCCCTACGAGCATGGCGTTGCCGTGAACGGTCCTGGCAACAGGCCCGGACTGTGGGACGAACCCCATGGTGACATCCGTGAATGAGGTCACTCCTATCTTCTTCGCAAACTTCTCGAACAGTTCCGAGGGCCTATCCTTTAGAAGATCTGGTCTGAACCCGATGCCGACATTCGCCCTCTTGTTCTTCGGAATCACCCATCCATACCCTCCGGGAGCCACTGAGCCAAAATACATCTTCACAACAGGCTCGAAGGTTCCTTCTGCCTGACACGCAACCGCTGGGTATCTTGCCGGGGGACGTTGCAGCCCAACCTCGCGCGCAGTCCTGGAGTTCGGGCCATCCGCACCAACTATCACCTTTGCCTTGATCTCCCCCAGGGTGGTCGCGGCCACACCGTTTTCGATCGAGTGCATTGATGTGGCTGTTTCGAGCCTCGCGCCTGCTTCGACCGCAAGCTTTGCCAGGTGCTTGTCGAACAACCTGCGATCCAGTGTGAGTCCCTCAAACGGGACCCGATAGACCCGCCCCTTTGGAGATATGAGATCGATAGAATCCGACCTGCCCATGACCAGTGAGCTATCGACCGTCAGCAATTCCTCAAGATCAGAAGTCTCTGGGAACATCGAGTACATCTCTTTGACCGCGGGGAGAAACTCACCGCACTGTACCGGGTAGCCGATTTCCCTGCGCCTGTCGATCAGAAGAACATCAAGGCCATTGCCCGCGCAGTACTTGGCGGTCGTGCTACCTGCCGGACCCGCGCCGATTATCAGGACGTCGACTTCCAAGGTTTCTTCCCCCTGGTCATCGTCGCACCCTTCAACTCCAAGTATTCCGTGGTCACCTCGGAAAAGCCAGTCCGCTTCATCAGATCCTCGTAGATCCTCGTGGAGCCGAAGGCCTCGTAGGTCTCCAAGAGCTTCGCATAGGGATCTCTAGCCCATCTCTCCCTCGCCGCGGCTGGGACGGCAACACGTGTCAGCGGAGGGACCATGCGCCTCACATGGACTTCGAGCATCTTCGCAAGCGGGCCAGGAGGCGGTTTCGCCATGTCGACGACGAACGCCTCACCGCCTTCCTTGAGCACTCTGTGCATCTCGCCCATGCTCCGCTCTTTGTCGAAGAAGTCGCGGAACGAGAAGACGCAGAACACCTTGTCGACGCTGCCCGCCATCAAGGGTATCTCCTCCCCCACGCCTCTGAGGAACGATACACGCTCAGGGTCGACATCCTTCACCGCGGCTCTCGAAAGTTCGGGTGACGGTTCGAGGGCGAAAACACTCTTTGATGACAAATGCTTCGTGAAATTGCCGGGACCCGAGCCGATCTCGAGCACGGTGTCCTCGGACTTGGCCAGCGCAGCAACCTTCTTTCGCCACCGGTCGACCATTCCGAAGGTGATAAGCCAGTTCACCCGCTCATAGTAAGGTCCGACCTCCTCCATGGCATCCATGAGGTCGTGCCATTCTCTGGTGGACATCCCATGCGGATCCAATTACATCACCTACGAGTCCCGCTCGAGTACCTTCTTGACGAGGTCTCTCAGGCCACCGCTGTACTCAGTGTTCGTCAAGCACCCAAGATGCCCGAGCGCCTCCATGCCGTAGTACTCGCTCATGCCTTTCGCCTTCTCGATGGCCCCGGACTTGACAACGAGCTTGGCGCACCTACGGACGTCCTCGCTTGACGGGGTCTCCGATGTGATGACTTCGAAGATGGCTTTCTTGATCTCCTCCGAGGCCTTGATGGCTAGAAGGGAGGGGAGCGTCAGATTGCCCTCTTTCAAGTCGTTGCCTGCCGTCTTCCCGGTCTTCTTCTCGTCCCCCGTAAAATCCAGGACGTCGTCTATGATCTGGAACGCTATGCCCAGGTCGAGCCCGTAGCTGCCCATTGCGGATATCTCGTCCGCGGTCGCGCCAGCAAGATATGCTCCTACCATTGCGCCCGCCCTGATGGGCTGTGCGGTCTTCCTCTCAGCGACCTGCAGATAGGTGTCGACGCTGAGGTCCTTCCTGTGCCTGTACCGGTTCTGAAGGATCTCGCCTTCGGCGAGCGCAGCGCAGGCGTCCGCCGTGGTCTCGACGACGACTTTGTCAAACACGCCCCCCAACCGGAAGGCCTTGACGAAGAGGAAATCGCCGGTGACAACGGCAGAATGAAGACCCCACTTCTTGTAGACCGTCTCTCGGCCCCGCCTTGTGGAGCCGCCGTCGTTGATGTCGTCATGAACGAGGGTGGCCGAATGTATGAGCTCGAACCCCGCGGCGATGTCGACGATCTTCTTGAGGTCCGTGCCTCCGAAAGCCTTGTAGGCTAGTATCGTCACGGTCGGGCGGATGCGCTTGCCGCCTGCGTCGATGACATGGAGCGATGCCTCCGTCAGAACCTTCTCCTGGGACTTCACCATTTCATGGAGCTTGTCGTTGACCATCCGTAGCTCTTTCTTGATGCCGAAGTCCCATGGCGATGTCGTCATGGTGATGCGCATATAACCCATTGCCTACTTAAGCGTAATGCCTTCTGGCTGATGTGATTTCGGAGCATCTGGCTCGACGAAAAACTGATGGAGTTTGGCCTTTGATTTAAGGCCAACCGGAGGGCAGTCCTGCGAAGGCCTCGGCCGCCGTGCGACAGGCCTCGACGAACGGGTCCGGGAAGATACCGATCCCCACTACCATGACGACGGCAAAGAGGATTGCAACCGTCAGGATCGGGGGCACCTTCACGGTCGTCTCGAGTCCTTTGTCCATGTACATGTACTTGATCACACGAGCGTAATAGTAAAGGGACAGCGCGCTGTTGAGAACGCCTGCCACCGCGAGCCAAATGAGCCAAGAGGGCCCGGGGTCAAGGGACGCGGACACGGCAGACGAGAAGAGCACGAACTTGCTCGCGAACCCGGCCAGAGGCGGGATGCCTGCGAGTGACAGCAGGAAGAGCGTCATCGTCAGCGCCAAGATCGGTGACCTCTTGTTCAGTCCCTTGAAGTCCTCCAAACGCTCGCCGATTGCGACCGCGCCCATCGCGGCGACGACCATGAACGCCCCTGACTTCATGAACGCGTGTGTCAAGATATGGAAGAGTCCTCCCGCAAGGGCGTATTGCGTCCCGACAGGCAGAGCTATCAGGATGTAGCCCGCCTGAGCGATCGAAGAATACGCCAGCATCCTTTTGATACTGGTCTGCGAGACCGCGACCAGGTTTCCGACCGTCATCGTGATGATCGCAAGAGCGGCTATAGCAACCTCCCAATCGGTCTTTGTCAGGATCATGCCGATGAGGAATATCTTGAACAGGGCTGCGAAGCCCATCTTCTTCGACGCCGCTGCCAAGAGCCCGGAGATCGGTGTCGGAGCCCCCTCGTACACGTCCGGGGCCCACATATGGAACGGGACCATGGCGATCTTGAAGCCGAGCCCCGCCATGAGCAGCACCGAAGCCAGTGTGAGTATCGGCTCCGCGTCGATCCCAGCAGGGTTGCCTGCAAGCATCGGTTCGATTCCCGCGATCCTCGTGGTGCCTGCAATGCCGTAGATGAGCGTTATCGCGAAGAGCGTAAGGGCCGACGAGAATCCTCCTATGATGAAGTACTTCGTGGCCGCCTCGGCCGACCTCTTTTCGGACTTCCGGAAACCAGACAGGGCAAACGACGATATGCCTGCGATCTCGAGCCCGACGAATAGCGCGATCAGATCCGTGGACTCGGCAACAACGGTCATACCGACTATGGCCAACAATATCAGAGAATAGTACTCGCCTTGGTTCCTGTCGGCCCTTATGAACTCTGGGGAGCCGAGCACAACCACTATGCCCACGAACAGAAAGACCAGCATGAACAGTCCGGAGAAGGCGTTGACCTCGATCAGGTCCAGCATGCTAGTGGAAACTGTCCAGGCATCCAGGAACAGCCATCCCACGAGTAATACCACGAGGGACACCAATGGAACTAGTGCGACGAGGGCCAGCACCCGCTTGTCCTTGAACAGATAGTCCAACGCAGGTAACACGAGCGCGAACGCTATGAGGACGAGCTGGGGCAGGAGCGACTCGAGGTAATTCCACACAGCCATCTCATCCACCTCCTGCGAACAGCACTTGGACTATCCGGACCGCGGGGTCGATGTACTTGAACACGACCAGCGGGAAGACTCCGAATATCGCTATGAGAGCAATCAGCGTACCCACGGGCACTCCCTCGAACCAGTTGATGTCGTGCACGTGCGATGTGTCTATGTTCTCTGTCAACGGGCCGAACATCGACCTCTGCAAGGCCCACAGATAGTAACCCGCGGTGACGGCGACTGCAATCATCGGAACAAGCAGCCAGAGGCCCCATGTCTGGTAGACGCTCGCAAAGACCATGAACTCCGCAGCGAAGCTGACGAGCCCCGGCAGTCCCAAGGACGCCAAGAAGCCGATGGTCATCATCGTGGCCGCGTTCGGCATCTTCTTGGAGAGCCCTCCGAGGCTCGGTATCATCCTTGTGCCAGCGTGATGCTGCACGACGCCGCACATCATGAACAGGACCGCGGTCACGAGACCGTGAGCGAACATCTGGAACACACCCGCCACGATACCCAGCTGCGTGAATGTGGCAAACCCTAGGAGCACGAACCCCATGTGGCTGATCGAGCTGTACGCGACCATCTTCTTCAGATCGCGCTGGGCAAGACAGACCATAGCTCCGTAGAGGATGCTGGCGACCGCAATGACTGCCATCACGAGCTGCATCGCGTCGGCCCCCTCGGGCAACGTGGGCATCGAGACCCTGATTATGCCGTAGCCGCCCATCTTGAGCAGCAGGCCTGCCAGGAGAACGCTCCCAGCGGTCGGAGCCTCGACGTGCGCATCAGGCAGCCAAGTGTGGAAGGGCACCATCGGCAACTTGACCCCGAAGCCGAAGAAGGTGGCAGCAAACGCCACGATCTGGAATGTCCGGCCGAACTCGGAAAGCCCCGCCCTCCAGATGTCCTCCATCCCGAAGGAGTTGATGCCTGATTGGAAGTACATCGCCATGATGGCGATGAGCATCGCAAGGCTTGCGATGTGCGTGTAAATGAAGAACTTGATGGCGGCGTAGTCCTTTCTTGGGCCTCCCCAGACGCCTATCAAGAAGTACATCGGGATCAGGACGACTTCCCAGAAGATGTAGAAGACAAAGTAGTCGAGAGTGGAGAATACGCCGAGGACCCCGACCTCAAGTATCAACATCAATCCGAAGTACGCCTTCGGTCGGTGCTTCGTGTCCCAGGAGAACAGGATCGACAGAGTTGTGAGAAGCGTTGTGAGGAGGAACAGCGGTAGACCTATGCCGTCCAGGCCCACGATGTACCGTATGCCGAGCGACTGGATCCAAGAGTACTCCTCATAGTACTGGAAGTCGAAGAATCCGTTGCCCTCGTGATAGCCCGTGGCCGAGCCGTCGGGCTCCACCATGAAATCGACGGCCACGAGCACCGAGAGCACAAGTGCGGCCAGCGAGAACGAGAGTGCCACCCACTTCGCATACTTCTCGTACCTGCCGAGGCAGAACGTTGCGATGGCGCCAATGAGAGGTAGCAATATTATGATCGAGATGATCGGGATGCTTCCGAACATGACTCACCAACCTCCCCACGGAACGACGAACAACAGTAGTGCTAGCAGGATGACGATGCCGACTATGATCAGGCTCGCGTACCTCTGCACGTTGCCACTCTGAGCCTTCCTTATGACTCCGCCGGTGTTGGCGCCCAGGTATGAGAACCCGTTGACGGCGCCATCTATGACGCGCCTGTCGAACGCGTCGCACACGATCGAGAACCCGTACCAGACTTTGTATGCGAAATCGTCATAGAACTTGCTGATGTACAGTCTGTTCTCGAGCGCCCTCTGCATGGTGCCTGCGGCGCCTCTGGCGAATATCGACCTATCGAACCCAGGCACGTAGTACATCCGATATGCCAGCAGGATGCCCACTACTGCAAGAACGAGAGACACATAGGTCAGCGGGTCGGTGAATATCTCAACCGCTATGTCGAACGTCGATTCGTGGCCCGGGATGACATACTCCTCTATCGGAAGTTCCATGAACGCTTTGAACCCGTCTCCCGCCAGCAGAGCAAAGCCAGACGTAATCGCGAGGCCGGCCAGTATGATGAGCGGTATGGTCATGATCTTGGGCGACTCGTGGGCGTGATATGTCGACCGGGCCTCTCCCGCGAAGGTCATGAACCACATCCTGAACATGTAGAAGGCCGTCATGAAGGCGGTAACGATGCCGAGCACCCACAGCAGCAGGAAGATCGGGTCGAGGTCTCCGGCATGATACACTGCCGCCAGCACCTCGTCCTTGCTCCAGAATCCAGATAGAGGCGGCACGCCCGCGATAGCTAACGCTCCGATGAGCATCGTGGTCGATGTGATCTTCATGTGTTTGCGCAGCCCGCCCATGAGACGCATGTCGTTCGTGCCGACCGCGTGAATGACGCTGCCAGCGCAGAGGAACAGGAGCGCCTTGAAGAACGCGTGGTTCATCATGTGGAAGGTCGCTGCCGTGTATCCGTTCGGGTCCTGCAAGTGGTACACGAGGTATCCACCGGCCCCCAATCCAAGGATCATGTATCCAAGCTGGCTGATGGTGCTGTATGCCAGAACCCTCTTGATATCGTTGGCCGCTAGAGCGCAGCTCGCAGCTATCAGAGCGGTGACGCCTCCGATCACAGCGACGAACAATAGGCTCTCGGGGGTCTGAACCAGAAGGGGATATGTCCTTGCGGTCAGGTAGACACCCGCCTTGACCATGGTCGCCGCGTGGATAAGCGCAGACACTGTAGTCGGGCCTTCCATCGCGTCAGGCAGCCACTCGTGAAGCGGGAATTGGGCGCTCTTGCCGATCGCGCCGCCGAATATCAGCGCAGTGGACAGGATCAGTATGTCCGAGGGGACCGTGGGGGCACCCGGGGTGCCGCTGTTGATGTCGAACAGGACCGCAAAGTCGAGGTTGCCGACATACTTGAACAGCAGGATGATGCCTGCCATGAACATGATGTCGCCCACGCGCGTGACTATGAACGCGCGCTTGGCCGCGCTCGCAGCGGACGGCTTCTGATACCAGAAGCCGATGAGCAGATAGGAGCACAGACCGACCAGCTCCCAGAAGATGAACATCTGGAGGTAGTTGTCGGCTATGACCAGGCCGTACATGACCGATATGAAGAGCATAATCTCGGCGTAGTACCTGCGTCTCGTCTCGCCCTCCGCGTGCATGTACCCGCCGGAATAGACTACGACCAGAGTGCCGACTATCGAAACGATCAGGAGCATCAGCGCAGCAAGCTGGTCTATCCAGATGCCGAATGTGACCTCGTAGTCGCCGATTATCAGCCATGTGGTCCGAGGAGCGTCTTCGGTCAGCGTATGACCGTTCAGGACCTCCCAAATCACGAGGGATGAGAGCACAAGAGCGCCGCCCGCACCTGCGATGGCGTATCCCCAGCCGTCCTCCCATCCGAGAGTCCTCTTCGGAATCAGTGCTATCAGTATGAAGGCGATGAACGGGAACACCGGTATGAGCCATGCGTACTGTAGCACGTCCATCTTACCACCTCAGGATGTTGATCTTGTCAACATCGATGGTCTGGTACCTTCTGTACACAGACAGCAGGATCGCAAGCCCCACGGCCACTTCCGCGGCCGCAATGGCTATCGAGAACAGCGCGAACGCCTGACCCGTGGCGTCCGTGCCGAGGTTCGGGTGCAGCGAGCTGTAGTACGAGCTGAAGGCCACGAGGTTGATGTTCGCAGCATTGAGCATGATCTCGATTGACATGAGCACGACGATGGCATTCTTTCTGGTCATGACGCCATAAACGCCAATGGCGAGAAGGAGCGAGCTTAGGATCAGCCAGTACTCAATCGGGATCATTCCTTCTCCTCCTTCGCCAGGAACACTCCACCAAGGAGCGCCACCAGTAGCAGCAGCCCGATGAACAGCATCACTAGACCGTATCCAGAGGCGTCGTCCTCGCCGAACAGCGCGTTCCCGACGTCCTCGTTGGTGGTGTTGTCGAGTGTTGTCGCTTCCGGCCATGAAACCTGCAGAATGGCCCCCACGAAGAGCAGTGCGAGAGCGAGGACCATCAGGGCTCGGAATATCCCGGTGTTCATCGCTTCTCACTCTCCATTATCTCGCGCCTGGTGAGCATGATACCGAAGAGGATGACCACGACGACCGCTCCGACATAGACGAGGATCTGAACTATCGCCACGAACTCCGCGCTCAGCATGATGTACAGCGCTGCGATCGCGATGAAGCAAGTCGCCAGACCGACTACGCTGTGGACTATCTCCCTCGCTCTGATCACATAGATGGCGGAGAGCAACGTGGCCGCCGACAGGAACAGGAACACGAACATCTCCCAGTCCAAGGTCACTTCCTCACCCCCGGCCATTCGATCGCTTCGAACTTGCAGGTTCTGAAACACTTCCCGCAGCCGACGCATTTCTCAAGCACGAAAACGGCGCGCTTCTTCGGCTTGCCCTTCTTGCCATCCTTCAGCACCTTCTCTGTGCCAGGCATCTCCATCATGTAGATGGCGTCGGCAGGACAGGCCTTGGAGCACGCACTGCACCCAGTACAGCTCTTGATCAGTAACTTCGGCTCGGGCATCTCGAAATAGGATTCGTAGACCTCCTCCAGCTTGAGCGCGCTTTCGGGGCACACCGCCTCGCATTTCTTGCATGATGTGCACTTGTTGAGGTTGATCTCTGGTTTCTTCCGACCCACGTTCTCGATCGGCATCATTGCGATCGCCATTTCGGGGCACTCGCCCGCGCACTTCTCGCAGCTGGTGCACTTCGACATGTCCAATATCGGAAGCAGGCGCTTCTGCCGCTCCTCCTTCACTTTGCCCGCAAACGAGTCGTCTCTGAGCTCCTTGGGCCCGTACTTGAGTCTGGAGCGCTCGCGGTGAGCGAGCTCGAACTCGACGCTCTCGTGGATGGCGACCGTCGGACATATCTCGACGCAAAAACCACAGAACAGGCATCTGCCATAGTCTACTCCAGGCCTCTCGATCTTGCCCAGCTCAGGGTCCTCTAGCTTCTCCATCCACATGCAGTCGTTCGGACATATCTGGACGCAGTTCGAGCACCCGATGCACCGCTTGAAATCAACAATGTGTTTTCCGCGATAGCCAATCGGCAGGTCGAGTTTCTGATATGGATACAACACGGTGTTAGGCTTGCCAAGGAAAAGCGAGTTCGCGAGCGTCTTCCCAGTCCGCTTCATCGGCTGGAGGACGAACCCCAGGGAGCTCTTCTTCTTCGCCTGCGCCATCAGAACCACCCCATCGACTTGAGCGCGACTGCGATCATTAGGTTAATCACCGCAAGCGGCAACAACCTCTTCCAGCCAATACCGAGCATCTGGTCAACTCTGACCCTCGGGAGGGACCAAGTCATCCACTGGAAGACCGTGTATACGATGTAGGCCTTGATGAGGAACCATATCTCGTCGGGAATGAGCGCAGGGCCGTGCCAGCCCCCGAGGAACAGAGCTGTCGCGAGGGCGCCCCCAGCATAGGATCGTATCGTGGTCGTGAAGTAGAACAGCCCGAACCTCATTCCGCCATACTCCGTGGTCCAGCCCTCGACGAGTTCCGCCTCCGCCTCGGGCAGGTCGAACGGGATGATCTCAACCTCGGCGGCAAGACAAACGAGGAATATCAGGAAGCCGATGAACAGCGGAATCGCAAACCATATATCGTGCTGAGCATCCACGATGTCCACAAATCCGAAGCTGCCTGCGAGAAGGAACACGCTGGCGACCGTCATGAGGAGCGGGATCTCGTAGCTCATCATCTGCGCAGCGGACCTCATCCCGCCTATCAAGGTGTATTTGTTGTTCGAAGCCCAGCCTGCGAGAAGGATTGAAAACGGGGCGATTGCGAAGGCGGCGAGCGCAAACAGGGCGCCTGCGGGGACATAGGTGCCCGACTCGTTCGTCGAGACGCCGAAGTTCTCGCTGAACGGTATGGTCGCGAGGATGAGTATCGATGAGCCAATGTAGATGATAGGTGCTAGGAGGTATCCCATCTTGTCGGCTTTGGCGGGCACAATTATCTCCTTGACGAACAGCTTGATGCCGTCAGCGAGGTTCTGGAGCCAGCCCCCGATTCCGTAGCCGACATAGTACGGACCGTAGAAGTCGAACATGCGCCCCATGAATTTCCGGAATATCCAGATGAAATTGAGCACGTTGATCAGCGCAATGATGACGACAATCACAACTTCGAGGAATATCGTCATGACGGAGAGGTGCCCTTGTGATGCCGCGAAATCCCCGACCGCATCGAAGAAGTCCCCGAACCACCAGGGGAGCACGTCTCCCAGCCAGTACCACAGGTGATTGACGAGGTCCACGAGCCAGTGTATGATTCCGTAGCAGAATTCGAACAGGTTCATCGTGTCACCTATCGGTCTCCCCTATGCACATGTCGAGTCCGCCCATGATTGCTACTACATCGGCCAGCTTGTAGCCGATGAGCATCTTCGGCGCAGCGGAGACCGTCACGAATATCGGGCTCCTAATCTTCACCCTGTAGGGCTTGTCAGAACCGTCTCCAACGATGTATATCATGCCCTCGCCCCTGGGGTCTTCGACTCGTGCGAGCCCCGTGCCCACAGGAGCGTTCCTCGGGGCGACTATCCGCCACTTGCCCTCGGGCATCTTCTTGAGCGCCTGCTTCATGATCTGGCAGCTCTCCCACATCTCGTCCATGCGGACGCGATAACGAGCGTAGCAGTCACAATCCTTGTGGGTGGCAACTCTGAAGTCCATTTCCTCGTAGACGGAGTAAGGCAAATCCTTCCTTAGATCGTAAGTGACACCGCTAGCTCTCAGCGACGGTCCTGTGACGCCCAGATTGATGGCGTCCTCCTTCTTCAGGATGCCCACGCCCACGTTCCTCATCATGAATATCTTCGAACCCTCGAACAGGTCCTCGTACTCCTTCAGGCGACCCTCGAAGAACGTAATGGCCCGAAGTGTGTCCCGTTCGAAGTTCTGCGGCAGATCATGGGCTACGCCCCCAATCCTGGGGAAGTTGTATGTGATCCGAGCGCCCGTGAGCGATTGGAACAGGTCCAGGAAGACCTCCCTCTCCCTCATGGTGTATACAAACCCCACCCCAAGCCCGAGATCTCCCGCGTAGGCCGCGAGCCACATCAGGTGGGAGACTATCCTCTGCATCTCGATCGTAAGTACGCGGATGTACTCTGCCCTCTCAGGGACCTCGACCTTCATCAGGTCCTCAACAGCCATGCAGTACAGATGAGACCATGTGAGCGATGAACCGTAGCAGAGTCTGTCTGCGAGTGGGATTATCTGTGGGTACGTCTTGCCCTCGCATAGCTTCTCTATGCCCCTGTGAAGGTATCCAACCTCGGGCTGCGCGTCGACAATGGTCTCCCCGTCGACCTTCACCCTGAGGTTCCAAAGCCCGTGCGTCATCGGGTGCTGCGGGCCCATGTTGATCCACATTTCAGCCATCCGTCATCACCCCTTGAAGTCCTTCCTGAGCGGATGGAATGTGTAGTCCTTGGGCAGCAGGATCCGCTCGAGGTTCGGATGGCCATTGAACCTGATGCCCATCAGATCGTACGACTCGCGCTCCTGCCAGTTCGCCCCTCCCCATATGGACGCCACCGAGTCAACGCTCGGATCGTCCTTCGGGGTCCTGGTGATAAGCTCAATCAGAAGCTTGTTCTGATATGACGTGATGTGGTATACAATCTCGAACCGGTCGTCGTATTCGACGGCCGAGATCATCGAGAAGTGTTCGAACCCGAGTTCGTCTCTCAGGAACTTGCACACCTTGAACAGCTCGCGCCTGTCAAGCTTCGCTCTCACGAACCCGTCCCTGAGCTTCGTGAAGCCAGTGATGGCTTCGGGGAAGGTGTTCATAAGGGCCCTTATCAGCCTCTCCTCTGGGACTGCGTCTATCCTCGAGGGAGCCCTCTCCATGTCCTCCTTCTGGTCGCTCTTCTCCCTTTCTGCCATAGTGACTTCCCTGTCTCTCACTTGCCCGTCAGAAGGCCCTTCCGGTTCTCCTTTATCATTACCTGGAGCTTCAGGAACCCATCTATCAAGGCTTCAGGTCTCGCTGGACAACCTGGTATGTAGATGTCAACTGGAATGAACTGATCCACTCCGGGGACGACGCTGTAGCTGTTGTAGAACGGCCCTCCGGATATCGCGCACTCTCCCATGGCGATGACCCACTTCGGCTCCGGCATCTGGTCGTACAGCCTCCTGAGAACGGGTTTCAACTTCTTGCTCACCGGGCCGTTGACAAGCAAGACGTCGCACTGCCTGGG
The DNA here is from genome assembly GCA_001800675.1 of Euryarchaeota archaeon RBG_13_57_23. Lineage (GTDB taxonomy): Archaea > Thermoplasmatota > Thermoplasmata > UBA10834 > UBA10834 > COMBO-56-21. Next base: position 1,743 of record MGVW01000010.1, on the reverse strand, counting down.
TGACGACCTCGGTATGATGCCGAACCGCTGCTGATCGAACCTAGGTGCGGAGGCCACCGCCATCTCAAGCGCGCAACACATGATGCCGAAATGCAGGAAATAGAGCGAGTTCCTCGTGGCCCAGTTGAAGAAGTCCTTGGTGATGTAGTCCAGCCCGCTCCCCACGGGGGACCTCCGAAGCACTCCCTCGAGAACCTCATCGCACCATTTCAGGAAATCCTTTGAGTGGAACGCTATTGCCTGGCCTGCGGACGGGTCTTCGCGATCCTTCATATCCAGACTATCTCCTCCTTCTTCAGGGCGTAGGTCACCCCGACGAGAAGTATGCCCAGGAACATCAGCAGGAACAACTTCGACAGGTCCGTCAGGTTAGTGAACACCAGGGCCCATATGAGTATGAAGACCGTGACGATGTCGAAGGCCACGAAGATGATCGCATACATATAGTACTGAAAATGGAACTGGATTTGAGCGTCGCCGATCGGGACCTCACCGCACTCGTATGTCGTGGCACCCCTGGGGTCGTGCTTGTCAGTTCTCAAATATCGCGAGAGGAAGAAGACGAGCGTTGGAAAAAGGAGAGCTACTATCGCAAAAACTGCGACGCCCATGTAGTCCTCAGCGAGCATTGTTCGGTGATTTTCATGCTTGTATAAATCGTTTTTCGAATTGGAGGGTATCCTGTCGATGCGTCAGTACAGAGCTCGCGCTCTCACGTGCGACATGTTAGCACCCCCACTTCCGGTGGAATTGCCTGTCTACCTTATCCTCGCGCCGCACTTCTGGCAGAACGCCCCCGCGGGATCAAGTGGAACCCCACACGTCGGGCAGTTCGTAGGAGCCGGACCCATAGGCACAGCCTGCATCGGCGGAGGCGCATACTGGGGAGCTGCTGGTTTCTTGTCCTTCGCCAGCACGTAAACAACCAAGACGATGATTACCACGATGATGATCGCGATGATCACGACAGCTATCAGAATCGATTGCCAGATGTCCTCGAACAACCCTTCTCCTCCACCTAAGGGCACCCTCGTAGCCTCGTAGTCGATTGTGACGTCAGTAGTCTGGGTGTTCGTCCACGTCAGAGTGTACGTGCCGTCCATCAGTGCGGTGTACAGTCCCCAGTCGCTCGAGGATATGCTAGTCTCTCGAACGACGTTATTGGGATCCCGTAGAACGAAGGTGAGATCTGCGGAAGAATCCCAAGAGTAGTCAATCCAGTCACCTTCATCGACATTGATCTGTTTGGTGAGAACCTCACCGGGTGACAAAGTATCGTTGACAGCTGCCGCCAGTCCCGAAACGGTCAGTGCCATCGCAGCCAACACTAGTACTCCGATTGCCAAATGCGCACTTCTCATAATTACCGCATCCGAATGGATTCCATTCCGTATATAATACTCCTAGCAAGGACCCGGTAGCCATTCACGAGGAACACAAGTTGCTACTGGCGCATCAGGAAAGTAGCATCGTAGATTCTAATAGCCACGACCCTCTTGTCTTCCAAGATGCCTCGTCCAGACCTGATCCTCCTCCATCCGCCGAGCGTCATGGACTTCAGAAAACGGACCATGCTCC
>MGVW01000010.1:0-119 GCA_001800675.1 Euryarchaeota archaeon RBG_13_57_23 | reverse complement strand
CCTCGATGGTCAAGAGAAATCACCCTGACAAGCCTGTGGTCCTGGGCGGTTTCAGCGCATCTTACTACCACGAGCAACTCGTGAGGAGCCATCCTCAGGTCGATATGGTCCTCCGAGGG
>MGVW01000009.1 GCA_001800675.1 Euryarchaeota archaeon RBG_13_57_23 | reverse complement strand
GCTCACACACTCTTTTCAAAGAAACCTTTGTCTTTCGATTGGTGTTCAATATACCCCTCTTGGGCTCCTTGTTTAGCCGAATGCAGAACCCCTAATTTAGTGTTTTGTTGCTTTTCGAAAATTGGTGTGAAGCTTTATGCAAGGAAATCGTCATCAAAGCCAAGATGCCGACACTCCTTGTACGGTACGGCGAGATAGGCCTCAAGAGCCCCTCCGTCAGAAGGCGCTTCGAGCAGCAGCTCGTCAGGGACATCCGGACGAGGCATGCTCAGGCCAACACCCCATGCATCATATCGCAGGCTCGGGGAAGGCTTTTCGTCGATTCTGATGATTGGAGAAAAAGCTGCGAGATACTCTCCCGAACATTCGGGGTGGTATCGTTCAGTCCCACCACCCAGGCTCCGAGTGACCTTCCCTCGTTGACAGAGGCAGTGCTCGAATTCTCCCGACCGGTCATGTTCAAGAACGCCAGCTTTGCAGTGAGGCCAAGGAGATCTGGCAATCACACCTACACGAGCCAGGATATGGCCGAGAAGCTCGGAGAGGCGCTCCTCCAGGGGTTTTCGCATTTGAACATCAGAGTGGCATTGGACGATCCGGACCTGGAAGTCTCGGTGGAGGTGCGGGACGCTGTGGCGTACATGTTCACATCGATTCTGCCAGGCCCCGGAGGAATGCCCCTAAGCACCCAGGGAAAGGTGCTCTCGGTGGTGGATTCGGAACGGGGGCTAGCCTCGACCTGGCTCATGATGAAGCGGGGATGCAGCGTGCTCGGGATGACACACGACCCGTCGCTCCTGCAACCTCTCTACGCCTGGTACCCCAACCTGAATTCAATCAGTCCTGAGGAGGATCTCTTCGAAGCCGCCAGGAAGAACGAGTGCATCGGGATTGCCCTGGAACTGAGCCTTGTGGAAATCGGGCGCAAAGGGGCCACGAAGGGCGATATGCCTGTGTTCTACCCGCTCGTGGGCATGAATGAAGAAGAAGTAAAGGGTTTGATCGCGAGGATCCGGACCTAGGTTCCCTGCCGGTCGTGCGCCCTCAGGGAGGGTCGCACCTTCTCCGCGCCTATGCCCTTCTTCCTGACTAGACCTCTGCCTTTCTTGCCCGCCGGAGTGAGGCCCCTGTTGGCCCTGTTGGCGTGCTTGGTCGAGCATATCCAGCTGATTTGCGGGTCCGACTTGATGACCGGGTGGTTCACATCGACCATGATCACTTCGAACCACTTGTGCCTGCCATCCTCGCCTACCCAGTAAGATGCGAGCACTTCCAGGTTGGGATATCTCTTCCCGGTACGCTCCTCCGCTATCCTCTGGATGTTCTTGCGCATGGTGATCTTCAGGATACCTTTCCTCTTTGGCCTGCGCCCCTTCTTGATCCTGTGCTTCCTGAGGCCGCCGCGCCTAACCTTGGCCCTGACAATAACGAAGCCCGGCTTGGCCTTGTAGCCCAAGGCCCTTGCCCTGTCCAGCCTCAGGGGCTTCTCGACCCGGACGAAGGTGCCCTCCTTCCTCCAGTCGACGAGCCTCTGCCACATGATATGCTTCATGTCTTCGCTGTCGAGGTCCTTCCAGGCCTCGCCCATGTAGTGGTACATGTTCCTTGTGGGGCCTTTCTTGACCTCTGAAACCTTCGCCTCCTGCTGCGGAGCAGTAGGTGCCTCCTTCGGCGCCTCAACTGGCGCCTTCATTTTCCGCTCCTTCTTCGCAGGAGCTTTAGCCTCTTCTGCCAATCAAATCACATTCCAGCAGTTTTCGGGTTCACGCGTGAGCGCACATCCCCATGTGCGAGACTAGGCAATCTCGCCGCTGCAGGGGACTCCAAAAGAGTTGGTCTATATAAGTCTGTTGAGGCCCCTACATGAAGTGGTCCAGATTCAGTTTCTTATCCGTTTTCTTGAGCTGCGAGTTGACCCTTGCCTCTCGCTTGGATTCGTAGTCATTGTTGAACAGTGAGGACTGCTGCACGCCCGAGACGAGGGACTTCTCATCCCATCCGAAGGAATCTGTCACACGCGAGATCGTCGCCGCAAGTCTCTGAGCATAGTACCTGTAATCGGGTTTCCCAGAGAACGGTCTGCCCTCGACCCATGGCTCGAACTTCTGGGGAGACGCTCTGCTGTCCGTCACGATCCACGACACCTTCATGCCGGGAACGACCTCATAGCCGAGCTCTTTGAGCTTCTTGAAGACACGCACATTGATCATCGTGTTGCCCTGCTTATACTGACTCTCCTCGCGGACCGACCGCGAGATCACGAGCCTCGAGGGGTCGATCTTGCCCTCCACCAGGTCCTTGACGACGCCGCGTGTGTACGCGACGGCGCCCTGGTTGTCTCCGTCGAGAACCATCTCGAGAACCTTCTGGAGAACCTCGCTCTGCAGGTCGAACGAGTCGGTCCTCCTCATCTCGTAGCCACGGACAATGAGTTCCTGCCTTGGCCAGACCATGCGGCCGACATACCGCTTCTTCATCCCATGCGAGAAGAACGGCTCCATGACTTTCTCGAACTCGAGCACCACATCTCCGGATGAAAACCGCTCAGCGATCTCTCGCCCGAGCTTGACGCTCTCGTCTAGATCTGGTTTTGGGGAGAGGAAGAACACCGAGTCCGTGTCCGAATAGATTACTTTGAGATTCTCCGCCTCCAGCTTCTTGATCAGGTCCTTGGTCGCCTCCCGAGCGAAAGCCGTTATGCTGGCCCCTATCCTGGGATCGGTGAACCTGTAGAAGGACGAAGCGAGGACGCCGTAGAACGAGTTCATCAGAATCTTTATGGCTTCCTGGAGACCGTCGAAGTACGCTCGCTCGTCGGGGGTGCTCGCCTCTCTCATCGCCTTCTTCGTGGCTGCGCGCTCGGACATCAAGCGCAGCAATATGAGCGGGAGAAGTCCTTGGCGGATGCTCTTGTCGAGGAACCTAGCGCCCGTCGGGGACACAATTGTTCCGTCCGGGGACAGAGTGGTGAAGCAGATGTTCTTCGATATGATCATGCTCGGGTACATGCTCCGGAAGTCTAGAGTCAGGACCCAATGGAACAGGCCTTGCTCCATCTCGTGGACGTACCCTCCCTCGATCGTCTCAACATCTTCCGAGAAGCGCATCGTCATCGGGACGGCGACCTTCTTCCGGTCGGCATCCCGAATGAGGATGGAATCGACCAATTGAGACGTTGTGCCATTGACGACGTCGTCCAGCGGCAGCTTGGAAACCGTTGCGAGGTCCATGCTCCTCTGGAGGATCGAGACCTTCTCCAGGACCTTCAACGCGAGGTTCGAATCATGCTCGCAGTATTTCATGACCCTCGCGCGATCGTTCGCCCACTCCTCATCCATCTTCTTAGGGTCCACATCATGCTTTTCCTCGCCGAGCAACTGCCTCGCCACAGCGTTGAGCGTTTCCTGCTTCGGCTTGAGCACCTTCTTGATGGCCCACCATGCGTCAACGATGATCCTGCCCTCGGTCCACCAGAATCGGTTGTTGTACTGGCTCAAAGACCCAGGGTAGCGCCCCCAAGAAAGCTCAGGCATGCGCAGCGCGGCCGCCCTCTGAATTATCTGCGGGATGTCGAAGCCGTCGATGTTGTAGCCAGTGATCACATCTGGGTCCGACTCCTCGATGAATCTTGAGAAGTCCTCGATCATCTTTCGCTCGCCCCCCGGGCCGTCTCCGGAGAACTGGCGACCATCGACTTCGTCACCCTTCTTCAGAACACAGCAGATGCAGAATATCTTGGGCTCCTTGAGGCTGGTTTCGACGTCGAAACTCAGGATCGTCAGCTTCGGATGAAATGCTTTGATCTCCTCGAACCGCTCAGCCTTCACAACAATGTCGGTCCGGTAGGACTCCTTCGGCATCTCTTCCCCGATGACGCGCACGCAGGACCCGAGGTCCTTGTCGTAGACGAACCGGAAGTGGAACGGGATGTCTGCGGCGAGCACGACGGCCTGAGGCATGATCGTCTTCCTGATATCCGGGACGAGCCAGGGGAACGTGGCTACGACCTTCTGGCACTTCTTGACCTCGCCCTTGTAGAGGAGCTCCGCGTCTTCGAGCCGATTGACCCTGTCGTCGTTCTTCAGCATCTCCTTGATTTCGCCGAGGACCGAAGGAGAGTCCGGCTCCACGAAGTAGAAGTAGGGTTCGAAACCGGTGAAACGCACCGCGACCGATTTCCCCTCCTGCGTTTTGCCGTACAGGTGGACCGCGAGGTCGGACTCCAATTTCTTGTACGATGCCCCTATCAGGCGGATATCCCACGAACCCATCAGCATCAAGCTCTTGCGACTATCTTGATCACATCGTTGTCCTTCAGGACATGGTCGTGACCTATCGTCATGTGGGTCTTTCCATCGATGGCCCTAATGAAGTTATCACCCAGGTCCGAGTGAACCTTGTAGGCGAGGTCCTTGGCGTTAGAGCCCCTACGCATCAGATAGGCGTCGGGGAGAACCCTCTCCTGCTTGTCCATCCACTTGTGCTCGTCCTCCACCGGGTAGATGATCATCATGTCCAGAACCTTGAACACAACCTGCTCGAGGACCGCCTGCACGCCAGTATTGCTGTTCTTCCCAAGCCAATCGGACATCTTCGTGCACGCAGCAAGCTGGCCTGCGTTCAGCTTCGACTGGTCCGAATACTCGAACTTGCAGTCGCCGGGAGTGTATCTTATCAGCCCTGCCTTCGTTGCGCGTCTGAGGGCCAGTTCGTACTCAGCGCTTGTTGGGACCACGACATACCCCGTGGCCCTGAGTCGTTCGATGTTCTCCGGAGGCGCGATGTCTGCCTTGTTCGCGGCTATGATCATCGGCTTGCTGATCTTCTGGAGCGTCTCACAGAACTTCAAGAGATCCTGGTCGCTCCACAGCGTTGGGTCGGCATCGACAGAGGCCATTCTCAAGGCAGCATGTATGTGCGATTCGGTTATGGACAGGCCCGTGAGCTTCTCCGCGAGCGCGGCCTCTATCTTCGCACCTGCCAGCTTCGCCTGCTTGGCCATCTTCTGGAACTGCTTCTCGAGAATCCCGAATACCCAGTAAGATATCTCCTTCTCCAGGAAGTTCACATCGAGAACCGGGTCGTGGGTCCCGATGCCGACTGGATTCCCTTCGAAATCTGTCCCTCCGCTCGCGTCGACGACATGGATGAACGCGTCCGCCTGTCTGAGGTCGTCCAGGAACTTGTTCCCGAGCCCCCGCCCAGCATGCGCATCCGGAACGAGGCCAGCGACATCGAGGACCTCGATCGGCACGAAACGGATGCCGCTGTCGCATATCGAGTTGTTCGGGTTGCAGGGCTTTCCGAACTGAACATGCGGACAAGGACCGCGGACGTATCCCACACCACGGTTGGCCTGAATGGTAGTGAACGGGTAGGAAGCGATCTGCGCGGTCGCCATCGTGAGCGCTGAGAAGAAGGTCGACTTGCCGACGTTGGGCTTGCCTACTATACCTACAAGCATCCTGTCCCCCCGAAGGCCAATGCGTATATAGCTAGAAAAAGAAGTCGGTGAATGAGCCAGTAGCCCACCAACATTCGCTCTAGGTGGTCAACTGATTTATACGACAAAACGATTGCAGCCAATCATGGAAACCGCATTGGTCCTCTGCGAAGGGTCTTTCAACAGGGCTGGCGGGAAGACCGCAGCCGGGCTCGTCAGACACTCGCTGAGATTCAAGGTAGTCGGGATCTTGGACAGCACATTGGCGGGGAAGGACGCTGGCGAGGTGCTAGACGGCAAGAAGGTGGGCATTCCGATCTACTCGTCTGTCACCGATGCGCTCAAGCACCTCAGGAAGAGACCTGATTACCTAATAGTCGGAGTCGCCACCGTCGGCGGCATGTTGCCGAAGGCCTTCAGACCGGCGCTCCGAGAAGCGATCAAGAACAAGATCAACATCATCTCCGGCCTGCACGAATGGCTCGCGAACGACCCCGAGTTCAGCAAGCTCGCGAAGGAGAACAAGGTCACTGTCACCGACATACGAAAGGAGCCCCCGCTCACAGAGATGCACTACTTCAGAAACCTCGCGCCGAAGATGAAGGCAATCAGAATACCGATACTCGGGACAGACGCCGCTTCTGGCAAGAGGACCACTGGCATCATACTCACCAAGGAACTGAACCGAAGGGGCATCAAGACCTCCTTCGTGGCTACGGGCCAGACGGGGTTATTGCAGGGCTCTAAGTTCGGGATTCCGCTCGATGCCATACGCGGAGACTACGTAGTGGGAGAACTGGAGAATGCGATCCACAAGGCGTACGTCACCGAGAAGCCGAAGGTCATAATCGTAGAGGGGCAAGGCGCCCTCAGTCACCCTGCATACGTGACAGGCTCGAGGACCATCGTCAACGCTTCGCAGCCGACGGCAGTGGTGCTACAGCACGCGCCCGCGAGAAAGTGGAGGACTTATCACGAAACGGAACTCCACCTCCCCAATGGCACGATCGACCGGGAGATGGAGCTGATCAAGGTCTTCGCGAAGGCGCCTGTGATAGCGATTACCATCAACCACCAGGGAATGACCCGCGAAGAGGTCGAACAGAAGATATCCGAGTACGAGTCGATCTATTGCATGCCGGCCTGTGACCCGCTAGTGGATGGCGTGAGCAAGGTGGCCGACGCAATAATCAAGGCTTATTTCCCGAAGAAGCCGAAGAGAGGCTGAGACCAAGAAGCGCGTCCGCCAGCTCGCCAATCATCCCTGGAGTCAATTCCTCTGCTCTCCTTGACGCGAACGGCAGCTCATCGAGCCGCTTTGACGCATTCTCATCAATGTACGAGCGGACCGCCGGGTCTGTCCGAAGGGAGTTCGATATCATCTTTCGCCTGTGCGAGAAGATGGCTTTCGTGACGGCGTGGAAAGCGCGTTCATCCTTGACAACGAACGGCGGCTTTCGGGGCACGAGCCGGACAACGCACGAGTCCACCTTGGGCTGGGGCCAAAAGGCGGTCCTCGGAACGTTGAGCTTGATCTCGCAATCGGCGCGGTAGTAGACCCCCACCGAGAGCCGTCCGTATTCAGGTGTACCTGGTTTGGCAATCATCCTCTCAGCGAACTCACGCTGCAGCATGACTACTGCCACTTCGAATCCCAGTTCCAGGAGCTTGAACGTGATGGGCGATGAGATCTGATACGGGAGGTTGGAGACCACCTTATTGAACTGCGGTAGAAACGCCTTCACAGCGTCCGCCTGAGTGAGAGCCACTCGGTCCCCGAACCGTTTCTTCAGGAATTGACAGAACACGGGATCCTGTTCGACAGCGACCACCCTTGCTCCCGTCTTCAGAAGGGCCTCAGTCAGGTTACCCAACCCGGGTCCTATCTCGAGCACAGTGTCCGCCGGCGTTAACCCTGCGTACCCAATCTGCCTCTCAATCACTCTCTCGTCCAGAAGGAAGTTCTGTCCTAGGCGCTTGGTCGGCCTTTTCCCGAGCGATTCCAAGACGCCCTTCAGCTCTTCCGCGCGCATCAGGACCTTGCTCCAAAAGGTCATCTAGCGACGAACAATCTGTACTTCTCGTCTGGGTTCGAGAGCTCCTCCTCGATCCTCTTGGCGACGAGTTTCTCGATCTGGTGTGCGAGGGGCACGCGCTTCTCTATGTCTGCGAAATCCGTGAAAACGCCCTTCTTCCGCTCCTCGATTATGCCCCACATGGTCTTCTTGCCCAATCCTGGCAGGAGCTCCAGCATGTGGAACCTGGTCGTGATGGCCTGGGCCTCGTTGAAGAACTGCACGAACCTCGCCTCGTGCGCCCTGATGACTGTCATGACGACACCGGAGAGCTCGCTCTGGGAGGCGTGCGTGAGCTCGCTGAACCCTATCCTCTTCTTGACGTGGAGTATCTCCTGTCTCAGGTTCAGGTCCTTGCCTATGTAGACCCGATCCCCGACGCTGATGTTCACGCCCTGCTTTGGGACCAGCTCGAACAGTTTGAACTGATCCTCGCCGATGGCGTACGCTACGGGCTCCCTCTTGAACATCTTCTCGTCCGGGAGTCCTTGGGGTAGATAGTCTAGTATTCTAGCGTAGTCTTCCACCGGCTTCCCTCCTGACTCGTCAGAGATACTTCTCTACGATGCTAAGAACCTTTTCGATGTCCTTCTTGTCAACACTGGCCCTCTCCTTCGAGAAGATCAGGCGGACATCGTCTGCAGCCGCGGGCATCAAGTCCGCGATCTTGACAGCGTTTATCTCTGACACGAATCCCAGCTCAAGGAGCTCCTTTACGAGCTTCTTGGCCTTCTTTGAGTCTGTCCGTGAGAACTTCTGGACATGCTCAAGCGCGAGCTTCTGCTCGGCAGTCAGCTCGCCCTCCTCCTGCCGCTCGGTGAGAATGTCCTTTACCTCTGACAATGTGAGAACCTTCTTGTCTTCCATGGAAAACACCTTCGATGCCTATTGGGCCTTCCTGAGGTGCTCTGGCCTCACGATGATCTGCTTCATCATATCGCCCATCCTGATGTCCAGGAGATATGCCGATCCCTGCATCCGGACGACGGTTCCGGTCTTGCCATGGAAACGCACGTGTGGCTGGCCCTTGTGCATGCTCGGGTCGATGTTGACATTGACCTTGTCACCCACGGCGAATTTCTGGAACATGCGCGTGATCGGAGAGAGTCCTCTGTCTCTTGCGCGCTTCTGCATCACACTGCGCGTCCTGCGCCTGTAGCCCTTTGATGCCTTTACCATGTCTTCACGACTCCTTATCTCCGATGCCGATAACGTCTAGCGCGACCACCTCGCAGGGGACTCCGACGATCTCGGCGACATTCGGCCTCGTGCGGCCCTCGTCACCATGCATCAGCTCTTTGATGTACGTCCCGCTGTCCGCTTCGACGACGAACACAACCTCGCGTCCCTTGACCTCCTCAACGACAATGCTTCGGATGGTCCTAACGCGCTCAAGGTCCGCACGCCGATGAGCTACCCTGTTTGGCGTCTGCTGACTTATGGGCTTTTCGGCCAATGATGTCACTACTTCATTAAGCTTTCCGTGGTCAAAATCACCCAGGAAACGCACGCTGACCCTGTAAGTCTTGGGGTGCGTGGATTCCTTGATTCCCCTCATCTCGGATCTGTTGGACATCCGGAGGCCGAGTATCTCCACTACACCCTTTGCGCCCTCGTTGGCTTCGATCTCGATTTGGAGCAGGTTAATGGTGCGCTTCTTTGGCCGTCTGACCTCGACGACGAACGGCCGTCCGTTGCCGAGCATGCGCGCGTCGATGTCTTCCCTGCCCATCCCGTGGAAGAAATCCTCCTCGCCTAGAGCGTGCCTCATCACTATCGGGCCAATGTGGTCCTGAACGCTGCTGTCGTACATCCGTCCCTTCCCCCCGCAGCGAGGACAACCCTTGCCTCTGCACTCCCTACAGATCCATCGGGTCTGAGGTAGTCCCCTGGAGAACTTGCGATACCTGCCGTAGACGAAGAGAGGGGCAACATCGAGCACTATCCTGTCGAACCGAGTGTCGATGAGGAACACAATATCCGGATTCGTGAAGTCGACCGTTTTCTGGAGTCTCTTCTCAAGCAGCTTGCCGATCTCCCTGTTCATCTCAGACTTGATGGACTCCACATCCTTCGCTCCCACCTCGGCCCAGAGAACCTCCTCGCGTTCTGTCAATTCGGTGTCAATCTTCGTCCCGACAAGAAACGATGAGAATTCGTAGTCTGTTGAGTCCTTCGCGGAGAGTTCTGCGAACTTCTCCAGCTCCAGGAACAGCCCGCGGCAGACGTGGCAGTCGGATACGTTGGCCGGAGGCTGGGGAGCGTCAGGCAAGGAGGATCTCACGAGGGCCCCGCGCTGATCGTTCGAGAGCCCTCTAGACACGGATGCAAAAAGCCTTCCCAGGCAGTGGTTGCACAAGGGGCGCTCAAGCGCTCGCCCTGCGATCTCTAGCCTAGACATGTACGCTCAGGAGCAGCATCAGCCAGTATTTATGGGTTCCCAATCTAGACTCCAACGCACTCCAGTTGGTCCTTGCAGGCATTCCACAAGGGTCCGTCGTCGTTGGACATGATGGTCTCGAGCCACTTAGGCACTACTAGCTTGAGGTTCTCAAGAGCGCCGTTGATGTCAAACTCTGTGAGAGGGGCGTCGTACACGAGATAGTTCACGTACACGGGGCGGTCCTTGACCTTCTCCTCCTCAAGCGCGAAGACCATCCTGCCCCGCTCCTCCCCTTTCTGAATGTAGGTCTCGCCTGTCAGGACATATCGTCTCCTCGCCACGCCAGTCAGACTCAACTGGGCTATACCTCTGTAGTCAACGGTTTCGTTGAGGACCCATCTCATCTGACCCTCGTATGTCCCGACGACGAACTGAGAAGGCGACATGGTGAGCTTCTGGCCTGACTCGAGGGCAATCCTGGTCCAGAGCCTCAGGAAAGCGTGCGCAAGCAGCTTCATGACCCTGTCGCGATCACTCCCGCCCTTTCCCACAACCTTGGGGATCTGCGACATATCAGCCTCGACCAACTTGGAGAGCCCCTCAGACATAACGGGGTTGTATAGTCCGTCGAGCTATTTCAATCGTACTAGGGAGGGCTCAGAAGCCCATGCCATCCACTTTCAGCTGCCCGCGTCTTCCTTCGAGGAAGTTGTAGACAGCCGCGTGCTCACTCCCAGACAACAACATGTCGAGGGCTCGAGACGCGATATCGATCTGCAAGGTGTTCCCAATAAGGGCAACAGTGTTCCCGTAGACGGACACAAAGGCACCAGTCAGCTCCTCCACTAGAGTGCGCGTTTTCCCGCGACTCCCGATCACGCGCGCGCGCATGCGCACGACACTCTCTTGCCTCTTTCCGACATAGTCTCTGATGTCGAATATTTTCAGGAAGTAATCATCATCCAGCAAGAGAAACGCCTTCGTTGGAGAGAACCCGCGACCGATAGCGTGAACAACATTCAGCACGGCCAGGGCCATAGAGGGGTCCTCCGAGTGAGTGTGATCCACTTGGACGTCCCCCTCTTCAGAGTCTATCGTAATCTTCACTCCGGTCCGCTCCTCGAGCTTCTGCTTGACCGAGCCGCCTTTCCCGATCAACGCGCCCACTCTATCAGTCGGGATCTTGATTGACTGCATCATTTGCCTCTGATTTCTTTCAGCTCTGCCTTGACGTCTATATCAACCTTGTACCGTCTGAAATACCTTGCCACGTTCGACACATCCCGCTCCAGCCATTCCTCTGCAAAGGGATGTTCTTTGAGGACTGCCTGACCCACATCGATTAGCACTGGTTCTCCGTCGAGCATCAACACATTGAACTCGCTGAGGTCGCTGTGGACGATGTTCGCCTTCTGATATCCGAGCTTGACGTAGTTCAGGATCTTGCGGGAAATCTCTTCAGGGTCATCGAGAGTTACGTTCCTGAGCTGCCTCGCCGGCTCTTTGTCCGACCCGATATACTCCATAACTATGATGTTCGCATGATAGGCGATCGGTTTGGGAACGCGCACGCCCACCCTGTAGAATAGATCGAGGTTGAGGTACTCCTTCTCGGCCCAAATCATGATCAACCGGTTCTTATTCTTGGTCTTGACTCTGAAGTACCTCGGGTCCCCCTGAATGTACTTCGCCATCTCGCCGAATGTGGATGTCGCAGTCCTATAGATCTTGACGGCTAGGTGCTCGCCCTTCAGGGTGCTCGCCCTGAAGACGTTCCCCTCCTTCCCCGTGGATATGGGGAAATCGAACCTGTCGATGACCCCGTCGGAGAAGAGCTTGTAGATGCGCATGAGATTCTGCTGGTTGAACACCTCGTCATAGGACTTACGCTCGCTCGAGTCCTTCTTACGAATCCGCCAGGCGTCAATTTCGCGCTCGAAAAGCTGAAGGGTTGCGTCAGTGCGGGGCAAGGGCCTTTCCTCCGGCAGAATCAGAAGATGTCGATCGCCTTCGGGAGCATCTTCTTCCTGCTCAGGTACATGGATTGGGTCTTCGTGTACCTGTAGAGGATGTTCGCCTTCTCGTCCTGGAACTCCCAAGGCTGCACTATCAGGAGATCTCCCTCCCTGATCCACATCCTCTTCTTGATCTTGCCAGGAATCCTGCCCATGCGAGACTTGCCGTCAGCGCACATCACTCTAATTCTAGAAGCCCCCAGGAGCTGGTCCGCAATCCCGAAAATCTCTCCATTCTTCTTGTGAGGCAGCCGGACTCTCACGAACTCTGGCAAGCCGTCTGGCCCGAGCTTGAGCCCCTCATCATCACCGTATCTGTTGCCGCGTCGCTGCAAGTGGATTCTCCTGGATGCCGCTAAGTAATATGTTCGGCATACTTAAGGATGCTGGACTTCTGGACATCTGGCCAGCTCTGGAAATGCTGCTATTTTCAGGCTATTCGAGAACCTCATTCATGTCCGAAACCAGACATGGTCCGATGAGTGCTGTTCCCGCGATGTCATCACCGCCAAATACGCACACCAGAATCGAACATGCGGAGGCGGCAGACCATGGAAGTCTCTGCTCAAGGCAAACAGAACGAGAAGATATTGCTCGCGTACTCGGGCGGCCTGGACACTTCAGTCGCGATACACTGGCTGAAGGAGAAGTACGGCTGCGAGGTCATCGCCGTGACCGTCGATGTCGGTCAGTCAGACGATCTCAAGGACGCGATGAGGAGGGCAAAGACGATTGGCGCCTCCAGAGCCTGGATGATCGACGCGAAGAAAGAATTCGCGGACAATTTTGTCTTGCCGGCGCTCAAAGCGAACGCTCTCTACGAGGGCAATTACCCTCTGAGCACGGCCATTGCGCGCCCGCTGATGGTTGAGAAACTCGTGGAGATGGCGAAAAGGCTGGATTGCACCACGATCGCCCACGGATGCACTGCCAAGGGCAACGACCAGGTGCGATTCGAAGTATCGATAATGGCCCTCGCACCCGACATGGGTATCCTTGCTCCCGTCAGAGAATGGAAGATGACCAGAGAGGATGAGATCAACTACGCAAAGGAACACGACATTCCGATCCCCGTCTCGGTCGAGAAGCCCTACAGCATAGACGAGAGCATCTGGGGAAGGGCTATTGAGTGCGGCGTCCTCGAGGACCCGTGGACGGAACCTCCAGAGGACATCTTCGAATGGACCAACGGAACGGACACATCACCACAGGAGCATGAATATGTTGAGATTGGCTTTTTCCAAGGCAAGCCAATCAGCCTGAACGGCGTACAGATGGGATTCCTTGACATCATCGCGAAGCTCAACGATATCGCAGGCAACCACGGCGTTGGGAGAATCGACCACATAGAGAACCGGTTGGTCGGGATCAAGTCGAGAGAGGTCTACGAGGCTCCCGCAGCGATCGTGCTAATCAAAGCGCATCAGGATCTCGAGAGTCTAGTCATGGCCAAGGACCTTCTGCATTACAAGAAGGTGATCGAGCAGCACTACTCGGACCTGATCTACAACGGACTCTGGTTCTCTCCGCTCAAGGACGCCATGGACGCATTCGTGGAGAAGTCGCAAGAGATGGTCACTGGAACGATCAAACTCAAGCTCTTCAAAGGTTCTGCAGTCGTGGTCGGCAGAGAATCGCCGTATTCTCTTTACAGCACCGCGCTGTCAACCTACGCGAAGGGCGACGAATTCGATCACTCCTCAGCCAAGGGGTTCATCTATGTGTGGGGGCTGCCCCTGAAGGTGGGGAGTATGGTCAAGGCTGGTGCGAACGGAAATGGTACAACGGGCGAAGCCGCGGTCAGTGAGGGATCGTACACGGTCTGCAAATGACGCGTTCCTCAGCTTCACAACGTCGGTCCACTTCGACCACCGACTATGGAAGTTCGATATAGCGGGCAGCATCGCCCATGCAAACACCCTGGCCGACGGGGGCATACTGACGAAGGCCGAACTAGAGCGCATGGTCACTGGCCTGAGAAATGTGGCAGGAAGCATCGAATCCGGAGAAGTCGAGCTCGACCCGAAGCTGGAAGACGTCCACATGAACATCGAGAGACTGCTAACGGACGCGATAGGCGACGTGGGCGCGAAACTCCATACAGGACGGAGTAGAAACGATCAAATCGCGCTCGACATGCGGCTGATCGTGCGGGAGATGGTCGAACGGACAATCTCTGAGGCAATCGCTCTGCAGTCCGTCCTTCTGCAGAAAGCGAAGGACTACAGATCGGCTGCCATGCCAGGGTACACTCATATGCAGCATGCACAACCGGTCCTGTTGGCTCATCATCTGTTGGCTCACTTCTGGCGCATTGACAGGGATATCTCGCGGCTGACCAGCTGCTACAGCCGAACGAACGTATCTCCGCTCGGCTCTGGAGCTCTTGCAGGATCCAGTTACAACCTCGATAGGAGGAAAGCTGCGAAAGCGCTCGGGATGGCCCTCATCACTGAGAATTCGCTCGACGCCGTATCCGACAGAGATTTCGTCGCCGAGTTCACCTTCACGCTCTCGCTTGTCATGATTCACCTCTCCTCGCTTAGCGAGGAGCTTGTCAATTGGTCGTCCAAGGAGTTCGGGTTCGTTCGAATCCCGCGGTCCGTCGGTGGGGGATCGAGCAT
>MGVW01000008.1 GCA_001800675.1 Euryarchaeota archaeon RBG_13_57_23 | reverse complement strand
AAACGTTCCGGTCGATCGTTCCGGGCTTTGGAAGGCCGTCGCGTTTTGCGCGCCAAACTCAAGCGTCGGCGCTGTGTTCACGCTCACGGTGACAATCCTCCTCGACGAGCAGGTGCCCTTGGGCAGAGATGGTCCGACCTTCGAGTTCAACGTTCCGTCAAACGTGCAAAGGATCGATGCAATCCTGCAATACCCCGAGGACATGGACTTCGACCTCAGTGTCTGGGACGGGTTCGGCCGGAGGACCGGAGGATGGACCACGCTGGACGTCCGGACCAGTGACCGGATTCCGAATGCTATCTACGGTTCGTCGAGCACCTCGCCTGAGACGCTCACGGTTGTGCCTGTCCTCTCCTTTGACATGGCCGACTGTTCGGGGGCACGGTGGAAGGTCGCTGCCAGCCACTCGCTAAGGCCTACCCCTGGCTACTACTCTCTCACCGTGGAGGTCTTCTTCGACTCAGATGCAGATGGCGTGGTCGATTCGCAGGACATCGACCCGGTGCACGACCTGTGTGTCCGCTTCGTCTTCTACAGTCTCCGGCAGCTGGACTTCATCGACGACCGCACCCCATGGGACCCCTTTGTCAGGATAGCCGTTGGGGAGAGGGTGCTGGACGGCGTCGCCGAGGGTGGGCAAGGGGACGCATGGGAGATGGGTCTCTGGAGCCGGAGCGAGGTCCCGATCGTGAACGACGTGAACTTCACCGGGCTGTACTCTATGTGGAAGAACGTCCCCGACTCGTCGAGAGTGGTCCCGCTCCTCGTACAGGTCTGGGATCACGACGACCGGGCTGACGACATCTGCGATATCAGTCCCGTCAAAGGGGGCGGGAGCGAGAAGGATCAGAACACGAGCACTCTGCATATCCTCTATGACCTGCTGACCGAGACCTTCTCGGGGGATGTCATTAGTGGCTACGCGTCCGGGGAGTCAGACAGCTCTGTGGGGCTCCTGGGATCCAACGATGAGGATGATGCGACAGTCACTTTCGGCATAACGACCCAGAGCGAGATCGGTTTCGTTGACAAGCTGTTGCTCGCTCATGAGTTCGGCCCTATGATCCATCTTGACCAGGTCGAGGACGCCGGTCCTGTTGAGATATGGTCGATGCTGAACCAGTCCGAGCTCAGAGAGAGGAAGACCAAGGGCCTTTTGGATCAGCAGCCAATCAATGCCACCGCTCTCGTGGCTCATCGGACCGACTCCTACCTTCGGCTCAGGGAGCGCGAGACGGAGCAATACAAAGCGCAGATCTACGCCCACGTCATGACTTCAGACAATGACACGGTCATCATCCAGTACTGGTTCTTCTATCTCTTCGACTCCGTGTCGCCCCACCAGGGCGACTGGGAGATGATTCAGGTCGTGTTCGACTCCTGGTCCAGGTGGAACCTGTCTAGCGAACTGATTCCGGCAAGGCTCGCCTACTCGCAGCACTACGGGGGCGAAGTCCGCGAATGGGACGATCTGAATGTCCTCAAGAACGGGACTCATCCATGGGTTTTCGTCACGCTTGGAAGTCACTCGTCGATGTTCTCTGGGCCTGACGTTCCCGGTGAGATGTATCCCTTGTCCATCATGTCTCCTTCTCCCTGGCTGAACTTCGCGGGCAAGTGGGGTTCCAGCACGTGGCAGCTGGGACCCGGAGGGAACAGCGTCCCCGGGCCCTTGTTGAGATCCAGCATGCATAGGACCTGGCTGGGCAAACCTACATCACTGATAGCGTTCATATGGCACGAGCCGCTGCATTGGGAGGCGAGGCTCTGAAGAACGGAACTTCCATCCATGAGAAGCTCGCGTCGAGACGAGGCCTTCCCGAGGCCTTGCTCGCGTTGTCAGTGCTCTCGGTCTCTCCTCCCTGGATCATGTACATTCTGTCCGCGGTCGAGCGTGGAGGGGGCGAGGTTTGGCTCTCGCTTTCGATAGTGGCCGCTCTCGTCCCGGGGATATTTTTCGTGATGGCATCGATCCACCGCCCGCTGCACGCAGAGCTCCCCGGCAGGCTCGCAGGATGGCTGGAGAAGGACCGGCCAGAGAAGGACTATGTTATCGTGCTCGCCTTGATCTTCGGATTGCAGGTCGTGCTGACATTCATCGCTTGGCTTGACGTCCATTCGCTTGAGCTGATGGCCACCCTTCTCAGGTTCTACCTCGTAGTGATACCGCTCAATTCGGGAATCGTGCTCGTGTTCACCGTCCTGTTCGCTGTCGCGGGACCCAGGAACTTGATGCACGCGTTGGGTATAGTGCTCGGAACGCTTCTTCTCGTCTTCTCCGTTCTTGCGATAGGCGAGGTCGGCTTCACGATGGCGACCTGAAAGGTCTTCGATGGAGCTAATGCAGCGCTCGAATCAGCGAACTGGGATACTGCTGCGATTTCGCAGAAATGGCGCGTTCAAAGCATTGATGAGGAGAAGGAAGTTGATCTCGCCGGCGCAGAACTGTGCAGAAAGGGCAAATGACTGCCAGGCGAGACAAGCCTAGTACAGCACTTCCTTGCTCATGATCACCTTGTCATTGGCGATGGGAATGCCTTCGCTCCGAACGTGCTCTCTCCTGCCCGCGGCTGCCTTCTGGTCTCCGCCGAACCCACCATCCGCCTTGACAACTCGCCAGCACGGCACGATCGGATACAGCGGGTTGTTGTGAAGCGCGTTAGCGACTGCACGCGAAGCCCTAGGCCTTCCAATCCGTTTCGCGATGGATCCGTAGGTGCAGACTCTGCCATGTGGTATGTTGTAGGCGGCGAGGTAGACCGCTCTTTCGAATTCCGACCAGTCCTTGAGAAACTCCCGCACATCATGCTCTGTCTTGACATCCTCTCTTCTCACGATCTTCGCCCGACCGCTTGATATGGGACGCTCTCTCTAGAAGCTTGCGAGGTGGTATCTGAAACTACTCGGCCGAGGGCACAATCGAGAAAAATGCTTCACAGAAAATCCGAAGAAGAAGGGTTTTGAATCTAGGGTTTGGGAAGAAGTGAATACTCACTTCTTCATTATCTTCATCCAGCCGCCGCTCTCGTAGACTGCGAGCCTTCTCTTCGAGAGGGTCGTCTTGAACTCGTCCCAGTCGATGATCTCGAGGCGCGAGTTCCTGCCCTTCGTGAACTGAATCCCGTTCGTGCCCTTTACGCGGCCCGGCTTGATGCCCTTCTTCTTGGCAATCTCCATTGCCTTCTCAACGCTTATTGGTTCCATGACCATTTTTTCATCCCTCCGACTGTGCTCTGGCCATGCCATCCAGACATAGGCCAGCATGTGTATCTTATTGGCTGGTATTTAATGATTTGTGTATGCTGGCTACGTTTTCAGAGACATCTGGCTAGTCACTTGTTGACACAGGAGGACAGCAAGTCCAGATGCGCTGGCTCTGTTTTCGACATCTGCTAGGCAATCTTTGGTGCATCGCAATGGTGTAACCCAGCTCTGCTCGAAAGTGTCATAGACAACGTTCACGTACGGGTTCCTGAGACTCTTGTCAACACACGAGATATCCCTTGCCGAACTGTCTCCAGACGACGTTGTCAGGCAGTGTGAAATCAATTTCATTGATTACTGGAGAGCTGCGTGCGACTCGAATAACGCGGAGTTACTCGAGCACTATGGAGCCACTTTCGCGTATACAGGAATACAGCAGGAGATCTTCAACGTCGTTCTCAAGACCGAGTTCGATGACGAGAGCGCTGACACGGCGACGGATGCTGTGATGAGCTATTTCAGAGCGCGTCGAACCCCCCTGCTATGGTATACTGGCCTATTATGCACGCCGCGAGACATGGGGCGGCGACTTGAAGCCAAGGGCTTTCCCCACGACTACGACCTCACTGCAATGGCAATCGACCTGGAAGCGATCAAGGGAGGATATGCGGAGCCTAGAGGGCTCGTCGTGAGAACAGTGAAGAACGCCTCGGACTCGAAAAAGTGGGCCGAGTGTCTCGCGTCCTCGTGGGGGTCACCGAAGGAGCTCGTTCCTTGGATGATGCAAAACCCCTGCTACAACGTTGAGCTTGTGCCCCAAAGTGGGAGAGAGATGTCTCGACGGATGTACCTAGGAACAATCGATGGTGAACCTGTTGGAACTTGCATGTTGAACTGGAGCGACGATGTGGCCGGCCTACAGACGGTTGGGACTCACCAGTCCGCCAGATACAAAGGGGTTGGGTCCGCCGTCGTCAATGCAGCGCTGCGCGACGCGCGCGCCCTCGGCTTCAAGTTCGTCGTCGTGTTGTCGACCATCGAGGGTGTGAAGCTATACAGCAGACTCGGCTTCAAGATCTTCGGAAAGCTGCCGGAACACTCGATGTATTTCAACCGATGAGGATTCTCACAGCATTTCGCGCGTCGCTGAATCTTTCTTGACTAACAATATCTACGTTCAACGTCATTACAGAATCAGCGGGAGAGATCGCTTGAGGTTGGTTCAGCTTGGGTGCGGCATCACAGGGCTTGTTTGTGCGGAACTGCTCGAATCCAACGAAGACGTGAATGAGATAGTCTTAGCGGATATCGATCCAGATCCCGCGAAGGAGATGACGAAGCGAGTCAAGAGCGACAAGTTCTCCGTCACGCAGGTCGATGCTCGCGACAGACAGGCCTTGAGGAAGTTGTTTCGCGGGAAGGACCTGGTCGTGTGCGCCCTTCCTGGAGAACTGAACGTCCCCGTCATGGAGGCAGCAATCTCGTCGGGCCTGAATTACTTGGACTTCTCCATGTCCAACGAATCCATCAAGCATTTTGTGAAGATACACAGGATGTTCAAGGACGCAGACCTAACAGCAATCCACGCAATGGGTTGCGATTCCGGGCTTTCGGACATAATGGCGAAGCACGCGATAGGGAAGCTCGACAGCGCTACCGAGGCGTACATCCGGGACGGAGAGATCTCCAAGATTGACGGGCGCGATTTCGTGATCACCTGGTCCCCGCTGGAGATGATGGAGGAGGTTACCACGCCAGCGCCGATATTCAGGCACGGGGAGTTCATCCACCTTCCGCCGTTGCACAAGAGGGAGATATACAATTTCCCAGAGCCTGTCGGACCCTTGCCGGTCTACAACACGAACCACGAAGAGACGCGGCTTATGCCGAGGTTCATCAGGGGACTTGAGAAGGCGGACTTCAAGATCTCCGTCAACGACAATTTGGCTGCTGCAGCTAACATGCTCCGGAAACTGGGGATGCACAGCTTCGAACCCGTGGATGTCGACGGAGTGCGCGTCAGGCCAATCGATGTCGTGACCGCATTGATACCCAGGCCTATCGAGACGATCGGAAAGGTCAAGGGGTACTCGTGCATAGTCGCCGAAGTAATCGGCATGAGGGATGGGAAGAAGACGATGCTCAAGGAATGGATCATCATGTCACACGAAAGAGCATACGAACTCTGCCGGTCCAACGCGGTCGGGTACCTGGTCGGCGTCGGTGGGGCGATTGGTGCGGAGCTGCTGCTGTCTGGCAAGGTGAGGCAGAGGGGGATTGTCGCTCCGGAGCACCTCCCAACAGACTACGTGATAGACAGACTACCTGATTTCGAGATTCCTGTCCATGAGGAGACGACACTACTCTGATGTGCGGTCGTATCTTGTCCTTCAGGAAGCTTGGGCTGCGATTCCTGCTTCTGTGATTCATCATCGTCCGTCCATGTCCCTCCGCGCATCTGCTGAGGCCATCAGCTCGGACTTTTCTCCCACGCGTATGTAATATAACCGAGTACTGTATTCAGAGTCGAGAGGCTTCGTCAGATGTCGCTTTTCGGGTCGTCTGGTGTTCGTGGCGTCGTCAACAGGGACTTCACCCCAGAGCTGGCCGCAATGATAGGTATGGCAGTCGGATCGAAGGCGAGATCCGCCGCTGTCGGAATGGATTCGAGGACCGCGGGACCGATGATAGAGGCTGCTGTCTCGAGCGGCCTGATGGCTGCAGGATGCGATGTGTTCCACGCGGGTCTCGTGACTACTCCAACCCTAGCTGAAGCCTCCCGCGCGCTCGGCTGCGGGGTCATGGTGACCGCGAGCCATAACCCTCCGGAGTACGAAGGAATCAAGCTCTGGAATCCAGACGGCTCGGGTTTCGGTGTCGAACAGACGAAGGCAATCGAGAAGCTGGTTGAGACAAGGAAGTTCAAGCTACAGTCTTGGGACAAGGTGGGCACACGGCACGTGCTCCAGGACGCAGTCGAGTGCCATATGATGCGCATCCTCGCGGGCGTCGGGAAATCCAACCTCAAGGTCGTCGTCGATTGCGCGAACGGGCCCGCGTCGAACATCACACCGCTGGTTCTACAGAAGATGGGCTGCAAAGTCATCACGATGAACTCGAACCCGGATGGACACTTCCCTGGAAGGCCCCCGGAGCCTACTGAGGAGAACCTCCAGGACCTCAAGAATGCGGTCGTCTCGATGAAGGCGGATCTCGGGATCGCGCACGACGGGGATGCTGACCGGATGGTCGCGTTCGACGAGAAGGGGCAGTTCGTGGGCGGCGACAGGCTCTTGGCGCTGTTCGCGAAGAGGTACGGCAAGAAGAAGATCGTGGTCACCGTGGACGCCTCGATGATCATTGACGACTTCGTCGACGCAGAGGTTATCCGGACCAGGGTGGGGGACGTTTTCGTCAGCGAGGAGGTCAAGAAGAGCAAGGCGGACTTCGGGGGAGAACCTTCCGGTACTTGGATCTTCCCAGACCAGACCTATTGCCCGGATGGAGTTCTGGCCGCGGCGAGATTGGTCGAGCTCGTGGGCAAGCAGAAGCTCTCGGAGCTACGGAAGGCCATTCCGTGCTATCCGATCCTGAGAAATCATGTCGAGTTCGACCCGAAGAATCGGGAGAAGATCCTGCAGGGAATCGAGCGGGAGCTCAAGGGCATCAAGTGCGAGTCAATGCTCACGCTGGACGGGCACAGGCTACAGTTCAAGGATGGCTGGGCGCTCGTGAGGCCGTCTGGGACTGAGCCGAGGATAAGATTCCTGGCGGAGGCAAGGTCAGATGCGCTCGCCTCTGATATCATGGCTATCATATCGAAAGCGGTCAAGGGGTGCGTGAAGTGAAAGGCTACATCCTTGCAGCTGGCGAAGGCCTGAGGATGCGCCCATTGACGGCGAACATCCCGAAGCCGCTGCTGCCCGTCGCAGGGAAACCCTTCCTGGAGCACAACATCGAGGCGATGAAGGAAGCTGGCGTCAAGGACCTGATACTCCTGGTCGGCTGGAGGGCACAAAGGATAAGGGAGCACTTCGGGGATGGCAAGGAGTTCGGGGTGAAGATAGAATACGTCGAGCAGAAGGAGCGCTTGGGGACCGCCCATGCCATAGGAATGGTCAAGGAGAAGATCGACTCCGCGTTCCTATGCCTCTACGGTGATGTGGTGCTCACCAAGGAGAGCGTCAAGGGGCTCGTCGAGCATCACCACAAGGTGAAAGGCAACGTGATGGCCCTGACGACGGTCGAAGACCCGAGACGATATGGCGTCATAGTCGCCGAGGATGGCGTCGTGAAGGATATCGTCGAGAAGCCAGAGATCCCGGAGAGCAACACCATCAATGCCGGAGCCTACATGCTTGAGCCAGAGATATTCGAGGCTATCTCCGAGACCAAGAAGTCATATCGGGGCGAGTACGAGATAACAGACACATTCAAGATCGTCATGAAGAAGTCCCATCTGTACACGCACGTGCTGAAAGGCGAGTGGATCGACGTAGCGCGTCCTTGGGACCTCCTGGAAGCAAACAGGATCCTGATGGAGGATCTGAGGGCGGAAGTGAATGGAGAGGTTTCTGAGCGAGCGACAGTCGTGGGCAAAATCCGAGTCGGCAAGGGCACCAAGGTCCTTTCTGGTAGCTACATTGTCGGCCCCGCAATCATCGGCGATGATTGCGAGATCGGCCCTAACGCGTACCTGAGGCCCAGCACCTGCATAGGCGACCGGTGCAAGATTGGGGGATCGGTCGAGATCAAGAACTCGATCATAATGAACCACACGAACGTCCCGCACCTTAGCTATGTGGGAGACAGCGTCATCGGTGAAAGGTGCAACTTGGGCGCAGGGACGAAGGTCGCGAACCTCCGCCTGGACGGGAAAGAGGTCCAGGTGATTGTCGACGGAAAGAAGACAGGGTCAGGCCGGCGGAAGCTGGGAGTCATCATGGGAGACGACGTGAAGACGGGTATCAACGCGACGATCGATGTCGGCACGGTTATCGGCGAGGGCACGATGATCGGCATGGGGACCGTTGTCAGAGGGACGATTGCCCCTGGAAGCAGAATCTTCTAAGCCGAGAAGCGAGAACGCAGCCATTGCAGTTTCTCCTCCCGCAGTTGCCATGCGCGCTCGGGCGGTACTGGGCGTTCGCGCAATTCCCGCGCCGAGGAAACGCACGGAAGCCTTTGGATGACAATCAATACAAGGGCGCGTACTTTATCCTCATCTCGCGTGTCTGCAATCCGGGTCGGTCGACGAGGAGTGCATCTATCAGGATGAGGGATTCACATGAATCTGAGAATGCCGTTGGGCACGATCCTGAGCGCGGCCGCAAGAGTTACTAGCCAGCACGTCATCAGGGACCTTGAGTACGGACTCTGCGAGGAAATGAAGTGGACAAGACCGCCAAGACAAAGAAGAAAGACTGGCCTCTCATCATATTCGTATTAGCGGTAGCCGTCGTAGCGGGTCTGGTGTTCGTATTCGGACCAACCCTATTCGGAGGAGGACCCGAGTTCACTGTGATAGTCCACTACCAGACGCAAATGGATTCAGGAGTGGCTGCTGGAGCAGACGGTCCGGGCAATCTGACAATCACGGGCAACATAACCAACATAGGAACCAAGGGTGGAATCCCCGTTGTCCAGATGACAATCTGGACTGGCTTCGCGAGCGAGGTGTATCTCGTCCAGGCGTCTCCGTGCGCTGCGGGCGCGCATGTGGCCTTCGAGTGGGTGCATCATTTTGATATGCTTGATCCGGGAGTGATCAATATCGAATGCGAGGTCGAGGCTCTCGAGACC
The DNA here is from genome assembly GCA_001800675.1 of Euryarchaeota archaeon RBG_13_57_23. GTDB lineage: Archaea > Thermoplasmatota > Thermoplasmata > UBA10834 > UBA10834 > COMBO-56-21. The sequence continues at coordinate 6,369 of MGVW01000008.1, read as the reverse complement.
TGAGTTCTCGGCACGCTCAAATAATCAGCCGGCCATTCAGGAACCGACCTTAGTCAGTATTCGCTAGGGGGAGGTTGGAGACTTGTCACCGAAGGGTCTTGCAGCGGGTTTGTTAGTGATCGTGGTCTTGGCCGGGGCGTTCATCGCCCCGAGCGTGAACGCAGCGCGGCCAGCGGAAGCTCAATGGAGATACCTGATCTATCTCGTGGCTGACAACAATCTCGATGTCGAAGCGGGATTGCATCATGTGCCAGTGGTCCAGGATGATTTCGATGAGCTGATGTCTGTCGGGTCGACCGACGAAGTTGTCTGCTACGTTTTCGTCGACAGATGGTACGGCCCCGCCAACCTGTTCAAGATCATGAAGGATGAGATGGTCGAGATGACCGACTTCGCTCTCAACGGACTCGAGGCCAACATGGGCGACCCGGCAACGCTGAGGAGCTTCGTCGAGTACACATACGAGGCCACACCAGCGGACCGCACGGTTCTGATGTTTTGGAACCACGGCAGCCCGAACATCATCGCTTGGGACGATAACGGCCCTGCTGAGGGAGTTCCGGACGCGCTGACGCACCACGAAGTCCTGGAGGCTCTGGACGGTTATCGGGTGGATGTAATGGGTGCCGACGAGTGCCTCGTCGGACAGGTCGAGGTCGCCTACGAGTACGCTGTGGGCGGGCTCGACTGCGAATACTTGCTCGCGAGCGAGACCTACACTGGCTGGAGAGGCTATCCCTATGATCAGACCTTCGCAAGGCTTGTCGATGATCCATCTATGACCGCGCGCGAGTGCGCGGTGATGTTCATTCAGGAGGTCGAGGCACTACTGAGCCAGCCTCCGTACATGAGCGAGGCCATCAACAACCACGCGGCGATTGACCTGGTGGCGGTCAAGGAACTGGTAGCTTCCCTTGAGGACCTGACCGAGCTGTTGGCGAAGGACATGCGACTCTACATGAGCGCAATCTCGAAGGCGAGGAGCGAGGCGACATATTCCTACGGCGCCAACTCAGTGAACCTTATTGATCTGAGGGACTTCGTGTCCTCCCTCGGTAGGTCGTTGGCCTCGGATGATGAGATCGGTGCAGCGTGCACGGCAGCCTTGAACGCCTTCGATGAGACGATCATCGCTCTGCAGGTGTGGAATCCCCTGGAGAACAAGGTACACGGGCTCGGGGTACTGTTCGCGATGCATGAGCACGATGTCCCGGACTACTACTACGAGTACGCGATGCCGAACGAGTTCTGGCTGGACTTCCTGGGGGCGTTCTGGCAAGCCGCGGGCAACACCTGAACCGAGGAAGGCGCTCGGAATCACGCCTCCTGCGACCGGCCCAGCGGTGCTCAGGACCTGACCATGCTTCAGTCGACGACCTTCAGTTCCCTCTGCTCTCCCGTCGCATCGTAAGCTGCCCAGTTGCTCATGCTGTATGGTCTGCAAACAATGATGTGCACCCAGCCATACCTCCGGAAAAGGTCCAGGTCGGCATCGGAGGGATAACATCCCCCTGAGGGATGCGAGTGGACCGTGCCGACGACCGTGAAATCGATGGGCAGCATGTGAAGCTTGAACAGTGCGGAGCGCTCCCCTTGGATGGTACCCGGCAGCAGGATGAGCTCGTTTATGATTCCCTTCGTCGCTCTTAGAATGGCGCCGAACTCCTCTGGATAGCTCGACTTGGACGCCTCGAGAATCATCTTGAGGGTCTTCTTCTTGATTCGGTCGACGTTTGCCCTGTCATCCTTGAAGAGCTTGAACAGAGACATCTCATCCTTCTCCTGGACGGTTGATCTTGGGCTCCAAGAAGTCCAAAAGACCTCTCGGGAAGCTGACGTTCAGGATGATCTCCTCCACGCGGTGTTTCCGCAGCTTGCCCATAGGCACGGGGTGCTCGAGCCGTACTGACATCAGGTTATCGAATCCCGAAGTAACGAACAGTTGTTTGGTCACTGGCATGTACTTGACCCCGATGCCGATCCTCAGGCCGCCCCTCGTTATCGATGTCTCTTTGACCTCTCCGATCGCCTCGAAAGGGATTTCCTCGTTTACCAGCAGGCCCATCCTGAGCCTGAAACCGCTCGACGTCAATGAATGGCTCGTTAAGATCGGCGGGACCTCCAATACGAATACCACGATTCCCGCTGCCGGACAAAAAGCGAGCCAGAATTCCCTTAGTATGCTGTTCGGATCCAGCAGTGCTGCGAGGAACAGATAGGTCAGAATCGATTCGAAAACTACGGCCACCAGCACGAACCAGTGTTTCGGGTAGGCTATCTTTGTATCGACCATCTGACCATCGGTCCCCGACTAGTGTCTGTGTGCCGCGAAAGGAGCAGACGAAATGAGCTTCTCCTCGAGGGTCCTGTAGAAGTCGTCCTTGAAGCTGACGAACTTGGCGGTCTTCTCGGAGGCTGTGAACATCAGGTTCTCGTCTCCCCTGATCTTGAACTCGCACTGACCGTCTATCACCATTGTGCACTCGCGTGGGTTCTTCAGAGTGACCTGTATCTTGCTCTTCGCCGCAACAACGAGCGGTCTTGCAGCCAGCCTGAACGGCGCGATGGGCGCGATGACCAGCGCCTCGACCCGCGGGTCGATTATCGACGAACCGACGCTCATGGCATAAGATGTCGAGCCAGTCGGGGTCGCGATGATTATCCCGTCCGCCCGGACTTCGGTTGCTGGGGTCCCGTCTATGGATATGCTGAAGTCCCTCATCTTCGCGATGTGAGCCGTGTGTATGACGGCCTCGTTCGTAGCGTCCTCGAGCCTCCGGCCATTCATTGTGGTTTTGAGCTTGAGCCGCTCGTCGATGTGGTACTCCTCGGCTAACAGCTTCTTCACGGATTGCTTGACCTCGTCCGCCTGGATTTCGGTGAGGAACCCAAGAACGCCCGCGTTCACTCCCATCACGGGTGAGTCATTTCCCTGGAGTGTCCTCAGAATGGTCCCGTCCCCTCCAATCGTTATGAGGCAGTCGACCTTGATTCTCGCAAGGGGCACCCCATCCTTGATCCCAAGCGCCTCCGCGGTTCTGGCTTCCACAACATAGTCAACGCCCTTGAGCGCCTCGATGACCTTCTTCGCGACCTGTCGGAAATTCTTCAACTCGGGTGTACCCGTTATCCCTATCTTCGTAGTACCATCTCCTTGATTCTCGGGTCGCCGTACGCCAGGAAGTTCTTCCTGTTCTTGAGGTCGAGGGCCATTTCAAGCTTGTTCCCGTCCATATCGACGACCTCGCCGCCCGCTTCCCTGAGTACCAGACACGAGGCGGCGATATCGATTACCCTGATCATCCTATTGAAGTTCGTGCAGTTCATGTAGTGGGCTTGAACGGAGCCCTGGGCGACCAAGCACATCTCCAGGGACGCACAGCCCATGGTCCTGACCCTGCTCGCGTACTGCTTCACACGCTGCGTCTCGGGAGCGACATCAACGCCGTCGAACATGATGAATACTGCATCATCTCTGCTGTACTTGGACACGCCTATCCTATGGCCGTTCAGCTCCGCTCCTCCACCTCTCCTGGCGAAGTATGTGTCGCCCGAGGAAAGGTTCTTAACGAGCGCGAAGCTGCAGTCGGACATGTTCTTTGAACAGACCGCCAATGACACTGAGAAGAAGGGGATTCCGCGCGTGCAGTTCAGCGTGCCGTCGATCGGGTCGACCACCAAGGTCTCCTTCGCCCCTCGGTCGATCATGCCAGCCTCTTCGCTAAGCACGTTGAGCTTGATGTCCTCACTGTCAAGGTATTCGAGAATGGCATCTTCTGCGAACTTATCTATCTTGGAGGTCGCGGAACCGCTCGCACCTTTCCCCACGAGGACGTGACCGTCATAATCCATCGGGAGTTCCCGGTACCGCCGGTATACTTCATCTGAAAGCTTTGTCAGCTGCGATTTCACAGGTTCATATCGGAGCAGTGATTGATATTGTTTTCCCGAGGACAGTCGAGGTCTATCACGGGCGAATTGCGGTTGTTGGAGGCCCTTTCATTGCGCTGGGTCGATATCAATCATGCTGGACTGGCAGCGTGGGGGAGCTGGTCTCTTGCGATGACCAAGGGGTCTGCCAACTGGCCCGATGGCCAATGGATACCTCTTCGCGCCATTATTGATCGATGCTTGCTTTCCTCAAGTAAGGAGGGGGGCGCATTCATCGTCCTCGTGATTCGGAGAGGCCAGCGCGGCAAACACCGGCCTACCTTCTGAATCCGAATCGCCCTCCGCTCAAACGTCGCACCAGGTTTCTGATTCTAAGGTTGGCCGCGTACCCGTCCGCGAGCTTCTTCGCGAAGTCTTCGGGAATACCGCCCTTCACCAACTCCTTGGTCAGGATTCTGTGACTGCGCCTCATTTTCCTCTTCGCTTTGAAGTATACCCACCCGGTCCTAATTGTCAGTCCCGGAGCCGTCCGCATCATGATGGCTAGTATCTTGACCACATTTCGCTTATCGTGGTCAGTCATCGGACATCTTCTTCCTGATCCGTTCCTTGATTCGCTCCTCGACCATCTCGTCAATGTCATCCTTGGTCTTGCCCCCGGCGAAGACCTTGCCAATCATGCCTCCGAGGCTGAAGCTCGACATGAACTTCTCGGTAAGCGCATAGGCTTCCTTCGGACCCATTCCGGAATCTATCATTTGTTTGTAGAATTGGGCGACTACCTCTCCCATCTTCTTAGCGCTCTCGGGGTTGCTCAGCTGCTTGTTCAACGCATCGAGTAGCTTCGGGATCTCCGTTGATATCACGGACATGACCTCCTTCAGCTTCTCGGCATCCATCTCGTGGTCGTCGACCATCATTTGTTTCACCTGTGATGGTTCTATGCGCTGTCCTCGTAGATAAGCAAAGTGAGCATAAGTGGCCGACAGGCCCTCATTCCGAGGTGTCTGTCTCTGTCTTGTCGCCTTTCGTGATGCCCAGCCCGAGAAGGTCGTACCACTTGTCTATGTATTCCTGCGTGAGCCAATACTCCTTTGACCTGGAGGAGCCCTTGCCCTTGAGGACACCCTTCTCTTCCAGCAGCTTGAGGCGTTCCCGTACGATCCTCCTGGAGGCCGTGCCTCTCATGCCCTTGAGCTTGTCGGTTATCTGCGATATGTTCTGTCCGTCCCTCTCGAAGAGGACCTTTACAATGTCCCTCGAGATCGGGTCCTTGACTCCAGGGATCAGCAGGTCGGGCGATATCGCGCCGAACCGCTGGTACAACCCGAGCATCTTGAAGTAGCTGGAGGAGATCTTCTGGAACCGCTCTATGTAATCCAGGAGCTGCGAGTAAGGAGCGGTCACCTTGGACATCGAGTTTTCCAAGGAGTCCATCTTCTCCGCGAGCTCCTTGATCTGCTTCTCTAGGTCCTCGTCAGCCACGCTCCAGCATCCCTGTATGTCGTATAATTCTTTAGCCGGGACACCGTTGGCCGGACGAATGAGCCGGTTGCTGTCCTTAGTGGGAGCTGTTCCTGGGGTCTTCACCGACGGGGAGAATCTGCTCACCGTGAACGCCGCTCCGGGAAAGAGCGTCTATGGAGAGAGACTGGTCTTTGTCGAGGACATAGAGTACCGCATCTGGGACCCGTACCGGTCGAAGCTGGCGGCGGCGATCCTGCTGGGGGGAAAAGGCTTCGGGATAGACCAAAGCACCAAGACCCTGTACCTCGGAGCAGCCTCCGGCACGACTGCATCGCACATTTCAGACATAGTTGTCGACGGTGCCGTGCACTGCGTCGAGATTTCTAAACGCTCTTTCCGTGATCTCGTCAGAGTATGCGAGACGAGGAGGAACATGTTCCCTATCCTCGAGGACGCAAACAGGCCCGAGGAGTACGCGTATATGATCGAAGGAATCGAGTTCGTGTACCAGGATATCGCCCAGCGGAACCAAGTGGACATCTTCGTCAGAAACATGGCCGCGTTCGATGCGGGCCACGGGGTCCTGATGCTCAAGTCGAGGAGCATCAATGTGAACAGATCTCCGAAGGAACTCTTCTCTGAAGTGAGGAAGGCCCTGGTCGCTAAGAACCTAAAGGTCAAGAGTGTCATCGACCTCGAGCGCTACTCGAAGGACCACGCCTGCTTCATCGTGGAGGCCTGAGCTTGGAGAAATTCGCCTATGTTATCGCGTTCATCGGGGACAAGTTCGTCATGGTCCGGCACAGGGACCGCGCTTGGGAGATGCCGGGGGGTCGACTTCTTCCGCACGAGACCCACGAGCAGGCAGCGGTCAGAGAGTTCTTCGAGGAGACGGGCATGAGCATCGAGATCATAGGGCGGCTCAGGATTGACCGCAAGGGTGGGAAGGTGCTCGTCGCCTTGGTGAACGGTCAAGTTGCGAAGGGTCCTTCAGAGTACAACATCAAGGAA
>MGVW01000007.1 GCA_001800675.1 Euryarchaeota archaeon RBG_13_57_23 | reverse complement strand
TTCTTCGATAGGCCGCGTCCTGAAGGCCAGGGGCCTAAAGGTCACCGCGATGAAGATCGACCCGTACCTGAACTTCGACGCTGGAACTCTGAACCCGTTCGAGCACGGCGAGGTTTTCGTCCTTGACGATGGCTGCGAGGCGGACCTTGACCTGGGCAACTATGAGAGGTTCCTTGACACGGACCTCACGTGCGACCATGTGATGACCACCGGGAAGGTGTATGGCAGCGTGATAGACAAGGAACGGATGGGTCACTTCCTTGGAAAGACAGTCCAAATCATACCTCATGTAACGAACGAGATCAAATCGATGATCTCCGGTGTCGCGATGAAATCCGGAGCCGATGTCACTATCGTGGAACTCGGCGGGACCGTGGGCGACATCGAGTCCATGCCTTTCCTCGAAGCGATGAGACAGATGAGGTCCGAGCTGGGGCACGAGAACTTCTTGTTCGTCCACACCACGCTGGTACCCGTTCTCGGGACGCTCCAGGAGCAGAAAACGAAGCCAACACAACACTCCGTGAAGGAGTTGAGGTCGGTAGGTATCCAGCCGGATGTCATCGTCGCGAGGAGCGAAAAGCCCCTCGAAGATGGCGCAAAGAAGAAGATCGCTTTGTTCTGCGATGTTCCGCTGCAGGCGGTCGTTAGCGCGCCCGACGCGAAATCAATCTACCAGGTGCCAATATTCCTTGAGGAGCAGGGTCTCACGGACTACCTTCTCCAGAGAATGGCCATATCCGCGAAACCGGACGGGTTGACCGAGTGGAAGAAGTTCCTCGGGAAGGTGATGAACCCGAAGCACGAGGTCAAGATACTGCTCGTCGGGAAGTACATGAACCAGCGGGACTCGTACATGAGCCACTACGAGGCGCTGACGCACGCCGGGGCGGAGCTGGACGCGCGCGTGAAGTTCCTGCGCATCGAGGCCGAGGACCTCGAGAAGGAGAGCGAGAAATCATACCTGGAACAGGCCGACGGCATCCTGATACCGGGTGGCTTCGGGTCGAGAGGAACGGAAGGAAAAATCGACGCGATCAAGTATGCGCGTGAGAACAAGGTGCCTTTCCTTGGAGTATGCCTCGGATTCCAGCTGGCCAACATCGAGTTCGCCAGGAACGTCCTGGGAATGAGCGATGCTAACAGCACCGAGTTCGACCCTCACACCGCCCATCCCGTTGTAGATCTGCTACCAGAGCAGAAGGCAGTCACCAAGAAGGGTGCTACGATGCGGCTCGGGGCGCTTCAGATCATGGTCGCGAAGGGGTCGATGGCGGAGGAGCTCTACGGGACCACGGAGATAATGGAGCGGCACAGGCACAGGTACGAGATAAATCCGCAATACATCGACAGGATCCAGCAAAAGGGGTTGAAGTTCACGGGTAAGTCTCCCGATGGCAAGAGAATGGAGATAGCTGAGCTGGGAGGACACCCATTCTTCGTGGGATCCCAGTTCCACCCGGAGTTCAGGTCAAGGCCAGGAAAGCCGTCTCCGTTCCACTTCGGTCTGACGCGGGCCGCTCTGAAATTCTCGAAGGAGAGAAGAAGCTGATCTGACTACTCCCGCGTTTCAGGAGGAGACAGCAAAGCAGCTTCCGCCTGGAGCTCAGCCTTGGGCAATGAGACCTTAAACACGGTGCCCTTCGAGAAATCCCCAGGCACGCGGTCCTCGACCCATATCCTGCCGCCATACTTGCTGACGATCGAGCTCACGATCGAGAGGCCCAGCCCGAACCCCTTGACGCCGGTGATGCCGGTGGCGAACCGTTCGAACACAGCCTTCTTTCGGTCATCCGGGATGCCCCTTCCACGATCGATCACTGAGACGATCCAGAATGTCCCTTGAGGAAAGGTCTCGTCTGCCACATGCACGTCAACCCTGACGCGTCTGGATTGGTCGAACTTCACAGAGTTGGAGAGTATGTTCACGAACAGATCCACGACATATTGGCTCCCCATCACGAAGTGCGTGTTCTGGCTCAATGTCGAAACGATGTTCACTTTCTTCTCCGGATTCGCCTTCGTGACGACCTCTATCGCCTCCACAATCACCTTCTGGAGATCGGTCACCATCAGCTCGGCATCTGCGATCATCCGTATCTTCGACAGCTTCCGGATATTGTCTATGAGGTGGGCGTTGTTCCTCACCTGTACGAGCGCCCTCTCCGCATACCTACGCTGATTGTCGTCAAGCCGCCGGTCCTCGAGCAGCAGCTCGATGTAGCCCATGATACCCTGGTTGAAGTTGTTTATGTCATGTGTCATCAGGTCGTTCAGCAACGCGACCTCGTTCGCCGCCATGACCTGCTTCTCAAAAGTCCTGGAATTCTCAATGGCGATGGAAGCTATCGCGGCGAGTATCTCCATCACCTCCAGCTGCTCTGGTTTGGGGACCTTCAAGTCGATGGGCTCATCGAGTTCCATGAAACCGGACAACCTCCCGCTCCTGTCCTTGAGCGCGAATATCAGTATATCCCGCTCGTGCCACGACTCAGGCGATTCGCGCGGCTTGTTGGCCAGCTCGGGATGGGCGAGGAAGAAGAACTCCTCAATTCCGTATCTCTGGTTCTCGTATGGTATATAGTAGCCCGCCGGGCTGATCCTGTACTCATCCTCCATGTCCTCAGTTATTCGAGTCCCTGGCCGCTCGAGCTTGTTTCCGAACCAAGATGGGTAGCCCGATTGTCCAGTAATGGTGAAGACGTCCTGATCGGCATCATACACCGCAAGAAGCGAGCGCCTGAACCCGAAGGACTGGGTCGTGATATCCGCGATGCGCTGAAGGAGCCTGTCTAGGTCGTCCATGTACATGACCGAGGTGGTGAGCTCAACCAGCTTCGCCATCTGATCCACCTTCCTTCGGCTGTCCTTCAGGAGCTGCTCCCTTGTTCTGTAGAGTTCGGCGTTCTCTATCGCGACCGCAGCCTGGGTCGCGAACAGCTGCGCGATCTCGAACTCTGAGTCCGAAAACCTTGTTCCTCTGTCACGATACAGAACGAGCACGCCAGACATCTTCTCCTTAGATCCCAGCGGGATGGCCATCATGGCCTCCCGATCCTCGGTCGTGCCTGCGACTGTGACAGCTCTGGAATCTAGACCAGTATCGTTGATAAGCTCAGCCTTCCCTGTTCTGGCCACGTACCCGGTGATCCCGATCTCGACCGAGAACTCCTCCGCCATAATCTCCGCAGAGAACGGGCCTCTCGACGCCAAGGGCACTATCATCTTGCGGTCGCTGTCGACCTTGTAGAATGTTATGCCGTCGTACCAGACGACCTCTCTGAGCTTGTCGGCCACGGCGTCGTATATGCTTGTCGAATCGATCTGCTTCTGGATGCTGATCGTCGTCTCCAGGAGCGCCAACTGCGAGTGGACCCTCTGGTTCAAGGAGGCGAGCAGGTTGGAATTCTCCAGAGCGATCGCCGCATGGTCCGCAAGGGAAGACAGGAAGAGCATGTCGCTCTTGGTGAAGACTTTCCCGTTGAGCTTGTTATAGACGTTTATGGCACCGATGCCTCTGCCCTCGATGGTCATCGGAGCGCTCATCAGAGAACGTATGTTGAACGACACAGCATCGTGTTCGATCGCGTCTGGGTCGGAAACGTAGTCATTCACGACTTCGGTCTTGAGCGATCGAAGCGCCCTTCCAGTGACGCCGTCCGCGGCAGGGAAGACCCTGTCCTTCAGGAGCGCCTTGTCGATCTTGTATGTCGACACGAAGTTTATCGTGTTCGTGTGCTGGTCGAGCAGCCCGACCATCGATTTCTCGGCCTTCAGGAGGGCTGATGCGTCTCTGGCCACTTGGTCCAAAATCACCCCTGGCTCGAGCCGATAGGATATCTGCTTACTGATCCTGTCGAGGACGCTCAGAGCCGCTTCCCGCTCCTTTGATTCGGAGTAGGTTCTTGCGTTCACCAGCGAAGTGGCCAACATGTCCGCAAGCATCTCCATCAGGATAACATCGTTCCTCGTGAACGCGTCGTTGAACTCGCTCTGGACGTCCAGCACCCCCAAGATCTCCCCTCGGTAAGTGACGGGCACGGAGAGCTCGGATTTCGTGCCTATGAGCCCCTTCCGGACATAACGAGGATCCGAATCAACATTCCCGCTCACGAGAGTCTCGCCAAAGTACGCTGCGTGACCTATGATCCCTTCCTTCAGCTTCTGCCTGAGGTCCTTGGGGATTGAATCGAGGGCCCTTCCGTAGCACGCCTTCATGAACATATCTCCTCGTTCCCTGTCCATCATCATGAAGATCACGTTGCGATAGCCGAACCCCTGAGCGATGGCCTTCACGAACTCGTTTATCAGCTCATCCTGGTTGAGGAGGGAGGTGACGACTCGGCTGATCTTGTTGATGGTGGTCAATTGGCTGACCTTCTTCGCGAGCTCTGCCGTCCTCTCCTCCATCTTGGCTTCGAGTTCCGAAGTGTACTCCTCTATCTGCACCTTCTCGGTCTTGAGCTTCGTGACATCTCTGAGTATTCCCACGACGCCTATCGTGGTCCCACGCGCGTCCTTGACAGGTTTAGCGTCCACCTGCGTGTAGTATCTGGAACCGTCCTTCCTCAGCCCCGTCATCTCTCCTTGCCAACCATCGTAAGAGGCGGTCCTCATTATCGCCGTCAACGTGCCGCTGGACGACCCGTCCCTAGAATGATCGCTCAGGCTAAGCCCCGAGGACGCCTTCTCATCGTAGCCCGTGAGATGGACATAGGCCTTGTTCACGTAGATCCGCTTTCCCTCGACGTCGGTCACGACCACGGCCTCAGCCATCTGGTCAATGGAGGAGGCGAGCATCTTCAACCTGGTCTCAGTGTCGAGCCTCTCCGTGACGTCCTCCTCGACGCAGACCCAGTACGGTTCGCCGGTCACAGGGTCCAGATATTTCATCGTCGAGGACTCGATCATCCTTCCGTGCTCGTCCGGTATGCACTTCACGAGAGGCCCCTTCGAGTAGTCCCAATCGCCTTTTATCGGGCATTGCGTGCATATGACTGGGCTGGAGAGCGGCCCATCAGTACATTTCGTGCCCAGCAGGCCTGCGTATTCGACTCGCATCGGAGCGTTCATGTAGACTATGAGAAGGTCCTTGGTGAGGACTATCGCCTTCTTGGATATCGCTTCGAGAACTCTGAACTGACTCTCGATGCTGACAGATCTGTCGCCGGTCGAATGGCCGCGCTGGGGGGTATCGGAATCCGTCATTCTCACCGTGCCGAGGAGAGCGATGCACGTTGGGATTGCACTGGGTCTGCAATAAAGGTTTCTAGTTGGGTGTATCGAGATCCATCCCGAGAGGAATCTGGCATAGCCAGCAATAGGTTTAACTATGCCATCCACTATGGAAGCCCGATGGCGCAGGACACCTTTGACTACGAGGCTCTTCTCAAGAGGGCGAAGGAGAAATTACCCCACACGCTCGAGTCGCACGACCGGTTCCAAGTTCCTGAGCCCGATGTGATGATCGAAGGCAAGACGACCGTTCTCAGGAATTTCGGTGAGATAGTCGACAAGCTCAGACGCGAACCGAACCATATGCTCGCCTACCTCCTCAGAGAGCTCGGAACCGCAGGCACCATCGAGGGGGAAGGGCAGAGGGTCGTCTTCAAAGGCAAAGTGACGACCACTCAAATCGTCGATCGGATCAAGAACTATGTCGAGGAGTATGTCCTGTGCACCGAGTGCTCGAGGCCAGATACGAAGATCGTCAAGGACGGCAGGATTCTGATCCTCACATGCGAGACCTGCGGGGCGCGTCGCCCGGTCCATGTCAAGAAGCAGGTCAAGCAGGAGGAGGCCAAGGAGATAGTCGCCGGCCAGATCTATGACCTCATGATCGAGGATGTTGGCAAGAAGGGTGACGGCATCGCCAGGAAGGGTGGCTTTGTCGTCTATGTTCCTGGGACGGCCAAGGGCTCCCAGGTCCGCGTGAAGATCGAGAAGGTTTCCGGGACAGTCGCTTTCGGGACCAGGGTCAGCTGAGCCCGCTCAAGGCAACGTCAGCTTCGCCCTGAACGATATCCTCGCAGTGCCTCCGACCTCCACCTTGCGTATCGAGGATCCATGCTTCTCTACCCGGACATGTATCCTTGCTGGACGCCCGACCCAATCGCCCTGCTCGATCACTATGCGCTCGAACTTGTCCTTGGGGATGAACTCGTTCTCCACAAGGTAGGCGCCCAGTGCACCTGCCGCGAGGCCCGACGCAGGGTCCTCGAGAATCCCGGGATTGGGGAGATAGCATCGAGCATGGACGGTCGACCCCTCGCTGAAGACGCCCCAAGTGTACACGACGACCCCTGCGACGTCCAACTCCTTGGATAGGGAGTGCAGTTCCTCTCTTTTGGGTTCGACTCGACCGATGACGTCCAACGATCTCACAGGAACCAGAAGACACGGGAGACCGGTCGATGCACGACTGATGGGGAATTCATCGTGGAACAGCGAATCGACTCCTATTCCGAGCGCGCTCGCAACTTCCTTGACGTCGCCTTCGCTCGCGAACATCGGCCGTCTCTGGGTCATCCAAACCCGCGTTGGCCCCTCGGCTCCTGCCTCCACGGTGAATGGGAGCACGCCAACCGAGGTCTCCAACCGGTGCCTGCCAGAGTGCCCCGCTCCAAACGCGCGCTCCTCCGATAGACACCACAGGGCGCCTATGGTCGCATGTCCAGATAACGCGTCCTCGTCGTATGGCGTGAAGTATCGAAGCCGGACATCGGCCTTCTTCGAGCGCAGAACGAATGCAGTCTCAGCGGACCCGACCTCAGAAGCGATCCTCTGCATCTGGATCTCGTCCACCGAATCCGCGTTCAGGACCACGTTCGCTGGGTTGCCCATGAACAGCTCGTCGGTGAACACATCCACTCTTAGAAGGTCCAGCTCTGACACAGAGTCTAGACTGGGGTTTCGCTATTTGGGATTTTCCAGGGAAGCAGGTACACAAAGTATTTCTAAAGCGCTCTTGAATAGCGGGACCAGATGGACGCGGCCGTCAGGACTTCAATCCTCATGGGGGCAGTCTTCGCTCTGTCGCAGCTGGGCGCCCTCGTGATGGCAGCAGTGTTCCTGGGTTCCGAGGACCAGATATTCGAGGACCCGAACGACCCCCTGATACCGATCTACTACATCGCTGCCGTGATACTGTTCACGGTCGCAATATTATACATAATGAAGAAACACAAGGAGAACCTCGTGAGGGTCATCTTCCTCGGGGCTGTCGTATACACCATCTTCTTCGTGCTCTGGATAATGCTCACAGGGCTCCTCGACGGCCTGCTTGCCCTCATTCTGTCAGTTGCCGCCACGGCGGTCATGACCTACTACTTGGCGAAAAAGCCGGAGTGGTATGTGGTCGATGCGGCTGGAATCATCATGTCGATTGGCGTCATAGGCATTTTCGGCATCTCGCTCGGGATCCTGCCCGTCCTAGTACTACTGATCGTGCTGGCAGTGTACGACGCTGTAGCGGTCTACGGGACCAAGCACATGGTCTCGCTAGCGGATGGCGTCACGCAGATGCGCCTCCCGATCCTGCTTGTGATACCGAAGAGGCGAGGCTACTCCTACCTCGACCAGAAACCGCTCAAGCAGCAGCTGGATGAAGGCGGCGAGAGGGATGCCATGTTCATGGGCTTGGGAGACATCATCATACCCGGGGTCCTGATCACATCCGCGTTCTCGTTCCTTCCCGATACAGACTTCGGCGGGCTCACCGGCAACTTCGCGGTCTCCATGGGGACTCTGTTGGGATCACTGCTTGGATTCGCCATACTGATGAGGTTCGTGCTGACGGGCAATCCCCAGGCGGGCCTCCCACTTCTCAACGGAGGCGCCATCGCCGGGTACATCGTCACCTATCTGATAGTGTTCCAGAACCTGTCGTTTGGGATCACACTCCCCTGGTGATCCGATGAAGGAACTCAAGATCATGGCGTGCTCCGACCTCCACGGGTCGAAGGACGCCCTGGCCAAGCTCATATCCGTCGTCGACTCCGGAGCCTTCAACCTGGTAATCGTGTGCGGGGACTTCACGACTTTCGGCACGACGGACTACGCCAAGGAGTTCCTCAAGAGTGTCAAATGCAGAGTGCTAGCCGTCCCGGGCAATTGCGACGTCCCCGATACTGTTGGTGTGCTCGAGGAAGCGCATGCTAGCATACACAATGCTAGAGTCGAAGTCGAAGGATGGAGATTCTACGGTTTTGGAGGAGGTCTCCCAAGCGGCTCCGGCATGCCCTTCGAGATAGCAGAGGACCTGCTCGAGAGAAGCCTCAGGGAGGTCGCGGTCCCTGACGGAGTAATGATCACACATGTGCCCGCCTACGGTATGAACGACAGCACGAGATTCGGAGGCCACGGGGGGTCCCAGGGAGTCCTCAGGGTCGCGCAGGAGTTCAAGCCCGTCTTGGCGCTCTCCGGTCACATACACGAATCGCAGGGGCGGGCGCTCAACAAGGACACCATCTTCGTCAACCCAGGACCGGCGCGTCACGGCTGCTATGCCAGCATAGTCCTTGGAGAGTCCGCGGATGTAGAGTTTTTCGGGGGAAAACCACCGCGCGCAAACCCCGCAACCTATTAATACAACTCGTCCTTTCACATCCCCCGAGAGGTTATTGATGGCCATTTGGCAGGGCAGACCGAAGAGGAAATCCTCAGGCGGCAGGTTGAGGCTTGCCCGCAAGAAGAGGAAGTTCGAGGTCGGAAGGGAGAAGCAATTCACCCGCCTCGGGGTCCGCAAGGTCAAGATGTACAGGGTCAAGGGGGCCAACACGAAAGCGCGTCTGCTGCTGATCGATTCCGCGAATGTCGTGGATCCCAAGACGAATGCCATCAAGAAGGTGAAGATTCTCACGGTCAAGACGAACCCGTCGAATCCGAACTACGTCCAGCGCAACATCATGACGAAGGGCGCAACCGTGATGACCGAGCTGGGCGAGGCCGTCATCACGTCGAGATGTGGACAGGACGGGGTAGTCAACGCTGTTCTCCTAGGCTCTGCTGAGCCCAAGACCCCGTGATGCTGCATCATTCTCTTCACGACGATCTTGTCACGTTCATGGATCTAGCCCTTAGCATCGGGAGAGTCGAGGGAGGGCTGGCCTCGTCCCACCAGTAGACTTCCTCAGTTGACTTCGACAAGGCATCGATGCTTTTCCAGAAGTTCAACAAGTTGTCGCTGATCCTGATGTTCTTCACCGCACCAACTATCTCGCCGTCCTTGATCCTCAGGATGGCATCTCTCGGGATCGTGGAGAAGTCCCCCGCAGCATAGCTCTGGAACCTCGTGTACCAGGTGTTGTTCAGGTAGAGACCGTCCTTCGTGTCTGAGATGATCTCTTCCCTGCTCCAATCGCCCTTCTCGACCACTGGATGGAAGGCTATCGGCTGTGCCATCAGCGTGAACAGAGTCGGCACAAGAGGGCCAGCGTTGCTGGTCGACTTTGTCTTGAACCGCTTCGCCGTGGATGTGTTGTGCATGAACGTCTTCAGAACGCCGCTCTTGATCAACACGTTGCGCTTGGTCGGAACTCCTTCGTGGTCAAAGGCACGCCTCGAGATCGAGTCTGTGATCGGATCATCGACCAGAGTGATCGCCTTGGAAGCAGCCGGTTTGCCCAGCCGCTTCGCATACATGGACTTCCCGATCTCGACCCACATGGCGCTGAGCATGTTCTGCGTGTAGTGCATCAGCGAGCCCATGAAGAGAGGCTCAACAACGAGGTCGAATCTTCCCTCTTCTCCCAGGATGGGGTTCTTCGCTTTGACCGAAAGGTGACCAGCGCGTTCCCCCGTTTCCCGGGCCTTCATGTCGCCAAGCTTGGAGGCGCAGCACACCGTATGTCCCGACGCCTCCGGTTGCGAGAAGGCACGCACCGATAGGTCCATAGAGGCGAGCTCGTCGGTCGCGAATGCGCCCCCCGAGGAGGCGATACCCGTCCGATGGTGACGGACGTACATCGTGCCTCCGACGTTGTTGGCACCCGCGGATTCAGCACCCGAGATGGCGTCATGGACGAACTTGGACGCGCCCCGGAGCTGCGCGATTCTCTTGTCCGCCTTCTTCGGAGAGTACTTGAACTTGCCAGCTCCGATACCTCCGTACCCTTTGATTTCAGGGGCTTTGGCGGCTTTCGAGACAAGTTCCTTGGCCATCTGTCTTCTCCTGCTCAGGTCCTGCAGGTCGGAGACCAGCGTTCTCTTCCCCAGGGCCACGAACAAGACTGCGTGACTATCGTTCCAGCAGTTCACCGCGTCGATCTCGTTGTTGGAGAACCTCACCTGCTGAACTCCGGATTCGATGACCTCACAGATGGCGTCATCGGCTCCGGCGGCTCTCGCGATCTCGACGAGCTCATGAGCCTGGTCCCTCAGGGCGTTCATTTCAGCTTCACACTCCTTAACCGCACCATCGGGCCGCCTGTGAAGACCGCCATCGACTGCATGGGATCTCCCTTGCCACACTCAGCGGCGCTGAACTCGATCTTCTTAGATACCGCATCGATTGCGCCCCAGAAACCCGGGGTCGTGATCTCGAGCACGCACCTTCTTGCCGGACATCCCAGTTCTCCATCCTTGATGAAGTAGGCCTCTCGTGAGACGTATTTCTGATTGTATCTCTTGTCGTCTATGTTCCATTCGGTGAACGAGTGCATGAGCACTCCTTCTTTGATCGAGCCGATCATCTCGTCATCCTCGAAATCGCCCGGAGCGACGAACGTGTTCGCCATGCGGACGATCGGCTCCCTGAGGTAGAACTCGGACCTGGACGAGCCGTTGCTGCGCACTCCCATCCTGGACCCCGTCTCCCGGTTCTGAAGGAACTCGTTGATGAGGCCTTCTTTGTACAGATACCTTGGCCTGGCCTTGACACCTTCCTGGTCGTATGGATAGTACCCGTATGATCCCGGGATGAGGGGGTCGTCAATCACGGTGGCGTACCGCGAACCTATGCGCCTGCCAATCATGTCGGGCGTCACAAAGGACCGTCCAGCCTGGGACATCTCCCTGCCGATTATCCGGTCAGCCTCCATCGGATGACCGCACGACTCGTGAGCCGCGATTCCAGCCACCTCCGGACCGCAGACGAGATCGAGCACGCCTGGTTTGACCTTCCTGCCTTGGTCTATCTGCTTCTTGAGCATTCGGACCTCAGCTGGGAGCGCCTCCTCGAGACCCCATTCCTCAACCTTCTCCCAGCCGCCGCTGGCGCCCCACTGCCTGAGGGACTGCTCGCTCTCGCCCTTCGAGGTCACCATGTTGCTGGACTCGATAGTCACCCTGGGGAGGAACGACCTGATCCTCGTCCCTTCCGAGTTGGCGAAGTAGCTGCCTATCTCGTAGTCCTTGAGCTCGTAGTATCTGCCCTGCACCTTCACCTTGGTCTTCATGACAGCTCTGTCTATCCGGCCGATCAACTCGACCTTATCCTCAGAGCTCTGGTCAGCCAACGGCTTTCTCTGGCGCACTTCCCAGTTCGTCTGGACAGAAGGCTCAGCGGAGAGGTTGATCAAGGTCTTGCGTCGGGCGCTCTTGGCCTGCTTGAGGGCCTTTTCGACCAAGTTCTTGCCGATCGCTTTTGATATGACGTTCGCGCTGGCGAAGCCGATTCCCGTCGGAAGCACTATCCTGACATTCATACCAGCATCCTGGGTGGAACTTGAGCTGTTCACCTGGCCCATCTTCACGGCCAACTGCCTCGTGCTTCGTTCCTCCAATCGGACCTCGGCGAGAAGCAGCGTTTCTCCCGACTCGGCCGCCTTCAGCGTGGACAATGCGATGTCTTCCTCTAACATCTCCGGCCCCCCTGTAGGCGCCGAATCATCTATCTGGATAATAAACATCAGCACGAACGTGTCTCGCCCGGGAGACCGACAAGATTAGATAATAGCGACCCAATCGCAACTCGAGGACAGCAGATGACAGTCGACCCCGAGAATGCGATCGTTCTCTGGCCATCCTATTTCGACCTGCGCGTTGCGAGGGCCGCTGGACGGAAGGTCGCCAAGAAGAAGGCGGTCGAGGGCCCCACAGCGCACATGGTCTACGAGGCTGCGAAGTCACTGGGCCTCGACTGCATACTCGAGCTGGAGAAGGCCTATCCGAGGTTCTGGCACAGGCACGAGGGGAGGGTACTCGTCGAGCCGAAGCTGAAGAAGACGGTCCTAGTGGACAAAGTGGCAGCTAAGCTGAAGACGATGCCCCGAGATAAGGCCTGAGCTCATCTGTCCTGCGGCGTCTCCACTTCTTCGACGAGTTTCTTGCCCGCGGAAACACTGTCCACCGAGTGTATCACGGCCCCGCAGTCGGAAATCGTTTCCTCGACTGCCTCGAAGTCGATCGAAGTGCCCTCGATCGTGATCTTGACGCTCTCGGTCTCTCTGTCTACTTCCTCCAGCGTGCAATTGACGCCGGAGACACCGTTCAGAACCCCGATCCTGCGGGACAACTCGATTATGGTAGGGTGGTGGGGTTTCAGAACATCCAAAACCAGCCGTTTGATCTCGCTCACTTACTGAATCCCTGCCGGTGCTTGGAGTTACGAGGTTTGCGTATATATTTCTTTTTGAAGTCTGGCCTCATAAGCTGAAATGGGCCCCTCAACCTCCCCTCGTCATGTTTAATATCCGGCCGAGTAATCCGAACCCGTGGCGCGGTCGTCGATACGTCCGGAGGAGGTGCGGGTCCTCGATGTCAATTCCTCATACCTTGGAGTGCGCACGATCACTCTGATGGAGAACGCAGGGGCCGCCGTCGCCAAGAGAGTGCTGGAGATCTCTAACCCCAATGCGAGGGTAGCAGTCATCTGCGGCAGGGGCAACAACGGAGGGGACGGCTTCGTGGCCGCGAGACACCTCTCGAAGGCGCGCCAAGTGGACTTGTACTTGGTCGAGCCCGCGTCGGAGATCGCAAGCGACGCCGCGAGGTTCAACTTCGACATGGTCAGACCGCACATGAGAGCCATAGAGTTGCTGGATCCGAAACAGTACGGAGTCATAGTGGACGCGATGCTGGGCGTTGGCCTCCAGGGAAGGCCGAGAGACCCTTATGCCCGCCACATCAAGACCCTGAACGAATCGAGACGTCCAGTGGTATCAGTCGATGTGCCTTCTGGCTGGCCCTCGGACCTCCATGTCAAGCCCACGATGACCGTCACGTTCCATGCAACCAAAGTCGGTATGACTCCGCAGAATTCCGGGAAGATCGTCGTCCAGGACATAGGCATCCCCGCGGACGCTGAGACGTATTGCGGGCCTGGGGATTTCGTGCTCCTCCCGAGAAGGAAGAGGAGTGCTCACAAGGGCGATTCTGGCAAAGTACTGGTCATAGGCGGCGGACCCTATACTGGCGCCCCGGCGTTCACGGGTATGGCCGCGATGAGATCCGGAGTGGACCTCACATTCGTCGCGACTCCTGAATCCTCTGCTCTACCTGTTTCCATCTATTCTCCCAACATCATAGTCAAGCCCCTGAAGGGGGAGTTGCTCACGGAGGAACACGTCCAATGGCTTCTGGATTTTTCTAAGGGTATGGACGTCGTGGCGATAGGCCCGGGGCTGGGCGCCGCCAAGGAGACTATCCAGGCGGTGCAATCGCTCGTGAAGAAGACCACGATTCCTCTGGTCATAGACGCCGACGCGATAGGAGCCTGCGGTCTCTCACCAAGCATCCTCAGAAGCAAAACCGGCGTGATCACTCCTCATGCGGGCGAATTCAAGAAACTGAGCGGCAAGAGCGTCCCCGAAGAGGACCTGGACAAGAGGATGGACTTGGTCAAGGAGGCAGCCTCCCGACTCAAGATGACCATACTGCTGAAGGGGCCGACCGATGTGATCAGCGACGGCGCCTACGTGAAGCTTAACAGAGTGCATCACGAAGCCATGACCGTTGGAGGAACGGGGGACGTCCTAACCGGAGTCGTGGCCGGCATGATCGCGCAAAGGGCCACTCCGTTCGCAGCTGCCAGAATCGGCGCCTTCGCGGTTGGGGTTGCGGGCAATCTTGCGTTTGAGGAGAAGAATTACGGCTTGCTCGCAACCGACCTAATAGAGAAACTGCCATTTGTGCTCCGCAGGTACTTGTCGTCTGCCTGAGGAACCGGCAATGAAGATCGCGATCGTATCAGATATCCACTCGAACATCCAAGCACTCGAAGCCGTTCTCGCTGACATCAAAAAGACCGATTTCGACCAAGTTCTGTGCGCGGGGGACATCGTTGGGTACGGAGCCAATCCGAACGAATGCGTCAGGCTCGTAAGCAAAACAGCAGCTCACGCGGTCTTCGGCAATCACGAGCTCGCCGCATTGACGGGCGACACGATCTGGATGAACGAACACGCTGCGAGGGCTGCCAGATGGACTGGGAGCGTCCTCGAACAAGAAGCTAAGAACTACCTCAGCCAGCTGGAACTCTCCATGCAGCTGGATCTGTCCAACCGGAAAATCGCGATGTACCATGGCTCAGTCGACAGCGCAATCGAATACGTCTACGAAGATGGGCTGTCGCTGGACCTGTTCGAGAGGGCCAAGGCAGACGTCCTGATCCTCGGCCACACGCATGTCCCATATGTCGTTCGATTCGAACACGGGCTGGCGGTCAATCCTGGATCGGTAGGGCAGCCGCGAGATCTCGACCCCAGGGCCAGCTACGCCATACTCGACCCCCTGAACTTGACCTGCGACATTCGAAGGGTGGACTACAATGTCGAAGAGGCCGTTGCATCGATTCGTGCGGCACCCTTACCGCCTTTCCTCGCGGAGCGGCTCCTCATGGGACGGTGAGGTGGTAGTATTATCAGGACTCCGGTCGTATCAGGCGACATGGATCTCGTGCCCATCCCAGATGTTCCCGCCCTATCAGCAATAGGCTCCAGGAACTGGGTGTGCATTGCTGATCTGCACATCGGCATCGAGGTGCAGCTCAGAAGGGCTGGCTTCAACATACCTTCACAGGCAGCCAATATGCTTGCCGAAATCCAGAAGCTTGCGCCCCATGGGGACAATCTCCTGATCCT
This sequence comes from Euryarchaeota archaeon RBG_13_57_23, assembly GCA_001800675.1. GTDB lineage: Archaea > Thermoplasmatota > Thermoplasmata > UBA10834 > UBA10834 > COMBO-56-21. The sequence goes on along the minus strand of MGVW01000007.1, from coordinate 2,970 downwards.
CGGGGACGTCAAGCACAGAATTCCAGCAGTGAGCTACAAGGAGGACAGGGAAATCCCGCCGTTCCTGAACAGTCTTCTCGAAACGTATGAGTCCATCACCATCGTCGCGGGAAACCACGACGGAGGGCTGGGGGCCATCCTCCCCGAGGGCATCAGGGCCGTCTCTGGAGGAGGTGTGCTGGTCGAGGATTTCGGAGCGATTCACGGGCACGTCTGGCCGTCCAAAGAGGCGATGAAGGGTAGAGTGCTGGTGATGGGGCACATACATCCGTCGATCCTCCTGGTCGATTCGCTCGGAGGAAAGAACAACGAGAAGTGTTGGGTCAGGGGGCGACTCTCGAAAGACAAGGCAGCGGAACGATATGATTCGTGCCCGAGAGAGCTGATCGTGGTGCCTGCGTTCAACCCCTTGCTCACGGGAACACCGATCAACAGAAGATCGGGCATGATGCTCGGACCGGTATTCCGGAATCAGCTCGTCGACCCGGCGAGCATACGCGCACATCTCCTCAACGGGACCGACCTCGGCTTTCCCGCGAAGGCACCGTAACACCCATCGTTCACTCATCACTGGGGTTTCAACGGTCTGTCGAAGAAGATGTTCTTGCCCGTCGCAGAGAGAGGGATTGCGTGGAACAGCTTCGACTTGCCGATCTTGAGTCGCCTCGCAGAAACCCCTGCCCTATACATTATCCGGTTGTCGACGTTCAGCTCGGACGCGAGTTTGGCTGCGGAACCCAGGGCAATGCCGAGATCCAGGAGCCTGATAGCGCAGTTCGGGCCTTCGAAATCCCCAGAATAAGACTTCGAGTTGAATTCCTCACAGTCTGCGTATCCGCAACCGCCGCAGTTCAGTCCCGCACCCTTGTGCGGCAGAAGTCCGACAAGTAGCATTGCGTCGGAATCCATTACGTTCTTGCCATCCCGTTCGAAGCCCCAGACCCCTCGTTCCTTGGCAATCTGGACCATGTCGTTCCCGACGGCAATCCTCTCCGAGTCGGAAAGCAGGATCACCTCAATAAAGTCCTGACCGACGGCCTTCGGCGCAGTCCTCGCGGCGACGACCATCAGCTCTCCGATCATCTTGACCGTGTCCTTGATTGCCATGCCCAGGTGAATCACATGTCATCGTATAAATCCGTGAGGAGGCAGACGCACTAGGAATGAGGCCTTTCTCGCCGTGCGCTTTTATATGACTCCAGCTCGATTCACCGACCCTCTGGAGCGAAGTGCACTTGATTGGTAACTTGAGCACCTTGATCGCGGTTGCATCACCGAGAGGAGGCGCTGGCAAGCCTCGGCTGATAAAGGTCCCGAAAGGACAGATAAGAAGGGCGGGGACCAGACGAGTCACCAAACGAACGCGACCTCAGGTGAAGGCCGTAAGAATCAAGGGTCAGGTCAAGTGCGACATCTGTCTTGGTCTGATCAAGCCCGGTCTGCCTAGCGTACTCTGCGGTTGCGGAAAGCAGTTTCACAACTCGTGCGCGATGCGAGTCGCAGATTGTCCGGTCTGCGGGAAGCACCTTCTGTACTCGACCCAGAGACCGCATGTTGTCGACTCCGAGAGCCCCTTCGTGCGCACGATGCGTCTGTCCAAGGAGGACAAGTTGCTGCTGCTCGAAGAGAGGTTCCTGCTCGGTGAGATAACAGAAAGAACCTATGTCTCTACCCGCGATCAGATCCACGCGGCTCCGGACACCGCTCAGTTCTGCAGCGTCTGCGGACGAAGGCTTCTGGAGGGCGAGACCTGCGACTGTACCATGTACTCTCACACATTCCAGTGCCCAGAGTGCGGCGAGTCGCTCACCAAGGAAGACACCTTCTGCAGGAAGTGCGGGGTCGTGTTCTCAACGGATTTCGCGAAGGACCTGTTCCAGTGCCCGGAGTGCGGGAGAATCGTCTCCGAGGAAGACCCAGTATGCGAATGCGGCGCACTTCTCGTTGGCGAAGGCAACATGCTCTGTCCGAAGTGTCGGAAGGAAATTCCGGAGTCGGCCGCGGAGTGCAGGTTCTGTCACACCTCGCTCGTGGAACTGATATCGGAGTGCCCAGCGTGCGGGAGGAGAGTGGACAAGGATGCCTTCGCGTGCCTATGCGGAGTGATATTCTCGGACAGGGCCGGTGCGGCGGAATGTTCCATCTGCTCAACAGAGGTCGGCCTGGAGGACCTGTTCTGTCCCAAATGTGGCGCCCGGTTCGGAGACAAGCCCAGGCTGGACAAGAAAGTGGAAAGAAAAGTGAGGAAATAGGCGGATCCGATCCGCCTGGTTTGGTTTTCCGATTCTCATGATTGGCCGAGAACTCATCTGACGAAATCTATCGACGAGTCGTCGTCCCTTCCGTAAGATCTCGAAGAGGCTGCTGCCGCTCTCCTCGGAGCTGCGGCTGTCTCTGTCTCCTTGCCCATGACGCCCTCGCTGCGGGCGCCCGTGACAATCAGCAAGATCTTCACGGTGCTCTGGAGCGACGGGTCGATGCTGCAACCCCAGATTATCCGGGCGTGCTTGGCAATCCTGTCGGTCACGACCTCGGCGGCCTTCTGGGCCTCTGAGACGGTCATGTCTGGTCCGCCTACAACCCTGATCAGGGCGCCCTTCGCCTCGGCGAGGTTGATCTCGCCCAGCAAAGGCGAATTCAGGGCCTCCTCGATTGCGTTCTCGATGCGATCCTCCGGGTCGCTCTCCTCGGATTCGCCAATGCCCACGAAGGCGACGCCGCCCTCGTTCATGACTGTCATGATGTCGCTGTAGTCCAAGTTGACCAGTCCCGGCTTGGTGATGATCTCAGTAAGGCCTCTGATGGTCTGCATGAGGACCTCGTCCGCCACCTTGAACGCCGCATCCACCGGCAACTTCGGGACGAGCTCGAGCAACCTGTCGTTCGGGATGACAATTGTAGTGTCGCACAACCGCCTCAACCTCTCCAGGCCGTCCAGGGCGTTCTCCATTCTGACTTCGCCCTCGGCCT
>MGVW01000006.1 GCA_001800675.1 Euryarchaeota archaeon RBG_13_57_23 | reverse complement strand
AGCTTCGAGGACGGCCGGACGAAGCACTCTCCCTGGCCGATCTTCTCCGCGTTCTTGATGACCGACATCGCATCGTTGAGTGTATCTTGTTGCATGTCATCTCACCTCACGAGTACTTCCTGAAGCCGATGTGTGGGGCGACCTCTCTGAAGCACTGTCTGCAAAGGTGCATCCCGTAGCGTCTGATGATGCCCCGCTTGCGGCCGCATCTCTTGCAGCCTTCTGATCTGCCGAACTTCTTCTTGGGCTTCAATCGACCACCTCCACGCCGAACTTCTTCTTGACGAATTCCACGCCTTCCTTCTTAGTGACCCTCTGATTGGTCGGCACCTTCCTCCGAAGGGCGCGCCTCTGTGAGATCCTGCGCCCAGGTCTCCCGATGGCAGCGCACACGTCCAGCCCGAATATGCCGATCTCGGGGTCGTATTTCATCCCTGGAAAGTCAGTGTAGTCCTGGACGCCGAACGAGAAGTTGCCCTCGGGGTCGAACGAATAGTTGGCGATCCGGTTCTCGCGTACCCAGAAGGCCTTCTTCACGAACTCCTCGGCCTCCTTGCCTCTGAGCGTCACCTTGCATCCTATCTGCATGCCCTCTCTGATGCCGAAGTCCCTGTTGGTCGTCTTCGCCTTGGTCCTGACGGGCTTCTTGCCAGTGATCATCTTCAGGACCTTCTCGGCCTTGAGCAGGCGCTCGCCTGCGTCCCCGACCCCGATGTTCACAACTGCCTTGTGCAGCCGTATCTCCCTCATGTCGGTCATGCGACCTTCGCCTCCAGCAGCTTGATCTCAGGGGCCTTGTCCCCGACGACGAACACGTTCTCCTTGACCGTGCTGCCGCCTTCCTTGAATGTGACCAGGTTCGGCGCAGAGCCTCTCCTTATCTGGTAGGTCTCGATGACCCGGACCGCTCCCGGGTGCGCTCCACCGACTAGCATCGCCATGTTGCCCTTCTCGAGCTTGAACGCCTTCATGATCTTCTGGGAAGGGACCTCGAGCTTCAGCACATCGCCTGTCTTGTACTGGTCTTTCGGGAGCACGATGCACCTGCCGTCGTGCAGGTTCAGCTGTACCTTGCCTTTCCTCTGGACGGCCTTGTTGTCGACCCGCGCTAGCTTCCAACCCTTCTCCGTGTCGTCTATGGCTACGAGCTGCAGTTTCGCCTTGTAGTCGACCAGCATCCTGTAGCTCAGCTTCGTCTTCTGTACGGTGACGACATCCATCAGCCCGACCGGGAACTTGTAGTCGGTCACCACGCGTCCGTCGACCGTTATGCCACGGCCACCGATGATGAACCTCGCCTCTCGCGAGTTGTCGCACAGCTTCAGCATGTCCCTGACGACCGCTAGGAGCGGCATCGAACCCTGTGTTCCGTGCGGGCCTGGCCTGGGCTTTGTCACCCAGTGGCTCGTCTTCCTCGGAATCGCCCAGCTGTTCGGCGCGGCCATCCTCTTGACGTGTTTCTTCATCTGCCCTCACGCCCCCTTCAGGCTGTCGAGCTTCTCCTTCCTCCACGGGTCGGAGAGATCCAACTTGGTGATCACAACATCGGACGGGTCGATAGGCTTCGGCTTCTGGGTGCCATCTGCCTTCGGCACCGTGACGTTCTCGACTATGATCTTGAGGTTCTTGACATCCACTCTCGCGACCTTCGACTCGATCTTCCTGAAGTCCTCGTTCCCGCGGACGACCTTGACTGTATCCCCTTTTCTGACTGGAACCGAGCGGACGTTGTACTCGCTCATCAGGGCCGAGTCCAGGTGCGCGGAGACCATGCGTCTCTTCTTGTGCAGGGGGGCGTTGTACCTCGCCTTCCTCTGCTTCCTCGCCTTCGTGCTTTTGGTCATCATCGCATTCACCTACACGATCATCGAGGCCGTCGCCGCGATCCTCGGCCACCTCTCGGCGGCCTCTCGCGCGACCGGGCCTTTTATGTCAGTGCCCTTCGTCTCACCAGTATCGGTGACTAGGACCACCGCGTTGTCCTCGAACTGGACCATCGTGCCCTCAGGCCTTCTGAACGGTCTCCTCTGGCGCACGATGACCGCCCTGAAGAGCTGCTTGCGCACCTCTGGGGTGCCCTTCTTCACTGTGATGACCATCATCTCGCCCAAGGCGGCGTTCGGCAACCTTCTCTTGGTGCCGTGGTAGTTGGGAACGCTTACGACCTGGACGATCTTCGCTCCAGTGTTGTCGATGCAGTTTAGCCTCGCCCCGGTCGGTATACCTCTGGTCTGTCTTCCTGGAATGCCCTTCATCGCGCTCACCCCTGCTTCTTATTCTCAATGACTACGTAGCTCACTCTCTTGCTCAGGGGGCGGCATTCCATAATGCTCACGCTGTCCCCGAGCTCCGGATGTATGCAGGAAGGAGCGTGCGCGAGGTAGCTGTTGGTGCGCTTCTCGTACCTCTCGTACTTGGGAACGTACCTCATGTACTCCCTCTGCACGGTGATCGTGCCCTGCATCTTCGCTGAGACGACGATCCCGTCCAGGACCATCCCTCTAACCGACAGCCTGCCGTGGAACGGGCAGTGCTGGTCCTTGCACGGGCTCTTAGGAGCCTCGACGTCGAGACCTATGTCCTTCACGCCGGCTGCGGCTGTCTTCTTGACCTTGTTCGCCATCGCATCTCACCTTACCGTACTTTCTTGATCCTGTCCTCAGGTCTGAACTTGATGTCCTTCCCGGAGACCACATACGAGCCCTCGCCTTCCGCGAACCTGAACTTGCAGCAGTCCTTGGGCACCATCTTCTCGCGCCCTCCCTGCTCAATGGTGAAGGTGTTCTTCGACTCGTCCACGACCCGGCCCTTGATTCCAAGGTGCTCCTGGCACGTGGACTCGATGACCTCCACTTCAAGTCCTATGAGCTCTCGTCTCCGGAAATCTTGTGAATTCATATGCTCGGTTTCCTCACTCCACGGAGAACCCCAGCTCCTCGAGGACCTCTTTGACCTTCCTCTTGTGCTCGCCCTGCAACTCGATCCTGCCATCCTTGGCGGTACCGCCCGCAGCGCACCTGGTCTTGAGTTTCCTCGCTAGGTCGTCCAGGTCGATGTCCGTGCTGTCGATGCCCTCGACAACGGTCACGATCTTGCCGTAGCGTCTGGTGTCCGTGAGTATCCTTATCTTCTGTTGTTCCTTCGCAATCTGCTCACACATGCACAGCTCTTCCGGAAGTCCACAGACCGAGCAAATTCCTGCCATTACTTCTTCTCCTCCTTCGTCGGCTTCACAGCCTTCTCCTTCTTCTTCTCCTTGGGTTGTTCTTTCTTCTGGATCGCGGGCTTCTTCTTGGCCTCAGCCAGCTCCGTTTCCCGCATGACCGTGTGTATCCGAGCGACGCTCGTCCTCAGCGCGCGCAACTTGCCTGGACTCGAGGGCGCCCCGCCCATCGCGGCAATGCCCCTCTCGTGCATGAGCTCGTCGTTCAGCTCCTTGAACTTGGCCTTGATGTCCTCGGACCTCATCGCCCTGAGCTCCTTGGGTCGCAGCAACGCCATCCGGCTCAGGCCTCCTTCTTCTCTTCGACCGGGGGACTCTCGGCCTTCTTCTCTTCAGGCTTCTTCTCGGGTACCTCGGCCAGCGGCTTGGGTTCGACGAGTGTGATCGCCTCCGGCTTCACCTCGGTGATCGCTTCCGTCGTCGGTTTGGCTGGAACCGCGGCCGCATCCGTAGGCTCCTTCTTCTTGCGCTTCCGAACCACCTTCTTCTCTTCAGCTCCTGGTGATGCGGGCGTTCCCGAAGGCGTTGTCGCGGGTGTGGGTCCCTCAGGCGCTCCCTCGGCCTTCTTCTTCCGCGGCTTTTTCGGCTTCGCGACCGCTCCGGCAGCAGGCGCAGCTTCCTTCTTCAGAGCCTGCACCGCCTCGGCAGCCTTCTTCTCCTCGGCGGCCATTTCGGCGGCCGGCTTCGGCGCCTCGACTGCGGGCGCTGCCTCTGGAGGCGGAGGTATGATATCGATCTCGTCCGGAAGCCTCGCGTTCGGATTCATGATCTGGACCGTGATGCCCATCACACCGGGCTTCAGCTTCGCCGTCGCGAATCCGTGCTCCATGAAGTCCAGCTTGGCCTGGCCGCAGTACTTTATGTGGCCCTCCTTGAACTTCTCAGTCCTGTGCCTCGCGCCCGTGAGCTTACCGGCTATGACGACCTGGCAACCTCTCGCGCCGGAGTCCATGATCCTCCTGACGGTCGAGTGCCCGGCCCTTCTGAAGTGCCAGCCCCTCTCGAGCGCGTTGGCGAGCTTCTCCGCCATGATCTGAGCGTTCAGGTTCGGGTTGGGTACCTCCTGGACCTCGATCTGCGGGTTGTTGAACTTGAACTCCTCCTCTATCGCCTTGGTCAGCATCTTGATGGCCTCTCCCCTGCGGCCGATGACCAATCCTGGCCTCTCGGTCATGAGGGTGACCCGCGTGCCCATAGGCGTCCTCTGAACGTCCAGCCCTCCGAAGCCCGCCCTGCCGACCTTGGCCATCATGTACTCCCTGAGCAGGTGTCTCCGGATGTTCTCAGTGACAAACTTCCTCTCGCTAGCCATTCATTTCCCTCCGGTCGTCCCTAGGACGCCTTGATCTCCTCCAATATGATCTCGATGTTCGTGGTCTGCTCGTTCCACGGGGTGCTCCGGCCCTGCGCCCTCGGCATCATGGCCTTCTCTATCCTTCCCCTGTGCGCGGCAGCCACTTTCACCCGCATGTTGTCCGCATCGAGCCCCTTGTACTCCGCGTTGGACTGTGCGCTCTCGAGAACGCGCAGTATGGCCAGCGCGGGCTTCTTCGGGTATCTTCCCGGGCCGACCTTCGGCTTCGGGCTGAGCATCATCTTGTACCGCGTGTACGGCACGGGCGTTTCGAGCGCCGCGACGCTCTTCAGATAGGCCTTCGCGTCGTCGACCTTCTTGCCCACGAGCATCTTGCAGACCTCTCTGCTCTTCTTGGGAGAAATGCCGAGTTCCACGCCGACCGCGCGAGATGTCGTCTCCGGATCCGTTTGAAGAGTGTATCCCATTGTTTCACCTCACTTGAGCGGCATGAACTTCGAGGACCTGGTAGCGCCGACCCCCAGACCCGAGTGCCTCACAGATTTCCTGGTGAGCGCGAACTCCCCGAGGTAGTGTCCTATCATCTCTGCCTTTATGTCCACAGGCGAGAACTCGTGTCCATTGTAGACATGCACCGTCTTGCCGACGAACTCGGGCAGGATGGGTATCTCCCGTCTGTGCGTCCGCACGGGCTTTTCCGATGCCCTGAGCCTCCTTACGAACGACTCCTGCTCGGAGTTGAGGCCACGGATGTATGTTCTTCGGGCCCTCGCCGGGAGCAGCTCTATGATCTCTGCGAACGGCAACTTCAGGAGCTCCTCCATCGTGTAGCCTCTGTAAGTGAACTCCTTCTTCCTGCGCGCCTGGATCTGGCTCTTCTTCTTCCTCATCTTCCTTCTCGCGGCCTTGGCTGATCCCGTGAACCGCGCGGAGGGTTTCGCCTTCTTCTCAGGCACTGGAGCCGCTGGGGCCGCACCTGGGGCCGCAGCTGGAGCGGCTGCTGGAGCAGCCGCGCCGGCCTTGCCGCCAACGATCGGTGCCTTGCCGCCCGCTGGGGCTTTCCCGCCCGCAGGGGCCTTCCCGCCTGCTGCTGGTGCCTTCGCATCTTGCTTCGGAGCGTCCTTCTTCTTCTCATCGGCCATTCATCACACCTTCCTCTTCTTCCTCTGAGGAGCCAACCTGCCGACCTTCCTGCCGGGCGGGGTGTTCCTGCCCACGCTGGATTGGGTACCGACATGCGGGTGGCCGCCACCACCGTGGGGGTGGTTGACCGGGTTCATCGCGACTCCCTTGACCTTGAAGTACGCCTTGGCCTTTCCGTGGTACGCCCAGAACTTCTTGCCGCTCTTCGCGAACGGCTTCTCCTTGTGCCCGCCGCCTGCCACGAGACCGATCGTCGCGAGGCACTTGCGGTCGACTTCCTTGAACTTGCCAGATGGCATCAGGAGGACCGTCTTCGTCCCGTGCGAGACTATCGTCGCCGCGTTGCCCGCGGTCCTGGCGAACTTGCCGCCGTCCCCGGGCTGAGATTCTACGTTGTATACTATCGTGCCCTCCGGGATGTTGCCGACGGGCATCGTGTTGCCCGCCTCCACAGCCCCTCGCACGCCGAATGTGACTTGCTGGCCGACAAACGCGCCATCAGGGGCGATCATGAATTCCTCTACGCCATCGTATGACACCTTCGCGAGAGGAGCGATCCTACCGGATTCATGCACGAAGTCGACTATGGTGCCAACGCCCTCCCTTATCCTCGGGTGGCTGGCGTCCGTGAACCTGAGATGCCTGGGGGACTTGTATCTGCCGAAGCCGCGTCCCCTTCTCTGAGTTATCAATCTCTTTCCCATTTCGAATCACCTCAGAATATGCCTATCCTCATGCCGATCTCCTCGGCGCTGTAGCCCTCCTTGAGCTTGATGATCGCGTGTTTGCCGTCCTTCATGAGCTTGACGTTGACCTTGGACACCTTCGCCTCGAACCTCTCCTCGAAGGCCTTCTTGATCTCGGTCTTCGTGGAGTCCTTGCGCACGACGAACTCGAGCTTGTTGCCGTCCTTGAGGTCCTGCTGGGGAGTGCCGGACATGGCGTTCATCGTCTTCTCAGTCACATACGGATGCAGAATGATCGTGCGCCTCATCTGTGCCAGCCTCCGATTGTCTGGAGAGCGGACTCAGTCACAAGCATCAGCCTTCCAGGCGCTCCCCCAGGGGCCAAGATGGACGCGTTGAGCGCGTTCGGTGTGGCGACATCGATGCCCGGGAGGTTCCTGATGCTGTTCCATGCGTCGCAGTCCTTGGAGACGACGACGAGCAACGCCTTAGGCATCCTGTACTTCCTGCCTCTCATCTTGCCTCTGCCCGCCCTGATCTTCTTCCCGTTCATGGCTCGCTCGACATCCTCGTAGACGCCGATCAAGGACAGTGCCTTGACTGCCTCCTTCGTCGTCTTGATCGCTTCGAATTCGTCCTTGACGACGACGGGGACGGTGAGCTTGTCGTTGTACTTGTGGCCTCTGGCTTTGACGATCTCGGAGCTGCTGGTCGCATGCAGCGCTGAGAGCTTCCCCAGCACCTGCTCCTTCTTGTTGAGCTTCTTTCCGAGGTCCTTGTCCACCTTTGGCGGGTGCGCGCGCCTTCCGCCCACGTTGTTGGGCGACTGGGCCGCGTGCGAGCTGTCCATCAGCCTCTGTACTCTGGCTACACCCCTTCCTTTCCCCCAGGTCTGGACGGAGTGTCTCATGCCTGAGTTGGGGCCGGGCGCGAATGCCTGTCGTGCGTTCGCCTCTATCGAAGTCACTGCCCGGCGGATCACGTCGGGCCTGTACTCTATCTTGAACGACGTTGGCAGGTCTGCCTGTCCTGTCACATTGCCCTCGAGGTCGTAAACGTTGAGTGTCCCGGGTGCGGGCTTGGCCTCTTTTTCCTCGACCTTATCGGCTACCTTTATTTTCTTAGATTTCTTCTCAGCCATTCACTCACACCCCCTGTTTTGATTCAAGAGAAATGAACGACACCTGCGGCGCCTCGTCGAGCTTGATGAAGCACTGCCGTACGGGCTCTCGCAGCCTCACGAGTCGCTTCGACGGCCCGGGAACGGACCCGTGGAGCAGGAGGTATCCGTTCCTGACCTGCCCGTAGTGGAGGAATCCTCCCTTGGGGGTGATCTCCTCGCCCTTGTCCCCGATCTTCAGGACGCGCTTGTTCAGTTCAGTCCTCTGGTGAAATCCTTTCTGACCGCCCTGGGGGACGGTCGGGCGGACATAGTTGGGTCTCTTGGTACCGAGCGTACCAACGAGTCTCCTGTGCTTGCTGTTCTTGTGCATCAGCAGCTTCGTCCCCCATCTCTTGGTGGTCCCTGTCCATCCCTTTCCCTTGGTGATGGAGACAACATCGACCATCTCGCCTTCCTTGGTGAAATCCTTGATAGTTACCTGCTTGCCCAGTATGCTCTTGGCGTAGGCCAGCCTCTCGTCCATCTTCCCGCCGCCGATACGGATCTCCATGAGCTCCGGCCTCTTCTTCGGAATGCCTGTGACGAGGATCGGCTGTGTGTACAGGAGCCCCCGGACGTCGTCGTACTCGAGCTTGCCAGCGGTCTCCCATCCGGCCTTCTCATCATATTCCTTCGGCACCGGGAGTCTCCTCGAGAGTTCCTTCTCCAGGTTCTTGGCCCAGACCTCTCCGACGGCCTTCCGGCCGTAGGCAGTGTCCTGGTACATTCTGATCGCGCACACTCTCATCGGGGGGACCTCGATGACCGTGACCGGCATCTGGACCTCCTGTCCGGACGTCGTGCTGCGCGGTCGGTAGTCCACGATGAACGCGTGCGTCATCCCTGCTTTGTAGCCTGCGAAGCCCTGGAGCCTTGCCCCGTCGCCTCCCTCAGGCCAGCTGGATATTCTGGCGGTTATGCTCCTGGCTCTCTTCCTTGGTGAGTAGCCCATTGAGCCCTTTCTCGGTCGTCTTGTGGTTGGCATCGCTATCCCTCGTTTTGGGTCGATAGACCTCGCTGTGAGTACTCGCTATGTCGAGCACAGCGCCCACGAGGCATTCATTCTCGGCCGTGACGCTTCGTTCACGCCTGAAAACTTGTTCCAGCGTGAGTGGTGGGTTGCTCGGAGGCATTGCCCAGATAGCGTCTGGCCGATACCGCCTCTGGTATCGCAACCCGCTGAATGGGATACTGATATATAAACGTACCAGCTCAGAGAGATTCGCATTCGGGCCTCATGGAATAGCGTCTCGCCCTGAGTCGGGGTCATGCGAAAGAATCCGATGCCAGTGCATCTGGCTGACAGCTACTAAATATCCTGATGTCGTTCCCGGGATTGGTGACGATTCAAGGAGGAAACGTGAATGAGGAGAGTTGAACTCGCATTGTTGGTGGGTCTGTTGCTGCTGGTCGTATCGCTCTTGCCTCTCGCGGATCGTGGGCAGGCTGCGACCGCCGTGGAGGAGGGAGATTACTGGACGTACAGTTCTGACGTCGATGTCGAAGGGATGTCTCTGTCCGGCTCGATCAAGATGAAGGTGACTGGGACGGAGGGGAGCGGTGCCGCGGAGGTATACGTCATCGTGCTTAGCGGATCTGGTGAACTATCCGGCAGCTACAGCGGATACAGCGTTTCTGGAAGCGTGACATACTCGGGTATGCTGAAACGTCTTGTGTCGAACTTCAGCCTTGTCTCATCCGACCTGGAGATCACGATGAGCATGACCATGCAGGGAGAGACCGTAGACATGACCATGGGAATCTTGCAGACTTACAGTCCGGCTTTGGATGACTACATCGGAGATACAATCCCAGCGCATGGCGCAACGATTGTCTCCAACAGCGATGTAACGACGACAACGACCATTGAAATGGACATGCTGGGCCAGCATATCAGTGACTCTGACACATACACGGACTACAACGCAACACAGACAATCCAGATCGCAACCACGAACCAGACGGTGTCCGTTCCTGCAGGTGAATTCGATTGTTACAAGTACACTCTGACTACGGACATCGGCGGAGATACTGAGGTGATGACGTACTACTACTCAACGAAGGTGGGCAACTACGTCAAGTCCACTGGTTCGGGGGATATCTCGACTGGCTTCGGAGATTCGGAGTTGAAATCGTACTCCTATGCCGGCAAGGGTACCGGAGCATCATCGTTGTTCTCGGGCACCAACCTGCTGATAATCATGATCGTGATTGTCGTGATTGTCGTAGTCGTGTTGTCGGTCGTACTGATGATGCGGAAGCGCGGCGGGGCACAGATGCAGATGATGCCGCCACCCGAGACGGGCGCTCCACCACCTCCACCGCCGCCACCACCTGGCCCATGAAATCGGTGTCGGTCAGCTGGAATAACAAACGCAGGCTCTGAAAGCCCGTACGGGGGCTCAGAGCTTGCCCTCTTTCGCCGCCTTCTGGGATTTCTTCCCGCGCTCCTTCGCGGTCAGCCCCGTAACCCGTTCGAGGAATACGTTGTACGCTTTGATCGTCTGGGCGGCGATGTCGTTGCTCACATTTGTGTCCATCGTAGTCTCGACACAGAGTCTCTTCCCCTCGCCCCAGGCCTTCAGCTCCTTGAGCGCGCCGAAAGAAGAGACCATTCTCCCATCCTTCTCCTCAGCTTTCCCGAAGACATCCTGAAGGGTCACCTTCAGCTTGTCCTTCTGCAGGTTCTCCTGGAGTCCACGCTTGATTTCGTACTGCTGCATTCTTTATCCCCGGGGTCTAAGTTCGTTGCGGCCTGAAAAATCTTTGCAGGTCGACCGTACCACCTGACACGAACCCCTCGACGTCGATGATGGTTCTCCAGATATCCTTGCACTTGCAGTCGGGGCTGCCGAGCTTGCTCGCGTCTTGGGAAGTGCTGAATGCCCGGATGGAATCCAGGATGACTCCATCGCACTCGCCGCAGTTGTGTGCTCCTCTTTCGCTGCCGCCTCCGGTGGGATCACAGATCAGTTTCGCGCAGTCATCTTTCGTCGATCTCATCACGTCGAGGACGCTCCACAGCCACGGAGGCCTGTATGCCCAGTTTCGCCAGAGTTTCTCCACGAGGGTGCCTCTCTGGATATTGACGGGGTTCAGGGATACTGTGGCGCTCTTAGTCGCCGCGAAGCGTATCGTAGCGGCTGCGTCCTTGACCGCTTCCCATTCCGTGAGGAATGGTGGCTTGAGCAGAACGTATGTCCTGGTCGCAGCTCCGTGTCCCTCGATTGCCTCTGCTGCGCGGACATAGTTGGCTACGGTGAATCCTTTGTTGATCGAGTATGCGAGCACTCTGTCGTTGGCGCTCTCCAGCCCGAGAGCTATCTCGAGGTCCTCGTGGATTCCCTTCACCTCATCGAGCCTCGCGTCAGTGACGTACTCTGGCCGCGATTCGAACAGCAATCTCCATCCCATCTTCTTGCAGTGTTGCAGGATGTGGTTGACGATCTCTCTTGGGATTTCGCGCTGATCCAGGAAAGAGCCGGATGTGTACACTTTCAGAAACCGTATATCGCCTAAGGTGGCGACTGCTTTATCGAACTGCTTCCTGATGTCCTCGGGCTTGATGTCAATGCTCGACTCGATGTTGTACCCGCACATCGAGCAGGCGCCTTCATGAAAGTGACTGCATCCAGTCGTGCGAAGAATGACAACGCCCGCGTCCACGAGCTTCCCGTCCAGCAGCTCGCGCTCCTTCCACACGGCAGCCGCCGTGCCGCTGTCCTTCTTCTTCCTGGGTTTGGCCATTTCCGAACGCGGCCCCCCGAAAACGCTCACAGGTCGTAAGGCTTGATCGTCCTGCGGCCGTTCTTCTTGGCTCTCCTCTTGGCCTCTTCGATTATCTCGTTGACCTGTCGGTCGAGCTCGTAGTAGAACTCCTCGGAGATCCTGAAACCATCTCCCGCAGCCTCTTTGACCTCGGACACCTTGATTATCATCTTGCCATTGCGAATGGCTGAAACCTTCATGCACTCCCCCTTTGGATTCAGTCCCCGAGTGGGATTAGCGCTAATGCTGGGGCGGTTATTAACGCTTTCCATCAAATCCTCACTGCTGGTGATAACCAGTCAACCAGGAATTCTCCGATTCCTCATGTCAAGAAGCCAACTTCAGCGGTTTCCATATTCGATGCGAGCCTAGGCAAAGCTTTTTTCCACGCACTCGATTATCGGGCCTTGGCGCAAATATGGATGTTCAGACAAAGCTCGAACTGGCCTCGAGGAACGCGATAGAGGTCGTCACCCTCGAGGAACTCAGGACTCTGTTCGAGACGAAGGAGAAACCAACGGCATACATCGGATACGAGCCGAGCGGGTTCGTTCATGCCGGACAGGTCATCACAGCTAGCAAGATCATAGATCTCCAGGAAGCTGGTGTCGAAGTCACGATATTTCTGGCCGATTGGCACGCGCTCATCAACGACAAGCTCGGGGGCAAATTGGAGAACATTCAGGTGTGCGGGGAGTACCTCAAGGAGTGCTTCCTGGCCATGGGCGTCAAGGACAACGTCAAGTTCGTTTGGGCCAGCGAGCTGTGCGACAGCTCTCGCTACTGGGAGAGGTTCATCAGAATCGCGAAGTCAAGTTCCATGTCACGGATCAGGCGTGCGATGACGATCATGGGCAGGGCGGAGGACGAGGCCGAGATGGACGCTTCGAAGATGTTGTATCCCCCGATGCAGGCTGCGGACATCTTCGAACTTGGTGTCGACATAGCTCTGGCTGGCATGGACCAGCGCAGAGCGCACATGTTGGCACGCGATGCCGCAGACAAGCTGGCTTGGAAGAAACCCATAGCAATTCACACTCCGCTGCTTGTAAGTCTACTTGGAGGCGGCAGGATGGACCCTGTTGAAGCGAAGATGTCCAAGAGCAGTCCCAACAGTGCCATCTTCTTGCACGATTCTCCCGAGGACATCACTCGCAAGATGAAGAACGCGTTCTGTCCGGCGGAGGCGGAGGGCAACCCAGTGATAGACGTCCTCCGATTGATCGTGTTTCCGAAGCTCGGCTCGCTTCACATCGAGCGCCCGACGAAGTACGGAGGCCCCATCGACTACGCTGGCTTCGACGAGGTTCTGTCGGCCTACACCTCGGGGAAGTTGCACGCGCAGGACCTGAAGAAGGGTGCAGCTGACGGCATGATCAAAGTGCTCGGGCCGGTTCGCGAGTATTTCAAGAATCATCCAGAGAATCTGGAGAAGGTCAAGAAGCTATCAGTCACAAGATGATTTTGTCTTCTGCAACAGCTTCATGGCGTTCTCTGCAGCGATGTTCAGGATCGCCTCCACGTCTCCGGTTCCGGTGAGGCCCGCCGCGCCCGGATGTCCCCCCCCACCGTTCGCGGTCTCGGAGCCGATACCTCCCAGCAATTTCCCAAGGTGCACGCCCTTCCTCACCATCGCCTGCGTGGCACGGGCGCTCACCCTGAACTGCTCGCCTCTCTGAGAGCCAACGAACGCGACGTCGGCACCCAGTCCAAGCAATGCTTTGCACACGGACGCCTCGAACGCGCTGCCCTGAGAGGTCGCGACGATGTAGTTCCCGACCTTCCAGTACTTCAATCTCTGGGCGCCCTTCAGCTGCGAGATGCGTTCCGAGATGTCCACATCGAGGTCGACCTGGTTCATCGCCTCGTCCATCTGGATGCCGTGCGTGGCCATGATCTCGGAGAAGGTCACGAGTGTATCGTGCTTCGCGAACCTGAAGTATCCAGAATCTGTAAGCATCCCGAACAGAAGCGCGAGCGCCATCTCTCTCGTCACCTTGCGCTTCTCCCTCTTGAGCAGCTCGTACACGATCTCTGAGCAGGAGCTCTTCGAATCGTCGCAGTGATACATCGCCGCCTTCTCCCAGCGCTCGTTCCGCACGTGGTGGTCGATGACCATCGCCTTGCTCAGATCGATGTCGAAGTCGAGCTGCTCGGGCCCGGATGTGTCGAGTATCAGCAGCCTCGCATAGTGCACTTTCGAGACGTCCTCGACCGTCGGGATGTTCAGGATCTTGGACAGCTGTTTCGAGACTCTGTCGAGCCCACCCGGAACGCCGATTATGACCTCAGGAAAAGACTGCTGAACAGCGAACGCGCTTGCGACGGCATCCGCGTCTGCGTTTCCGTGCAGCAACACGAGAGTGCTGCCTTCCTTTGACAGTTCGTTCGCTATGCTGGAGAGCACAAGTAGGTGTCAGAACAAACGATGTATAAAATGAATCTGCTCCGCCCAGCGCGGAGCTGAACACCTATCAAGAGAAACCGTGAATTGGTTTATTCCGCCTCTGGCTTGGCGGCTGCGGCCTCGGGCATCTGGAGGGCCTGGGTTATCTGGTCCTGCAGGCTCTTGTGGCGCTCCCTCAGGTGCTTGTCCTGCCTCTCGAGGGTCTTTATCCTCACGTCCGAGCTCTCCTTCTGTTCCTTGAGCTCGTTGACCAACGCCGCCTTGTCCTTGACCTGGATCAGCAGCGAGCCGACATTCCTGAACACTGCGGAGTCCTCAGCCGTCTTCTCGAGCTCCTGCAGGGTCCTATCGAGCTCCCTCACCTGTGCTTCCAGCTGTATCTTCTGCGTGGTGACCATCTGGATCTGCTGCGTTAACTGCTGGAACTGAGCTATCTGATTCTGAACCCTTGGTGGTATGTTGTCCATCATCTCCTTCCCGCCTCCTTAGCCGTCTCCTCTGCTACATTGGCCCATCTGATATATGAGTTCAGGGCCGCCCTCAGAGCCGTCTGGTCGTCCGCCTCGATCGTTATGGCGACCTCTCCGGCCCTGCTCTCGACCGAGACCTTCGTCCTCGGGATGCGCTCGGCCAGCTCGGGCGAGAGCGCCCCCGCGACGACCTCTGGTCGCTCGGTCTTCACTATCAGCTCGGCCCTGCTGGGCAAGTCATCTACCCTTTATGAGCTTCCGTACGTTCGGCCGCTCCTTGTAGAAGACCTTCGAGCCGCACTTCTCGCACTGGAGCCCCACGGTGTTGACGTTCGACCTTACGGGCTCCTTGCACTTCGAGCACTTGTACATGCCATCTACTCCTTCTTGGCCTTCTTCACGCGCTTCTTGGGCTTCTCCTTTACCTCGGGCTGCTCCTTGGGCAGCTCCTCGGTCTCCTCCACTACTTCGACCTCGGCCTCTTTGTCTTCGGCCTTCGCCAGCACCTCTGCGATCTCTCTCCTTATTGCCGCTGGAGGCGTTGGCATGTATGAGCTTGATGCCATCATGGCCCCGCAGTGCTTGCACTCGTAGATGCCGCTCGCCTTCCTCTGCATGGCGACCACCCTGCACTTGGGGCACTCGTGCCTGCCCTTGGATACGGCCTCGACGTCTGCTATCCGCTTCCGTATCCTGACGCCGTATCTCGGGCCCAGCCTACCGGACGTGCCGACCTTCTTGGTCCTCTTGGACATCTCCTCACCGTTCCCTCAGAACCTCGAGCGGATGTCCGCCCCGATCCTTCTTGACAGGTCGACGACCTTGAACACCTCTTCCATCGTGAATGCCCCGTTCAGCCCTTTCTGCATGGCGCACAGGTTGCCATTCTCAAGTGTTGCGACCGTCAGCCTCGCGTCCGCGACGCGCTCCTCGTCATGCGTCGGGTCCACAAGTATCTTGCCATCTATCTTGACGACGGTAACGGAGATCGGTTGGTGCTGCACGGGCAGCGGCTGATCCTCGCTCAAGCCTGCCTTGCTTCCGCGGATGATGGCCGTCTTGAATGCCGCATTCGCCGCGATGTTGGCAGCATCGAACAGATTGCCGTCGTAGTCTATGACATGCACGTCCACGAACATGATCCAGACCGCCTTGCCAGGCTCAAGGACCATCTTGCTGAGGTCCACCGCGTGGCCCTCTCTGATGCCCCTGTCGACGACTCTCGCGACCTCGATAGAGATCTCGTCCGGCGGGCCGCTCTCGAAAGTCTCAGAGGCCATGGGTATGAGCTCGGCGTTCGTGGTGAGCACTCCAGAGTTGGGAGTGTCCGAGAAAGGCTCTCCCTTGTCGATCTTGATGCCGACAACGACTTGCGTGTCACCCAGCTGTATCCTCGCAGAGCCCTCGGCCGACTTGATGTAGTCGACTTCGATCGTGAGAGGGCGCATCTCCTCGAACTTCCTGCCGTCTACACGAACGCCCTTGGCAAGCAACTTCGAGATGTAGTCTCTCTTCAGGTCCGCTACAACGTCCTTGCCCATCTACTGTCCCTCCCTCATCATTGCGCCTTCCACTATTGGTGCGGGCACGTCCTCGTCGGCTGCTCTAGCGGAGTACCGTCTCTTCAGCGCGTCCCTCTGGATCTGATAGACCTTCTTGCAGGCGTCAACAGCCATGTGAAGGCCCTTGTTGAACTCCTCCAGAGTCAAATCGCCGTCCATCTGCAGGAGGACGATCTCGTTGGACCTCGGGACGTATCCGACCGGTATGTCCGCTTGGCCGAAGTTGTCCTCCTCCTTATTGAGGTCGACAACGACCGTGTTGGCCACTTTCCCGGCTGCGCAGGATGCGACCAAGTCCCTCATCGGGACGCCCGCATCCGCGAGCGCGACCGAGGCGGCCGTAAGGCCTGCGCATCTCGTGCCTGCGTTCGCCTGGAGCACCTCTATGTAGACGTCGATCGAAGTCCTTGGGAAGTACTCCGTGAATACGACGTTCGTCAGCGCCTCTGATATGATCTTGGATATCTCATGCGACCTGCGATCCGGTCCCGGCCTCTTCCTCTCGTCCACCGAGAAAGACGCCATGTTGTAATTGCACTGGACCAGAGCCCTCTCCGGGTTCTGGAGGTGTCTCGGATGACACTCCCTCGGACCGTACACGGCGGCCATGACCTTGTTGTTACCCCATTCGACATACGCTGATCCGTCTGCGCGCTTGAGCACGCCGGCCTCGATCTTGAGAGGCCTCATCTCCTCCGGCATCCGGCCGTCCATTCTGCGGCCATTCTCATCTATCAGTTTGACATTAGCAGGCAGTGGTGTTCCACCCATGCTTCTCACACTCCAGTCCCGGACTTACTGCCCAGGAACTCCTTCACCTTCTCCGTCAGCCCGAGGGCGTGCGCCTCGTCCTCGATCATCTTGATCGCCTGGACGGCCTTCACGATGTTGTCCAGCTCTCCGTCAATCCAGATCCTGCCGTTCTGCCCGACATATATCCTGCAGGCGGTCTCGTTCTTGAGCATCTGGATCATCGAGCCGTTCTTGCCGATCACCCTCGGGACCTTAGACGGCGAGATCTCCATCACCGTGCCGCCCGTGAGCTTCCTTAGCCCATGGTCCTGCATGGATACGGAGATCCTTCTCCTCTCGTCCACTCCGACGACCTTGATCAGGACGACATCGCCCACTCCCATGAACTTGCTGGTCTCTCCGAACTCGACCCTCCACGGAACCTCGTTGACATGCAACGGGGCGGGGTAGGGCGAGTTTATGTCCACCAGCCAGTTCGACGGGCCGATATCGACTATCTTCCCAACTATCAGGTCCCCTATGATGGGCATGTACTGTCCCGCAAGGGGGACCACGCTTATCGAGTCGGGCCTGACGCTCTTGATTCCCAGCTGAGAGGCGAATATCTTTCCGCCCTCAGAATACGTTCCTGGGCCGGCCTTCTTGCTCGATATCGCAAGGAGGTCACCGGGAACGACGATCTCTCTCGCGTTTTCCTTGGTGTCGCTACTCTGCATTTCCTTCGCACTCGCTTCTAGACGATAAAAGCGCTGCCAGCGACGGACTGAAATCACAAAGATTCTCGTCGCGGCTCGCAGTGCATTTACCCTTGTCTCTGTTCGGAGCCGAAACCGCGTTCCTTCCTTAAAGCTTTTGGTCGCTCAGGTTCGGCTAGGTTGCTACGAAAGACCGCATGGCCAGATGTCCTCAGATGGCCTGCTTGACGATCTTCGTCTCGGCCTCTCCATGGGTCTTGTTGCTTATCTTCTCCAGGAACTCCGTCTGCAGGCCCGCGGGCATCTCGACGACCCCTATCCACGAGCCGTCCTTCTGCCACTCCTCTTTCATGATCTTGCCGAAGTGCTTGAAGTCCTCGTAGCAGCGCCCGTAGTCCTCCCCCGAGACCTTGACCGCTATCCGGATCTTGTCGAACCTGATTGGAATCAGCGGCCTCAGGGCGTCCATCACCATCGGGACCTGGGCCTCGACGGACTTGAACGGATCGATGTGCACCCTCGCCTCCTCCATCGCCGTCTCGATCCTCGTCGGAGGGTGAGGGGCTCCCGTCTGCGGGTTCATCGCATTCCTCGCGATGTACTCGACTATGCGCTTCTTCTTGTTCTCCTGCATTATCTTGCGCTGCTCGGTCGTGAGCTGGACCTCTCCCTTGAGAATGATCTGCCGGGCCACCACGGTGGGGTCCGTCGTGCCGAAAATCTCCTTGATCTTCTCCTCAGGGGCCCTCGTGCCCTTCTTGGCGTTCTTGAAAATCGTGTCGATGACCATGTTCTCGAGGAGGTCGACCTCCTTGCCGTCCTTCATCTTCTGGACGACCTTGGGGTCGATGAGAATCTCGAAGCTCTCGCCGTGCGATTCGAACCTTGCCACTATCGCCTCGTCGAGGTCGACCATGGTACCGCTCAGCCACTGATCTTCTTGACGTAGGCCTCGACATCGGCCTCTGTGATCCTTCTGAACCGCTCCCCGATCTTGACAACTCCTATCTCGACAGCCTTCGTGTTCAAGCTCTCCTCAGTCGCCTTCTGGAGTGCCCTTAGTCCGAGCAAGATCGCCTCGTCCATCTCCATGCCTTCCTTGTACTGCTCCTCGAAGACGTCCATGATGGCGTTCTTGCCAGCACCGATCGAGCCCGCCCTGTACGCCACGAGCGCGCCGCTCGGATCAGTCTCGAACAGGTGGCAGCCCTGGTCGTCCACGCCTGCCACAAGCAACGCAGTGCCGAATGGCCTGACGCCGCCGTACTGGGTGTAGTTCTGTTTGAAGTCGCAAAGGCGCTTGACGAGCGTTTCGATATCCATCTTCTCGGCGTAGGTCACCTTGTTGATCTGCGCGAGCATCCTCGCGTAGTCCACAAGCACTCTCGCGTCGGCGACCAAGCCTGATGTGGCGCATCCGATGTGCTCGTCTATCTGGAATATCTTCTCGATGGACCGCGATTCGATCAGCTTGCTAGCGATCCTCTTGTCGACGATGAGCGCTACTCCGTCCTTGAACTTCAGTCCGACCGTTGTTGTGCCTCTCTTGACCGCCTCACGAGCGTATTCCACTTGGAACAATCGTCCATCAGGCGAGAAGACCGTTATCGCCCGGTCATAAGCCATCTGTCCTGGTTGCATGTGTGTGACACCTCTTCTGAGAGTGAGATAGTCTTAGCTAAGCTAGCTGTGACTGGATTTTGCCTAAGGTGATACTCAATATAAAGGTTTTCGGCGGTCGATTGAGAATGCAATAGCCTATCAATCTCGCTCTTCAGGTCCGATTAACTCACTGTACTTCTCCTTGAGTGTCCGGATGGTTCCAGAGGTCTTCAGTGTCACGACCTTGCACGGGGTTCCCGCCACAGAGGTCATCGAGGATAGGACGGAAAGCGCGGGCTCCTTGAGCTTGTGAGGTACCTTGAGTATCCCGAAGTCGCCCTCGAAGACCGTTATCCTGAAGAAGTCGTTCAGTTCCGTGCCCCTCGAGTCGTGCAGCAGCGCGGAGAGGAAATCACTCCGGGCGAAGGATGAACCGCCTTCGATTCTGAACGCTATGTATCTATACTTCTCGCCCGGAACCTTCGAAGGCATGGAGCCCCTCAGCGGACGAATTCCACGCCGTGCTTCGATTTCGCTGGAGCGTCCTTCTGGGACATGATCGATGGTCCGCGAACACCTGTCAGCACTGCCATGACTCTCACGAGCCCCTTCATCTCTGGGTCGACGCTGCACCCCCAGATGATCCTCGCGCTCTGGCTCACCTTGGCGCTGACCATCTCGGCCGCTTTCTCCGCCTCCGAGACCGTCATGTCGTCCCCTCCGGTGACTCTGATCAGGGCGCCTTTGGCAGAGGACAGGTCGATGTCTCCGAGTAGCGGCGATTCGAGCGCCTGATGGACCGCGGATTCGATCCTCTCACCCTTGGCGGTCTTGTCGCTCGCCTCGCCCATGCCTATCATCGCGACGCCA
Organism: Euryarchaeota archaeon RBG_13_57_23; assembly: GCA_001800675.1. Classification (GTDB taxonomy): domain Archaea; phylum Thermoplasmatota; class Thermoplasmata; order UBA10834; family UBA10834; genus COMBO-56-21. The sequence continues at coordinate 1,491 of MGVW01000006.1, read as the reverse complement.
CCGTTCTTCATGATGGTCATCACGTCGTTGAAGTCCAGGTTGACGAGCCCGGGCCTGGTGACTATCTCGGTGAGGCCCTTGATGGATTCCATGAGGACTTCGTCGGCGACCCTGAACGCAGCGTCCAGGGGCAGCCTCGGTACCATTTCGAGGAGTCTGTCGTTGGATATCACCGCAGTCGTGTCGCAGCTCATCCTGAGCTTGTCCAGCCCCCTGAGCGCGTTCTCCATCCTGAGTGCTCCCTCCGCTTTGAACGGAAGTGTCACAACTCCTATGACCAGAGCGCCGGACTCCCTCGCGAGTCTCGCGACCAGAGGAGCCGATCCCGTCCCAGTACCTCCTCCCATTCCGGCCGTGACGAACACGATGTTGGCGCCCTTGACGTAGGCCTTCAGTTCCTCCTCGGACTCTTGGGCAGCCTTCTCTCCGATTTCCGGAAGTGCGCCCGCTCCGAGTCCTTTGGTAGTGACTCTTCCCAGCAAGACCTTGTGAGGCGCGTGGACATGTAGCAAGTGCTTGGCGTCACTGTTCGCAGCCACTAGTTCTGCTCCGAAGACGCCCGTAGTGCTGAGCCGATTGATAGTGTTAGAACCGCCTCCACCACAGCCCACGATCGTGATGTTGACCTTCAGTTTCTCGACGATCTTGGCCAATTCCTCATCGTCGGGAGTCCCCAGTGCGGGCTTGTCCTTGACAATCTCATGCTGCTCGAGAGCATCATCTATGAGAGACTTCATTGCATCCCATCCTGACTGGATTACGTATTATACACTGTAGTATATAAATGCAGCCCGGCCAGCTAGATCCAGCTGATTCAGGCGCCTTTTCTCATCTCTTGAATTACGGACTCCGCGCACGATTTTGCCGAGGGATTCTGTTAGCGATCCTCATCGGGTCGATCGGAACGGCTCCCACTCCTGCTTCAAGTTCAGTTTTTCCCCCTCCGCGGAGTTCTTTTCCCAAAGGGAAAAGGCCCGGGATACTGGCTCCGCCCGAAGTCCAGATATGTTTATATTCTGGCTTTCAGATTACTTCAACACTCTATGGGGTGCACTCTATGCCGAAGTCTCTAGTTAAAGAAGCATTGGGAAAAGACGCAGACGAATTGGAACAGAAGTCTTCCCCTCAGCCCGCAGCACAGGTACAGGCCTCACCACCTGCCCCCCCGACCGCGGATGACGAGGAGATAGCGAAGATCGCGGCTCAATTGGATGTCTCGATCAAGATAATCGGTTGCGGAGGCGGCGGCTCCAACACCATAAACAGGTGTGTGGAAGCCGGAGTCTCAGGCGCTCAACTCTGTGCGATCAACACGGACGCGAAGCACCTGCTGGCGATTCACGCCCCGAAGAAGATACTGATAGGTAAGAACATCACGAGAGGTCTCGGCGCAGGAGCCATCCCTCAGGTCGGCGAAGCGGCCGCAAAGGAGAACGAGCGAGAGATCCGAGACTTCCTAACGGGTGCGAACATAGTCTTCGTCACCGCAGG
>MGVW01000005.1 GCA_001800675.1 Euryarchaeota archaeon RBG_13_57_23 | reverse complement strand
ATTATGTACGTTCCTGTAACAATTAGGTCTCCCGCGGCGGCTTTTGTCGACGTGGGGCCGCCCAAGAACATGAAGCCCGCCAAGGCGGACAACACGACACAAATCACGACCAAAGCGCTCAGAGTTCTAGTGGCAAGTAGCTTGTCAGCTTTGCCTATCATAAGTTCACCTGCCCAGATGCTGGGTACTGCGGAAGAAGTAAGCAGGTCGGCCATATAAAAAGCTATTCACCAGATTTTCGTGGAAACGAAATGTTTTTTGAGCTGCTGGCTACGCCATTTTCTTCTTCACAATTTTCTTCACAAAAATCTGCGGTCTCTTGAGGGTGCTCGGCTTGTCGGGATCCTCGGCTGCTACAGGTGCCTCGACCTTTGTCGCCGCCTCCTTGATGTTGACCCCGCAGGCGTAGCACATGACCGCCTCCCTGCTAACCATCGTGTTGCAGTTCGGACAGGGTATCTCCTCTTCCAACTCCTCAGCTCCCTCAGCTGCCTCGGAGGCCTCTGTGACCGCCTCATCACGCAGCTTCTGCCCGCACGCGTAGCACATGACCGCGTCCTTGCTGATCACGGTCCGGCAGTTCGGGCAGGCCATCTCGTCCTCGCCCACCGGCGGAGCGGGCTCCCCTCTGGCCTCGGCGGCCGTTGGGGCCGCTCCCCTGGATATGAGTTCCTTCTGCCTGTCGAGGAGCCTCCGCGCATCTTCCGCGACCTTATCTCTGTCCCTGCGGACGGTCTGCTCTTCCTCCGCGAGCGCGCGCTCGCGCGATATGAGAGCATCCCTGCGGGCCGTGACCTGTTCGAGCAGGCGCTGTACCTCCTGCTCCGACTTCCCGAGGAGCTCCTCCCTGTCCAGGAGATTCTTCTTGCGCTCCGCGACCTCGCCCTGCTGCCTCCCGAGTTCTTCGAGCTTGTCGCCAGCCTCTTTCTCCCTTGCCTCGGCAGCGTTCACCGCGGATTTGGCAGCTGACTCCGCCTTGACGACCTCCGCGCTCTTGGCCTCCACCTGGTTCGCCCGCTCCTGAATGGCGGATTCGCGCTTCTTCATCTCCTCCGTCCTCTGGTCGATCACGACCTCCTTCTGCCGGAGCGTGTCCTCCTTCTCGCGGAGGCGCTGCTCGAGCGAGTCGAGATCCGATTTCTGCTTCAGCAGAGCGTCGCGCTCCGCCTTCAGTTCCAGCTCCTTCTTCCTAGCCTGGTCTTGCTGTTCCTTCAACCGGCTGACGGCGGTCGTCAGAATCTGGTCAATCGATTGATCTTCTGCCATGTCTCATCACTTGAGTTGTGCTTTTGCGGACGCGAGTTTTTTGGAACGCTTCCAATAGCTTAAAGATTGTTCTCTGTCTAGCGATTGTTCATAGTGAGCAGTGTACTCTCACTGGACGCTCATTATCGGACCGAGCACCTGGATGCCGGTCCTGCCGACCTCTATCGCGTGTCTCTCCATGCTGTGCTCAGCCGCCCTCATCTTCTCGATCTGCAGGAAACGCATCAGCTTGCCGCGCTGCCTGTCCAATCCGAGGAGCATTATCCCATCCGCCAGGAAACCCTCGTTGCCGAGCAGCTGGGACTCTCCCGTGAGCGAACGCTCCATTATGATGAAGCATGTGAGATTGTTGTCCCTGAGCATCTTGAAGAAGTAGAACATCTTCTTGCGCATGTCCGAGACGTTCTCCATGAGAGAATAGAGGGCCCCGAGCGAGTCCAAAACGAACACGGAGAACCTCTCCCCGTGCGTCTTCTTGAACCTCTGAATCATCTTCTCGATGAAAAGCACGTAGTCCGTCTGGGCCTCCTGCCCGATGACCTCGTCGATCTGATCTATCTCCCTGAGGTCCGTCAGGTCGGAGATCTGCATCTTCATCGATAGCTTGACGCCGATGCTCTCCATGTTCTTCAGATGGCTGTCAACGGTCTCCTCGAGCGTGGTGTAGAGGCCGAACTCGTTCTTGTCCCTGAGGTAGCTGGACATCAGGGTGTAGCAGAATGTCGTCTTCATCGAGCCCGGGGGGCCGGTCACGAGAATCACTTTCGGTCTGTCAACATCGTTCTTGAAGACCTTATCAAGGCCGGGTATGGAATCCTTGAACACGAATCGGGCCTCCTAGGGGGAGCTCGGGTTTTTCAATGGAATGTTGTCTATTAAACCTTTCCGGGCCGTTATCATAATTGAAACGACGGCCAGCGAGTGGATAGGCCCTCACTTGTCTCCGTCCTCGGTCTCATCCTGCTCCTCCTCTGGCTCCTCTGATTCCTTGTCTCCTTCGTCCTCGCCTTTCTCCTCGGCGATGTCTCCGTTCGGTGCTGGACAGCTCGTTATCGTCCTGCCCGCCTCAACTGCGCGCTCCTCCTCGGTCGCTCCAATCAGTCGAGTGACCGCAGTGATGAGGTCGCGTTCCCTTAGCTTCATGAGGCGGACACCCATGGTCGCCCTGCCGAGCAGGCTGATGCCCTGGACGGGCATCCTGATGACCATGCCATTGACGCTAGTGATTATCAGCTCGTCGTCGTCCTCGACGAGCTTTGCAGTGATGACGTCTCCGTTCCTCCCGCCCGTCTTGATGGTGATGACGCCCTTCCCGCCCCTGCGGATCTTCCTGTAGTCCTCGACGAGCGACCGCTTGCCGTAACCGTTCTCCGTGACGGTCAGCAACTGGTCCTTGGGGGACACGATCGCCATGCTGACCACCTCGTCCTCCTTCCCGAGCCTTATGCCGCGCACGCCATAGGTCGCTCTGCCGGTTGGCCGCACGTCCGTCTCCAGGAACCTTGCCGCCAGGCCTTTCTTGGTCGCCAGGATGATCTCGCGCGAGCCATCGGTTATCGCGGTGTCCACGACGTTGTCGCCCTCGTCGAGCCTGATGGCGATGATACCGCTCTGCCGAATGTTAGCATAGGCTGAGAGCTTGGTCTTCTTGATCGTGCCGTTCTGCGTGGCGAACACAAGATAGTTCTCGTCCATGAACAGCTTCACCGGGATGGTGTTCACGACCTTCTCGCCCTCCACGAGGTGCTCGAGCAGGTTGACTATCGGCTTGCCCTTCGCGTGACGCCCGCCAGCGGGGATCTTGTAGGCCTTAAGCCAATAGACCCGACCTTTGTTCGTGATATACATCACGTAGTCGTGCGAGCAGGTGACGAACAGGTCAACAACGTAGTCTTCCTCCTTCGTCTCCATGCCCATGAGCCCGATTCCTCCCCTGTGCTGGCTCTCGTACGTGTCCAGCGGGAGGCGCTTGATGTAGCCTGTGTTGCTGATCATGACCACGACGTCCTCGACCGGGATCAGGTCCTCGATGTCCATGTCAACGGCGTTGGCCTCGATGGTGGTCCTGCGGTCGTCCCCGAACTCCTCCTTGACCGCGAGGGCCTCCTTCTTGATGATCGTGAGTATCTTCTTCTCGTCCTTCAGGATCGACTTGAGCTCGTCGATGAGCTTCTTCGTCGCCTCGGCCTCGTCCCTTACCGACTGCATCTCCATGCCTGTGAGCCTCTGGAGCTGCATCTCCAGGATCGCCTTGGTCTGCTCCTCCGACAGGAGGTACTTCGCCATGAGAGCGTTCTTCGCCTCGTCCCTTGTCTTGGCCTTCCGGATGATCCTTATGACCTCGTCCAGGTGGTCCAGGGCGATCATCAGGCCTGCGAGTATGTGCGCGCGCTTCTCGGCCTGCCTCAGCCTGTACTCCGTGCGCCTCTTGACGACATCGAACCTGTGCTCGATGTAGTACTCCAGCATCTCCTTGAGCGTGAGCACGCGCGGCTGGTTCGCCACGAGCGCGACGTTGATGATGCCGAAAGTGGTCTGCAATTGTGAGTGCGCAAACAGCTGGTTGAGGACAACATCTTCTATGGCGTCCCTTTTGAGCTCGATGACGATCCGCATGCCCTCCTTATCGGACTCGTCGCGGAGGTCGGACACGCCCTCTATGCTCTTCGCCTTGACGTGATCCGCGATCTCCTCAAGCAGGGTGGACTTGTTGACCATGTACGGTATCTCTGTGACTATCACGGTAGCGCGGCCGGTGTCCTCATCGTGCTCGATCGTGTAGCGCGCGCGCACGCGAATCCTGCCCTTGCCCGTGGCGTAGGCCTCGTAGATGCCCTGGGCGCCGTAGATCACGCCCCCCGTCGGAAAGTCCGGCCCCTTGATGACCGCTATCAGGTCCTTCAGGTCGGTGTCCTTGCCGTCTATCTGCCTGTCGATCATCAGCGCAACGGTGTCCACGACCTCGTTGAGGTTGTGTGGGGGCACGTTGGTCGACATCCCGACCGCTATACCCTGCGATCCGTTGATCAGAAGGTTCGGAAGCTTGGCCGGGAGGACCAGAGGCTCCTTCAGCGAGCCGTCGAAGTTCGGTCCGAAGTCCACGGTGTCCTCGTCGACGTCCTGAAGCATCTCGGCCGCAATCTTCGACAGCCTGCACTCGGTGTACCTCATCGCCGCGGCTGAGTCTCCATCCACGCTCCCGAAGTTGCCCTGCCCATCTATGAGCGGGTAGCGCATCGAGAAGCTCTGGGCCATGCGCACTAAGGTGTCGTATATCGCCATATCCCCATGCGGGTGGAACTTGCCCAGAACCTCTCCGACCACTCTTGCCGATTTCTTCTGGGCCTTGTTGTGCTGCAGGCCCATCTCGTTCATCGCGAACAGAATGCGCCTGTGCACTGGCTTCAGCCCGTCGCTGACGTCGGGGAGCGCCCGGCTGACGATGACGCTCATCGCGTAGTCGATGTACGACTTCTTCATCTCGGTCTCGATGGGCCTCTGGATGAGCCTCGCTGCGATCTGCTGCTCCTGGGTGACATCGTCCATTCAGCACCACCTACACGTCGAGGAACTCCACTTCCTTCGCGTGGTCCTGGATGAAGTTCCTGCGCGGCTCGACCGCGTCCCCCATGAGTATGGAGAACAGCTGGTCGGCCTCGACCGCGTCCTCGATCGTGACGCGCTTGAGTATGCGCGTGTGAATGTCCATTGTCGTCGTGCGGAGCTGGTCGGGGTTCATCTCGCCCAGGCCTTTGTAGCGCTGGATGTCGCACCCTTCCCCGAGGTCTCGCACGAGCTCCGTGAGTTCCTTGTCGCTGAACACGTACTTCTCGGACTTGCCCTTCTTGATCTTGTAGAGCGGCGGCTGGGCGATGTAGATGTATCCCCGGTCGATCATTGGCTTCATGTATCTGAAGAAGAAGGTCAGGAGCAGGGTGCGTATGTGAGCGCCGTCCACATCGGCATCGGTCATGATGCAGACCCTGTGGTACCTGGCCTTGTCCACGTCGAGCTCGGATTCTATGCCCGTGCCGAGGGCGGTTATCATGGTGCGTATCTCCATGTTCTTGAGCATCTTGTCGAGCCTGGCCCTCTCGACGTTCAGTATCTTGCCCCTCAGAGGGAGCACTGCCTGGAAGGTCCTGTCTCTGGCCTGCTTCGCGCTGCCTCCTGCGGAGTCCCCCTCGACCAGGAAAAGCTCGCATCTTGTGGGATCCTTCTCCGTGCAGTCCGCAAGCTTCCCCGGGAGATTGCCGATGTCCAGCAGGCCCTTGCGTCTCGTGAGCTCGCGGGCCTTCCTCGCGGCCTCCCTGGCCTGCGCTGCGAGTATGGCCTTGCCTATGCACGCCTGGGCGATCTTCGGATTCTCCTCGAGGTACTCGAAGAGCTTCTCGCCCACGGCGGACTCCACGATTCCCCGGACATCGCTGTTCCCGAGCTTCGTTTTGGTCTGCCCCTCGAACTGCGGCTCGGGAAGCTTGACGCTCAGGACTGCTGTGAGACCCTCCCTCACGTCCTCGCCACTAAGGGCTTCTCCGTTGCCCTTCATGAAATTGTACTTCTTGGCGTAGTCGTTGATCGTCCTCGTGAGCGCGGCCCTGAAACCGATGAGGTGCGTGCCACCTTCAGTCGTGTTGATGTTGTTCGCGAACGTGTGTATGTTCTCAGCGTAGCTGTCGGTGTACTGCATGGCGATCTCGACAGTCAGGCCGTCCTTCTCGACATTGATGTATATGGGCCGCTCGTGGAGGCATGTCTTGCTCCTGTTGATGAACTGGACGAACTCGGCGATGCCTCCGTCGAACTTGTAGGTATTCGACTGGTTGGTCTGCTGGTCCGACACAATGACCTTCAGGCCTCTGTTGAGGAAGGCGACCTCGCGTAGCCGCCCGGTAAGGATCTCATAGTTGAACTCTACCGATTCGAATATCTGCGCGTCGGGCTTGAATCGAACTATCGTACCCGACCCCTGGGCCTCGCCCTCGATCTTTACAGGTGTCTTCGGGATGCCTCGCTCGTACCTCTGGAAGTGCATCTTGCCCTGCCTTTTGATGCGCACTTCGAGCCACTCAGAAAGGGCGTTCACGACGCTCAGGCCGACGCCGTGTAGACCCCCGGAGACCTTGTAGGTCTTCCTATCGAACTTGCCTCCGGAGTGCAGTTTCGTGAGGACCAACTCGAGGGCGTCCTGCTTGTATTTCTTATGCATACCGATGGGAATGCCTCTGCCGTCGTCCTCGACGGTGACGCTGCCGTCTTGATTGACTGCGATCGTGATCGTCGTGCAGAATCCGGCCATGGCCTCGTCGATGCTGTTGTCGACCACCTCGTATACGAGGTGGTGTAGGCCGTGGAAGTCCGTGCTCCCGATGTACATGCTCGGGCGTTTTCGAACGGCCTCCAAGCCCTCTAGGACCTGGATTTTTTCTGCATCGTACGCACTATCTTCCATGCAATTTCGACCCCTATCAGGCAGGCTCATACACCGATTTTTCTGACCCGCATCCCATCCGTTTTTCGGCGCTTTTTTCGATGTGATTTTCATTAAGGAAATGCGCGTATATAAAGGCTTTCAGAACACTGTCTGGCTTCGCGTGGCAACCCCCCTGTTTTTCCACTGCAACATATCGACGATTTACTGCCCGAATTTCCATATGAAATATCGACAAATGCCGAGGAGGGGTTTCCAGCGCTTTTTCTACCTGTCTTCCTCCAACGAAGTTGAGGGCAGTTGCAGCCCCTAGATATGTGCAGGCGCCGCGCACACTAGGCAGTCTGGATACGCTGATCGTTCCCGTGCCAATCAAAGCCTTTATAGTGAATAGGCCGTTAGCAGACTCGGACCTGGATGAAGGGCAGAATCGGAATCCGAGTTCCACCGGAAACGAAGGGGCTGTCGAAGAAAGAAGGAATCGAGCCAGACAAACTAGCGAAGCTCTTGAAAGCCGGAAAAGTCGTAATTCCTTCGAACCCGATCCACAGGAAGTCCAAGCCATGCGCCATTGGAGAGGGCCTCAGGGTCAAGATCAACGCTAACGTTGGGACCTCGCGTGATTTCATAGATGTGGCAGAGGAACTCCGCAAGGTCAAAGTCGCTGTGAAGTACGGTGCTGATGCCGTGATGGATCTCAGCACTGGCGGCAACATACGCGAGATGAGGAAGAAGATCATTCGAGCGTCTGAGGTCCCGGTTGGCACAGTCCCGATATACGAGACGGTCTGCGGCACGTCCCGCAAACGAGGGTACGTGGATATGACCGCTGACTCGCTCTTCAAGACCATCGAACAGCATGCTAAGGACGGTGTGGATTTCATGACCGTCCACTGCGGCGTGACGAGGAAGACCGTCGGCTCGCTCAGGCGCCACAAGAGGGTGACGGGAGTCGTCTCCAGAGGTGGCGCGTTGTTGGTCGCGTGGATGCACGAGAACGATCTGGAGAACCCGTTGTACCAGGACTACGACCATCTGCTCGACCTCGCCGAGGAATACGGATTCGCGCTGAGCTTGGGCGACGGACTGAGGCCGGGGTGCGTGGCCGATGCGACAGACGTCCCTCAGGTGCACGAGCTCATGGTCTTGGGGAAGCTCGTGGACAGGGCCAGGAGGGCGGGAGTCCAAGCCATGGTAGAAGGGCCGGGTCATGTGCCGCTCAACCAGATAGAAGCGAACGTGAAGCTCGAGAAGGCCGTGTGCGGCGGCGCACCGTTCTACGTCCTCGGTCCTCTTGTCATTGATGTCGGTGCAGGCTACGACCACATCACGGGTGCGATCGGTGGTGCGCTGGCCGCGTACTTCGGAGCGGACTTCCTCTGCTATGTTACGCCGTCCGAACACCTCTCGCTACCAACGGTCGAGGATGTGAGACAGGGAGTGGTTGCCTCCAGGATAGCCGCGCACGCAGCAGACCTAGCCAGGGGCAGAGACGCCCTCTGGGACCGATCGATGTCCGAGGCGAGGAGGAAGTTCGACTGGCAGCGTATGTTCGAGCTCTCGGTCGACCCGGAAAGGGCAAAGGAGTACCACCAGAGACGGATCTCACACAGTCCCGAGGTCTGTTCCATGTGCGGGGACCTGTGCGCCATGAAGATGGTAGACAAGCTCCTGAAGTGACCACTCAGAACGAAAGCCCGATGGGGAGGCGCATGACCATGCCCACGAGGATGTATACGACTCCCGCGGCGATGGCTGCGAGAATCACGGACAATGCTCCCTCACCCTTTGAGACATCGTTGGCAACGCTCACGGCGGAGCTGCTAATCCAGAGAAGCCAGGCCAGCCCGATGAACGCGACCACGAGCAACACGATCCCCGCCACGGACGCCTGGTTGAGCTGATTTTCGGTCCACTGGTCGATCATGCCGAAATCCAGTCCTTTGAACCCCAGGTTGAAGACCAGTATCACCACGATGCTGAGCAGCACGTATGCAGGATAGCTGTATCCGAGGAGCGTGATCGTGGCGCTCCGCTCGCCTCTCCCGCCAAATACCCCTTTGGCCACGAGCGCGGATGTCAGGCCGAAAATGAGGAACGCGAGAAGAGACACTATCCAGCTCACGAAACCCTGGAAGGCCAATGTGAGGGCGTCGCCTGTGCCGTAGCCGAGCAGCTCACCCATGTCCGCGGTCACGAGAATGCTCACGAACGATGAGAGTATCGAGAACACTAGCACAATCGCCAGTGCTCTGTGAAGATCGGTTGACAGGTAGAGATTGGTGAAGGCCGATTTCGGAGAATAGGCGACCCTCAGAAGATCTGCGAAGTCCAGCCTCGGTGCGTGCCGAGGCTTTGTATACAGCCCTGGATAGTGGCTCGTATGAACATGGGGATGCACTGGAGAATTGAAGTCGCTCGGCGGTATCTGAGTCACATAGTGTGACGGGAGGTGCTGGGTGATCGTCGTGCCGCAGCTAGGGCAGATCGCGACTCCTCTTCCGTCCCCCATCGCTTGGAGATATCCGGAGGAAACCAGACCGCACGAGGGACACCTCATGCTGCTGACGAACACCACAGACTCCTCAGGCATGCTTGGGACAATTGTGTCCATAGAATATGAGCATTGCTTAGAAGTACCAGAATGGAGCCACTGGAGGGTATTGAACCCCCGGCCTGCGGTTTACGAAACCGCCGCTCTCTAGCGGCGTCCGGCTAACGCACAGACGCAACCGCTGAGCTACAGTGGCATGCAAGTTGTTGGGAAGATGATACTGCTAATTAAGACTTCTCACAAGCGGGGAGAACCGCACATATGCCGGCCCAGGCTCTCCTCTCACATGCGCTAGGCTTTTTAAGGCTCGGACAACATCTATGAAAGGGACGGCCCAATGGTCACAGACTTGCGCATACCAGAAGGTATTGTGGTCAGGACGGCTAAGGGAGGCCCCGACTCCCTGAAGGCCATTCTCGCTGACCTAAAGCAATACAGTTTCACGGGATACGTCAAGGTGACCCTTCAGAAGGATATCATGGGCTCCATCGGCTACCTGGTCGTGGAGCAGGGACTGCCCATCATGGCGGTCTACGAATTCGAGAAGTCGAAGCCGCGCGAGCTGAGAAGGATATACACGGGGGAGAAATCGCTCAGGTTCATCCTCGAGGACTCGCAGGACAAAGTGTCGAACATAGAACTCCACAGCCGAGTCCCGAGCGAGGAGTTCGAGAGGAGATTCCCAGATGCTAGAATCGCGGAGGCGCCCACAAAGGTCGCAAAGATCGAGGCCGAGGAGCCAGCCGAAGAGGAGGAAGAGCCGAAGATTGACGCGGAGAAAGAGATAATCGAGCTATGGCGTCGAAAGGGATTCAAAGTGGACACGCTGGAGGCTTCCAGCAAGGCTGGCCCGGCGATCCTCGCGAAGGAACTCGCCGCGTTCGAACAGGACGCGCAGAAGCTGAAGCAGTTCGAGGTCGTGCTAAACAATTTCCCGGTGATGGGGCACGAGTCAGAGATCGAGGAGATTAGGAAGAAGCTGGACGACCGCACAAGGATTGCCGAGATCGAGTCCGACATCGAGTTCCTACAAGAGAAGATCAGGAGAAAGATACAGAAGAGGAAGGCCGACGAGGAGTCCATCAAGCACGAGATGGCGGAGAAACAACGCGAGGAGAAGACCGCCGACGTGTACGACCTCATCCTGAAATACCAATCGGCTCCCGAGAGCGAGCCTGAGAAGAAATGTCCGAGGTGCGGAGGCCCGGTCGAAGCCGACGGGAGCTGCCCGACTTGCAGCGCCGAAAAAGCCCCCGCGCCCCAGTACATGAAGACTCTACCTGAGAACATGAGGTTCGACAATTTCATAATCGGGCCAGGCTCGAAGTTCCCAGCCGCGGCAGCGGCTGCGGTCGCCGAGGCGCCGAGCAAGACTTACAACCCTCTGCTGATATTCGGAGGCTCAGGCCTGGGAAAGACCCATCTGCTGTCAGCCATAGGCCATTACGCAAAGGAGAAGCAGCGCTCCAAGGTCGCCTACGTCCCTGCGGACAAATTCGTGGAAGCGGTCACCCATGCCCAGGACGAGCAGCTGAGGCTGAAGATAAGAGAAGATCTGAAGAAGAACGACCTGTTGCTGATCGATGACATGCAGTTCCTGACGGCGAGCGATGCCGCCCAGCTCGACATGGCGATTGTGGTCGAGAACCTCATCGACTCCAAGAAGCAGGTGGTGTTCGCGAGCGACCGTCTTCCGGGCCAAATACCTGGACTCAGCGAGCGTCTCAAATCACGCATAATGATGGGGCTCACAACGGATCTGCAGCCTCCCGACGCTGATACGCGCGTGAAGATACTCAGGGTGAAGGCTCAGGAAAAGAATCTGAAGCTCAGCAACGAGATCATACAATACATTGCCGAAAGAGTGACTCTGAACGTGCGCGAGCTCGAGAGCACCATCACCAAGATCGTCGCGTTCTCATCCATAATGAAGCTGGACATCGACCTCAATCTGATATCTGACATACTGAAACCGCTGGCACCTGTCCAGGAGACCAGAAAGGAGATCATGAAGGAGGTCAAGGCACTCCCGGGCCACTGCTACCTCATAGAAGAGGAGAGACCGCTCTACAGCAACGTCCTCCTGAGCAGGAAGTTGGATGAAAGGTATGCCGGCCTCGTGATAACGCGCATGAACCCGAAGCGCATCCGAGACGAGTTCAAGAAACCGCCTGAGATCCTGTGGCTGACCGACAAGGAGAGCTCTCAGGAGAAGACCGTGCCGCCATCTCTGGAGATGCTCATACACACGATGCAGGAATTCATATCGAATCACGACAAGGGGATGATCGTCCTTGACGGGGTCCAGTACCTCGTCAGCAGCACCAACTTCGAGGCTGTGTTGAGGTTCCTCAGGAGCCTGATCGACGAGATCTCGGAATCGGATTGCATCTTCGCCATATCCCTGAGCCCGGAGACCTTGAAGCAGCAGGAAGTGTCCATCTTAGAAAGGGAGATGGAGGTCCTGAACCTCACCTGAAGCAACAAATGGATGATCACGCGACCTTATTCATCATCTCTTTGAACTCGCGCATCTCCTTGATAGCCTGGGGATAATCGCCTGACTTCATGAGGTTCGTCGCGGATTTCAGAACGGTCAGCATCGGTGTGATGTTCACGTTCTTAACTTTGGCGTCGAGGAGTTCGTCCTTGGCCTTCTTCATCTCGTCATTCATCCTCAGAGGGATCGCCTTGTTCAGACTGTCGTTTGCCTGCTTGGTGAGGGTGTCGACCTTATCGAAATCCTTCTGGTCGAACGCCTTCGCGGAATCAACCAGCAGCTTCCTGGCATCTTTGGTATCGACGATGAACACCTCGCAGTTGGCGATGAATTGCTTCAAGCTGGAGATCTTCTTCTTCGACTCGTTGTAGCGCCCGGTTATCGGCAGGAGCTCCTTCTGCACTTTGTCAACATAGATGTACGCCGCCTCCACATCGCCACTGGAGCGCGCTCTTGCGAGCTCCTGCATGTAGGTTGTGGCGCGCGATATGTCTCCGCCGAACTCCCTCGCAGCTTTCGTCTCCTCGTTAAGCTGAAGGACCAGCTGTCCGAGTTGCGCGTCGATCTTACCCATCAGCACCAACCTGGATTTGTCCACGAGCTCGATCGCCTTGTCAAGCTGACGCTCTCTTCCCGCAACCGCAGCTTCGTCGATCAACAGCTTGCTCTCGCCGATGTCGACATCCTTCTCCCTAGCAACGGCGAGAAGAGGCTTCATCTCGGCCACCATCCTCGCGAGGTCCTTGCCCTTATCCCTCCCACCGGGTGCTTCAGCAGCAGCCGGCCTCACCGACGGCCTGGGGGCAGGTGCGGGAGCGACCTCTCTGACGACTTGTGCTTCCGCCGGTCTCCCGGCAGGAGCGGGAGCTTTCGGAGCTGGAGCGGCAGGTGACGGGGCGGGCTTCGCATGGGGAGGTGTCGGCTCTGGTTCCTTCTTGCGTTTGAACAATCCCATGAAGCCTTTGCCTTTTTCGGCAGCCTCCTCTTCCTCCTTCACTGCTGCCTTTGTCTCGGCCTTCGCGGGAGGGATTCTAACCTCCGCGACGGGTTTCTCCGGAGGCTTCTGAGTTGCCGGAGGCGGTGCAGCGGCTGCTTCCTCTTCCTCAACGAAAACCGCACCGCATCCTGGACACGTCTTGGCATCGAGGGGGACAAGAGTACTGCAAGCGGGGCACTCGAATGAATCGGCGCCCTCTTCTGTGAACAACACTCCACACTTGGGACAGGAAGAAGCGGTGTTCTCCACCGCCGAGCCGCATTGTGGGCACTCGAAGTACTCCTTAGGTTCTTCAGCAACGACTGGAGGAGCTGGTTTCGGTGGCTCCGGAAGCCTCTTCGACTCCACGACCTCGGAGATGGTTCGCCCCTCCTTCCGTGGTTCCGGCCTCGGCGGTTCTGGCTTAGGAGGCTCGGCCCTCTTCACAGCAGGCGGAGACGGCGCAGGAGGTGGTGTAGTGGTCACTTCTACGGGTCTAGGCCTGAGTATCTCCTCGATCTTGTTCTCTAGTGATGCCTTGGGTTGAGAGGGTGCTGGTTCCGATGTGGATCTGCCTGTTTCAGTCTCGATATCGAAGATCGAGAGGTCGGTCCCACAGAAACCACATTTCTTCGAACCGGGTTGTAGGGGGGAATCGCATATCGGGCAGAGCTTGTCCCCGCTGGAGTCTGACAACTAGAGGGGCCTCCTTCGGATTTCAGATGCAGTTTACGGTATGCCTGGATATATAGTTAATCGTTTTGATTTCGATTTTCGATAACGGCGTTTTTCCAACACAGTCTGAGGCTACGACTGGCATCCGGAGAAACTTATTTCCACGCGATTGTCGTTGCGGAGACGTGGGGGTAGAGATGGATATAAAATCGGTGAGGGTCGAAATCCCGGAGAACGCGAACGTGATCATCGGCCAGACTCACTTCATCAAGACTGCAGAGGACCTCTACGAGGCAATTGTGAGCACTGTTCCCGGAGCCAAGTTCGGGCTGGCATTCTGCGAGGCGTCTGGACCGTGTCTGATACGAGTTGATGGTAACGACGACCGCCTCAAGAAAGTGGCAGCCGATAACGCGGGGAGGATCGGCTCGGGTCACACTTTCATCGTCGTGATCGAGAACGCCTATCCTATCAATGTGCTCAACAGGATCAAGGATTTGCAGGAAGTCTGTTCCATCTTTTGCGCTACCGCGAACCCTGTCGATGTCATCGTCGCCGAGAACGAACGCGGAAGAGGCGTCTTGGGAGTGATTGACGGGGAGCGGCCGAAGGGCGTCGAGACGGAGAAGGACGCTGACGACAGGAAGAAGTTCCTGCGAATGATCGGATACAAGAGATGAAGTGCGGGAAGTTCTTCTGAATGATTTTCAAGACAGAGATTAGCCCGCTTGACCTGACACTCACTCTGGATTGTGGTCAAACCTTCAGGTGGAAGGAGCTAGAGCGAGGTTCATGGACAGGCATCGTGGGGAAATACCAGCTGACGCTGAGGCAGTCTGCCAGATCAGTGTCCATCAATGCAAGCACCGAGGACAACAGTGTCGTGAGGCTAGTCCGAGAGTATCTGCGAGCAGATGACGACGTCGCCAGAATCCAAAGAGCCCTGGCCAAGGACGAAGTCCTGGTGCGAGGGATGAAGGAGTACCGCGGTCTCCGGATCGTCAAAATGGATGAGTGGGAGTGTCTTGTCAGCTACACTCTTGCAACATATGCCAACATACCGCGCATCAAGAAGATGATCGACACGCTCTGCACGAAATACGGAGAGCCCATCCCGGGTGGGGCGCACGCCTTCCCGACCATCAAGAGGCTCGGAGAGGCCTCGGAGAAGGAGCTTGAGCGTTGCGGTCTCGGATATAGGGCCAAGTATGTGACTGGATTGTGCGACTCTCTCACGCCGAACGAGATGAAATCCATGACTCGACTGGAGTACCCGGACCTCAAGGAGAGGCTCTTGGAACTAGACGGCGTCGGTGAGAAGGTCTCGGACTGCGTCTCGCTTTTCGGTTTCGGAAAGCTCGAGGCTTTCCCGATCGATATCTGGATCGAACGCGCTCTCGGCAGGCTATATCACGTGAAAGGATCGTATCGTAGGCTCAGCGAGTTTGCCTCTGAGAGATTCGGAGAATACTCCGGCTATGCCCAGGAGTACCTGTACTTCAACGAGAGATCTGCAGCTCAGGAAGACGCGTGCGCTTTCTCAGAGGTAAGATAGAATCGGCAGGTCCATCAGTGTCAGGACGCCCTAGGCTATCGCGACGAGCCCGACAATAACCACTGTGGGCTTCCAATCGAGGACCATCCTGCCGACCAACAACAAATCCTCGATGAAGTGGAAGAACAAGTGTGTGATGGATACGACGACCAGGAAATTGATCACGAGCACTATCCACTCCTCGATCGCGAAAACCTCAGAAGGCAAGTAGAAAGACGCAATCGCGGCAACCACTCCGTCCACTAGCGCCCCCATGGCGGCCAAAGGTATCTCCCTCATGGGCTTGAGGAAGAGGGACAGGATCCTCCGCCCAACAAACCGATATCGACCACGAATCGGATTAGATCCGGACACCTACTGTACTATTGTCCATTCTCAGTCGGCGCCCATGCCAGGGTGAGTCTTCTGGTAGAAATCGATGATTTCCCACTCGGACATCCGCCCCTCCTCGCGCTCAGATGCAGCAAGGCCGAGCTTCTTCGCGTAGTCCGATATGATCCTCTCGCACCCCGGTTCGCCCTGCGCATTCGATATCTCAAGAGTGCCGCCCTTCAACTTCCCCTCGAACGATCCGATGAGCTCGGTGCCGCGGAATATGGCGAACCTGCCCGTCTCGGGCAACAGGTTGCGGAAGGTGGCCCTGAGATACTGGATGACCATGTCCCCCGGGGACATGACGAAGATCTCGGAGAACTTCGCCTTGCCTAGCATCTCAAAGGCTGCGGTGCTGGCCCAGTGCAAGGTCCCGGACCCTCGGAGCATGTAACCCTTGACCAATCTGCCCTCATCCTCCAGACTCCGTAGACAGCGCCTCAGCTCGCGCATCGGTATCTCGTGGCCGAGCAGGAGCGCAAGGGACTCGGCGCTCATTATCCCGAAGCTGTCAAAGATTCGTCCCATGACCTTCGTCCATGCGGCCTCCTTCGAAGTCCTCTGTCGCTTGGAGGAGACATACGCATTGGAATTGTCGATGTAGACCCTGGATGAACTGTACAAGGCCTTGAGTGCCTCGATTGTGTCATCGTGTCCGAGCGGGGACAGATCCAGCAGTCGGTCCCTCTTGACAGGCTCCTGGTCTTTGATGATGCGCGTGACGATCTTCTCGTCTGCGCTGAGGTCCCTGAACCGCGCGGATCTGTACAAGCTGGCCGCCTCAGGGGTACAGAAGCCGACCCTGTCCGGTATGAGATGACCTCTGAGGACCACTCCGCGCTTCAGGAGCTTGGGGATCGGCTCGAACTTCTTGACACGGAGAAGCGCCTCCTGGTTCGAGCGAAGCCCTCCATAAGCCTCCAGCGCCTGATTCATGTCCTTGAACTTCGAGGCGCCAGTCAGGTGCTGCATGGAGAATGCGACTTCCAGTATCTGCTGAAGATCGAAGCATTCCGTGACAAGCCTGCCCTTGACCAACATTCCGTTCGATTCGGAGTAGCCGTGCTTGAGGAACTCGCTCTTAAGCCCGTCCTTGACCTCGGAGACATCTGTCCCAAGTATGCTTCGTACCCGGATTATCTCAACGCCCAGTGCGTTGTAGAATGACATCATCGAGTCCAACGAGTGTATGAGTTGAGGGAGAGTGTCCGGGTCGTCCAGCAGTATCTCGCGGATCTCGACCGAGCCAGCGAGCAGCCACTTCTCGACCATTCCAACGATTCTACCGTGCCTGACAAGTGGGAATATCCAGCCTTCCCCGAACCTCGAAGTTATCTCCGTCCACTTGTCGCTCAGGAAGGAGTCGTAAAGCGAGAGGATCCGCAGGCTCTCGTCGGGAACGTGGTCGTGGTCGAGCTCCCTGAGCTCGTCAGGCAGTATGAACATCTCGGTCCGCTCGAGGCCCACGAATATGCTCTTGGCACCTGTGCCTCTGAGGAGTACCTCGGCCTCGCTCGGATCCACGTCAAGGTAAGAGGCGGCTTGGAGAACCGTCACCGGGCCGAACCCCCTGAGATATTTCCTTATTATGCGCTCGTACGGGTTCTCGATCTCCGGCTCCAATTTGCAGACTGTGTAGACGTTCCTAGAACTCCACGACTCGGCCTCGTCGTACTCTCTCAGGAGATACCCTTTCCTATCAAGAGAATCGAAGTGCTCTCTCATCAGATCAGGAGGAAATCCAGTGGCTTGGGCGATCTCCAGGAATGTCCCTGAGCCCAACCTCTCGATGGTCCGAACAATCTCAGATTCATATCTGTCCAGTTCATTGCGCCGATAAACCCCAAGGAAATGTGGTGCGTCTACCGCAAGCACATAGCGCAGTCTGCCGCGCACGAACCTCCCGAGCAGTATCTCCCCTTTGCTACGGAGATCTCCGAACTCCTGCATGTCAAATCCGTCGACCCGCTGGAAGATGTCATAGATCATCCCGGCCTCGCCGAACTTGTCGAAGAACTCCCTGACCGAACCCACTTTGCCGAATTGCTTCCGCTCCGAATACGCCCGTACGGTCTCCCTGTCGTAGACAGGTCTGCCCTCGGATTTGAGACGGAGGTAGTCCCTGGCCAACATGAACTGCTGTTGCTCACCCACAACGAACCTTCCTGAGACGACGATTTCGTCCATGGCCAATTCATTGAGTGCCTCCTCCGCTTCCTGCTCCGTTACTCCGACCTCGTACGCGAGGTCGTCGATGGTAATCGGGGCGTGATATGCGAGATGTCTTGACACCGCCTCCATGAGACAGTCCTTCCTCGGCATCGACTCGAACTCCCCAAGCGAATAGACCACTGTCTGGCCCCTCAGGTCTGACCTGAAAACGATGTTCGCGGTCTCCAGCTTCCTCAGGGATTCTCTCATCTCTTCCTTGTCAAGCTTGATGAGCCCCGTGAGCTCGCTCTGGGTCCTCGGGGATTTCTTGAGCTCGTCCACGATTGCCTTCTCGCTCGGACCCAGGTCAACCTGGCGCGAGTGAAGGCACGCGTAGAGCGGATACTCCTCAGAGGAGACGTACAGATCCTCCCCTATCCAGACCGAGTGGATCTTGCCTTCCCTCAGAAGCTCTGTCCCCCATGATCTGAGCTTGTCGAACGCCACCTTCGAATGCGAGAAGATGTTCTCTCCCTTCTCTCTGAATATGTTCATCGGGCCGACGAGACGGAGCGCCCCGATGATGTCCTCCTTGGACTGGATTCGGGGGAACTTCGCGGCGTAGTACTCCTCGACGACATCGGGATCGAATTGATACTCGGATACGGCCTCCTCCCCCAGCGCCCGTTCCAGCACCTTCCTGTGGAGTTCCCTGAGCAGCATGCTCCTGTCCTCCATCAGCACGATGTCGGACACGCCCACGAGGATCACATTGTGCGCGAATGGTGAGGGAACACCAGAGAATGGCAGATACTCTATCCTCCTCTCGCCTCTCTCAATGGATGCGAGCACCTCCCTCGCGTGCTCCATGTCCATGACCTCGGTCAGTATCTCCTCATAGGTCTCGGCTATGACAGGGAATTTCTCGACCTCGTGAAGAGCGTCGAGAAGACGGCTCGACCGGAGCTGTTGCCTCGACACGGAGAGTTCCTTTCCCTTGTAATTCCTGAGGACCATGAAGCTCCTGGTCGCGACGTGTCTGAACCGCTGCGAGAACAATTCGGAATCGCGAACAGCGTTCCTCAGTATCCTTTCCAAGTTCTCTGAGCGCAGCATGTCGCCGAGCTCCTCAAGCTTGAAACTCCTGGGGACTGTGACCATGAAGCTGTCGTCTGTCACCGATACGGTCACATTCGATCGCAGCCTCTCGGACAGGACCGATGCGTACGCCCTGCTGAGGGCGTCGTTGACACGCCTGCCGAACGGGAAGTGGAAGATTGCGCTCTTGTTGCCCGTCGCGTCGACGTACCCTTCGACCAGGAGCCTAGAATCCGTCGGCACCTTCGCGACGGCCTTTTGCTCCTTGAAGTAGTTGACTATGGTTGTAGAGGACCCCTCATCCAGACCGAATTCCTCCCTCAGCCACGCTGCGATCGCCTGCTCAGGCATCGTCCCGAGGCGCTGCTCCATCTCGCCTCGGAATTGGCCGATGGCTACAGAGAGGTCGAAGCTCCTGGGCAGCATCTCGCCGGTCCAGGACGGAACCGTCGGCTTGCGCCCACTAGCGCTCTTGACGAATACCTTGGTCGCTTTGGACTTGATGAACTCGTAGCTCCTGCCCCCAAGGACGAATATGTCGCCCTGTGAGAGGCGCTCAACGAATTTCTCGGAGAGGGAGCCCACGGGCGAGCCGCGCTCGGAGTAGACCTGGTAGTCCGCCTCCTCAGGGATCGTCCCCTGGTTCAGATAATATATCATCCTGGCCCCGCGCTTCCTTCCGAACACGCGTTCCTTGTCATCGTACCAGAGCTTGGCGTATATGCCCTCGAACTGTTCCTTTCCGCCAAGGTACTTGAGGACGCTATCGAACTGCTCCAGCGGCAAGTCCCTGTAACAGTACGAACGTCTGATCAGGTCGAAGGCATCCTCGACCTTCCACCTGCGTTCTATGGACATCCCCACGAGAGTCTGAGCGAGCACATCCAACGAATTGACCGGAATCGTCACCCGATCGATCATCTTCCTATGAGCCGCCCTGCAGAGCACAGCGCACTCCACCAGGTCGTCGCTCTCGAAGACCACCATCCTGCCTGTCGAGGTGCCCCCGTACTGGTGCCCGGCCCTGCCCACCCGTTGCAAGCCCTTTGCCACCGATTTTGGAGATCCTATCTGGACAACGAGGTCGATGGAACCGATGTCGATTCCAAGCTCCAGAGATGTGGACGAGACCACCGCTTTCAGGAGCCCGTTCCTCAGGCTTCCCTCTACATCCATCCTGGTCTCCCTGCTCAAGCTCCCGTGATGCGTACCGATATTCTCGAGCCCGCGCTCCTTGAGCTTGTAGACGACGCTCTCGGCCCCGCTCCTGGTGTTGGTGAATACCAGGGTGGTCTTGTGCTGGTTGATCATGTCCTTCAGCATGTCGTACATCTTCGAGTTGACCACTTCGAACGAGAGGGCGGTCATGTCCTTGGTCGGGCAGAGCACTTTGAGGTCGAGATCTCGCTGTTTGAACACCTCGACAACGTTGATCTCCCTGGGTCTGCCGTCGCTGAGCCCCGCCAGGTACTCCGCGACCTGCTCGAGCGGGGCAACTGTTGCAGAGAGCCCTATTCTGACGAACTCCTTCTTGCACAGATTCTGGAGACGTTCGAGGGCGAGCGAAAGAGCCACGCCTCGCTTAGAATCGCATATCTCATGCACCTCGTCCACGACCACGTAGTCCACGCCAGCGAATTTGGTGCTGAATACTGGTGTCGCCAGTACAAGAGACAAGGATTCCGGAGTAGTGATGAATATGTGAGGGGGCGAGCGCGCTTGTCTCTGCCTCTCGCTCGGAAGGGTGTCGCCCGTCCTGACGGCCACCTTGACCTCAGGAGGCGTCAAGCCCTTTGCCCTGAAGAGCTCGGATATCTCCGACAAGGGCTTGATCAGGTTCTCGTTGATGTCGTTGGCCAGAGCCTTGAGGGGTGACACGTAGACAGCGTAGATCCTATCCTCCAACTGCCCCTTCTCTGCCAGCAGTATCAGCTCATTGATTATGGCGAGGAATGCGGTCAGTGTCTTTCCTGACCCTGTCGGAGACGATACGACCACATTCCTGCGGGCATGGATGAGGGGCACTGCCATGCCTTGGGCCTCCGTGACCTCTCCGAACTTCGACCTGAACCACTCTGACACAGTCGGATGCATCAGGGACAGTACCTCGTCCGTGGTTCCCGTATCCTCGACTCTAGTGACCATGTGAACTGACCGTCAAATTCCATTTCCTTATCCTTCAAGCCTATTAATACGTTTTCAGACAGGATGGAGAAAGTCCTCACAGCGGCAAACGTATTTATGTAAACGAACCGATAGGAAAGGCTGCGGATATCCGATGGCCAGACATTCGGTTTCGAGCTCCCTGCCGACAGCGATCATCGCGTTGGTCTTGATCCTTGGAGCAGTGGGAGCTGGTGTGATCGTCTCATTCTCGAGCGAGGAGCCTCGAACCGTCTCCGCGCTTCAGACGCCCGGTTTGGGTGCCATCAACGTCACCGTCGTGGACAATGTCGGAAGATACGTGGTGGACGCCACGGTCAGGCTGAATGGCACTACTGTCGGAGTGACTGGTGCGGATGGGACATATCTCATCCATGACCTTGCACCCAACGAGACCGACCTTCCTTACAAGCTCTCGGCGGCCAAATCGAACTACTGGGATAGCCTGCCTCAGGATGGCACAGTAGTCGAGAACCAGACCACATACGTTACCTTGACGATCCAGGGGAGCACAATTCTGGGGACGGTCACCAGCCCGACAGGGTACATCTCTGGAGCTACGGTTTCAATCATCTCTCTCGGGTATTCTGCGTCCGTGTCTCCTGTCAACGGATCTTACAGACTCGACGGGCTGCCCGGAGGGACGCATTCCGTTACGGCGAGTGCGCAAGGATATGTGCCTCAGACGCTGGATGTGTTCGTGCCCATTGCTGACAGCTCCTTGGCCAACTTCGTTCTTGTGACCCAGAACGGCTCGATCTCAGGATGCACATATCACTCGCAGCTCGGCACTCCCCTGAATGCGACCAACGTGTCCGTCCAGATCGGCTTGGTCACTGTCACGATCCAGAGCGATCCCAGCGGCAACTACAACATCACGAACGTCCCGGAGGGAAAATACATCGTCACGGCATCACGAGAAGGTTTCCTTGCAGCCAGTGTGACCGATGTGGAGGTCACGAGAGGTAACCGCACGCTGGGGGTAGATCTCTACCTGCAGGAGAAGCCAACTCGGCTGTACGGAGTGGTTAGGTCTGGGCAGGTACTCAAGGTTGGCGCCAACATCTCCATCGCCGGCACGGACATTTCCACTCTGTCCGGCTCGGACGGCAACTACGAGATCAGGAACCTCACAGCCGGAGTCTATGTTGTGGTGGCCACAATCCAAGGCTATGAGACCCAGTCCGTCACGGGCGTCGAGATCCTGCCCGGCGGCGAGACCCAGCTCAACTTCAACATGACTGGGCTCCCGGGCGCAAGACTCCGAGGGACGGTCAAGGATACTCGGACGAACGCCCCGATCGTGAACGTCCTCGTGACTGTCATCGACCTGTCTCCCCAACCTCGTTCGGTCTACACGGACATCAACGGTGAATTCGAGTTCGCCGCGCTGCCTGCCGACAACTACACGCTCAGGTTCGAGAAGACTGGATACAGGCCTCTGGAGATCAGTGACGTTGAGGCCGTGGACGGCTCCATCGAGATAATCGAGTTCCAGATGACCCCCCTGCGCGAGACTTTCGAAGGATTCATCGAGGGACTTGACATGGCGCACTCGATGATGTTACTCGCACTCGCCCTCGCACTCATCATATTCGTCGTCGCGCTGGCGCTGAGAATCCGAACCTTCATCTCCCCGTCGACCACCCCGGCAGTGTATGACCAGTCCGAGGAGGAGAACGCCGACGAGGAGCTAGGTGAAGAGGAGCTCGGAGACGGGGACTCCGTCACGGAGGACAGCGAAAGCGGCTCGAAAAACAAGAAAGTGAGAAAACTGAAGTGAAGCGGCCCGAAGGCGGCTCGTTTCGGTTCTAGCTCAGGCCCAGTTTCGCCCGCGCCTTCTTCTCGTTCTCCTTGACCTTCACATTCACGTCCGCAAACAGGCTGTTCCCGTGCGCGTCGATAGCCACGGTCAAAGGCCCGAAGTTGTCGCAGTTGAGTATCCAGATGGCTTCTGGCATCCCGAGCTCGAACCACTCGACTCCCTCAACGCTCTTGATGCCCTTCGCGGCAAGGACCGCCGCCCCACCTGTGAAGGCGAGGTAGACGCACCCGAACTCCTTCATTGCGTCCACGGTCGGTTGTGACATGCCTCCTTTGCCGATGATGGCCCCTGGCCTGAACTTTTCGATGAACCCCGGCTCGAGCGAGTTCATCCTTGACGAGGTCGTCGGTCCAGCGGCGACCGCGACCCACTTCTCCTCGACCTTCTTCATGATCGGGCCACAGTGGAAGAGGGCCGCGCCCTTGAAATCGACAGGGATCTTCTTGCCCTTCTCCAGGTACTCGAGGGCGTGGATGTGCACTTCGTCCCTTCCTGTGAAGACTATCCCGTCCATGTATATGGTCTCGCCCGCCTTCAGCGCGCGCGCGTCCGCCTCGGAGATTGGTGTCTTGATCCTCTTGGGCATTCACATCACCTCTCGTGCGTCGGATAGGTCGCCTTGCCGTCTGGGTATATCCTGACGGTCCCGCGCCTTCCCGCCCAGCACTGTACATTCAATCCAACAGGAAGACTTGCAGTGTGGCAGTATGCGTACTCGATGTTGAGGCCGAGGCATGTCGTCTTGCCTCCAAGGCCCATGGGTCCGATCCCCAACATGTTGATCGCCTCCAGGAGCTCGGTTTCCAGCTTGGCCATCTCGGGGTCCTTGTGCCTCACGTTGATCGGCCGGAGGAGCGCCTCCTTCGCAAGCTTCATCGCGATGTCGCTCGAACCACCGATGCCGACGCCCAAGATCGTGGGCGGGCACGGGTTGCTGCCCGCTCTGAGCACACCGTTGAGCACGAACTCCTTAATCCCCTTCAGGCCCTGGCTGGGCGTGAGCATCGCGAGCTGGCTCATGTTCTCGGAGCCCGCGCCCTTCGTCATGACAGTTATCTCGATGTAGTCCTGGTCATGAATGCGCCGGCTGATGTACGGCATCCTCTCGCCGACATTGTCGCCCGGGTTCTTCCTCGTGATCGGGTGGACCGCGTTCGGCCTTAGTGGGACCTCCTTCGTGGCCCTGCGCACACCTTCGACGATGCCCTCCCCGACATCCACCTTACAGCCCTTGGGCAGATCGACGTAGAAGATCGCCACGCCAGTATCCTGACACATGGGCGTATTGCCCTTGATCGCCATGTCTATGTTGTCCACGATTGCCTTCAGCTGCATCTTCGGGACCTCGTCAGTCTCGCTGGCATATGCATTTCTAATGGCGTCCTCGACATCCTGCGGGAGCCTGACGACGGTCTTCCGGAGCAGCTCGACTACTGCGTTCGATACATCCTCCTGCTCGGTGACCATAAATCTCCGTCCTCGGGCCCGAAAAGGCGACCTCAGGATTAATTCCTTTGGATGTCAACCGACAAAATGTGGACGATTACCAGCTGTCGCTTAGGACGTATGTCCCGAGCTTCGTCTTCACGAGCCGTGTCTGGTCGCCTTTTCGAGAGAATCCGCGTGGCTTCCTGACCTCCAGAGGCTTCATCGTCTCCGGGTCGAGCACCTGCAGCTCGCGCTCCTTCTCGCTGAGAACGACCGCCTTCAAGATCTCGGGCTTAGACTGCGAGAGCGAACACTCCGTGCGCTCGGTGAACTTGATGGCGCGCTCCTCGCCTGTCAAGAGGTCGATCCCGTGCAGCATGCCCCTGGACATCCCGCGGACGTAGAACTCCCTCCCGCCCAAGGCGACGACATCTCCTCTGAATATACCCGGCAGACGGACCAGATAGGTCATCCTGTAGACGTCCTTGCCGTCCCTCCGGCCCCAAAGGCTCGATGACCCTTTGAACTCCGCGCAGTAGACCTCCTGTAGCTCCCTGGCCACACTCCTGGCCGAGTTCACCGTGCTGAAATAGAAATCGAGTCCGCCCTTGACCTTCTCGACCTTGCTCAGGAACACCTCTCTGCTCGACTTCCTCATGGCGCCGACCCGATCCCTGACAAGACGCTCCACATCAGCCTCGAGGTGCTTCGGCAGCGTGCGCGCCGGACCTCTCACCTGAAGTATCGCCTCGTAGTACCTCCCCTGCTGCTTGGAGCACTCGGTGCACGATCCGCGTTTGACCCTGACTATCGTCAGCAGCTCGCGCGTGAACTCGTGCCCCTGCACCACGAGCATGACAGCGATCTTGGCCTCGAGGTTGCGCTCGTCCTTCTCCGACAGGTGGACCCTGAAGTCCGATAGCTTGGCGTCCTTCGGGAGCACAAGCGAATCTTCGATCGCTGCCTCCGCAGCCTGCCTGATGGACCCGATGTCCTCCCAGCCCTTGTCGGTCTGCATTGATTGGCAGTGTGCGCAAATCGTCAGGTCGACATGGTCCGCGATCGTTGGCTGGACGTGCTTCTTCGAGTAGCAGTCCCGGCACAGGGCGCCTACCAACTCGCCCTCTCTGCCGCACTCGACGCAGAACAACTACATCATCCTCGCCATCTGCGCGTGCGGGACGCCTCCGATATCCATCACGCAGTCTGAGTCGACGAAGCCGTGCCTGATCGCGATCTCAAGGGTCCTCTTGCCCACGAGGTTCGCGACGGTCGCGAGCTGCAGCCTGTTCACGAGCGTCTCCTCGTCGGCATCCTCGCCGCGGTAGAAACCCTCGGACACCGTGATCTTCAACCCCTTTCCCTTGAAGGTCTTGCCCAGAACGTCCTTGTCACAGGCAGCCAGAAGCGTCTCGCCTCCGCGGCTGTATACCCTCAGGCAGATCATCTTGCGCGCTCCTCGCTGGTCAGCCTGTAGAACCCGGGCTGTGGACGATACACCTCTCCGCTCTCGCTGAGCCTCTTGAGGAGCGCCCTCACCCTGTCATCAGGGATGTTCTCGGAAGATGCCCTCTGTATGAGCGCTTCCTCGCTCACGCCCCGCTTCTCATCCGACATCTGCTGGATCATGTTCCTGACGACGTATATCTGCTCCCGCTGACTCCTGCTCGTGCCCGTATAGATGAGGTCGATGTCCAACTTACCGCTATCGCTCGCGACCTTGTTCAGGTAGTACTCGACGATTTTGATTGCCCTCGCAGCATCCTCGGAGCTGACGATTTGGTTCAGGCGCGCCCTCGCGCTCGCCTCCGATAGACGAATCAGAGCCTCGAGCTGCCTGGGGGTGATGGGCACGGAGGATTGCTCACCCTCGCCCATCTTCCTGATGCTGACGTAGTAGTTCTCGAGCGTTCGCATGGCTTCGTCGCTCATGATCGGTATTATGCGCTTGCTGTACGCGACATATTTCCTGAGGAACTCACGGTCCATTGCAGGGATCAAGCCAGCGCTGTCCCTCAGTATCTCCCTCGTATCCACTGCGGTTATGGACTCTGGTGACTCTTGCAGCTTGACCTCACCACGTCGATGGACGCGCAGCAGATGGACAGCCAAACTCCTGTCCTTCTCTGCATCTGGCTTGTCAGACATCGTGAAGATCGCATCAAATCTCGAAAGCAGGGTCGGAGGAAGGTTGATCTGATCAGCGATCGGCTGGGCGTCGTCGAACCTCCCGTACTTGGGGTTGGCGGCCCCTAGAACCGCGCACCGCGATTGTAGGGTGGCGGTGATACCCGCCTTCGCGA
The DNA here is from genome assembly GCA_001800675.1 of Euryarchaeota archaeon RBG_13_57_23. GTDB lineage: Archaea > Thermoplasmatota > Thermoplasmata > UBA10834 > UBA10834 > COMBO-56-21. The sequence goes on along the minus strand of MGVW01000005.1, from coordinate 57,464 downwards.
CGGATATCGTTCCCTGCTCCAGACTCTCGTGAATGCTTGACCTGTCCTGGTCCGTCATCTTGTCCAACTCATCGATGCACGCCAGACCCTTGTCCGCAAGCACAAGGGCTCCAGCCTCGAGAGTCCAGCGACCTTCTCCGAACTCGTCCTTCACCGCAGCAGCGGTGAGCCCGGCCGCAGAAGAGGATTTCCCGGATGTGTATATGCCCCTCGGGGCCAACATGGCCATATAGCGGAGTATCTGGGATTTCGCGGTACCAGGATCCCCGATGAGCGCGATGTGGATATCACCCCGTATACGAGTGCCGTCGTCCATCGTTTTGTTCACCCCGCCGAACAGCTGCAGTGAGAGAGCCTCCTTCTCCTGATCGTAGCCGTAGATCGTCGGCGATATGGACGCTATGATCCTTTCGAAAAGGTCGGGAGCCTCGCCGAACTCGCGGATCCGGAGCTCGTCCTCCGGCGTTATGAGCACTTCCTCGTACTCCTTCTCCTCGAACTCGATGGCGTTGATGTCCAGATGTATCTCGAACAGGGTGGACTTGACCTGGGTTCCTTTCTGCTGGCTCCTGAGGATCCCGTTGATGATCACCCTGTCCCCCGGTGAGATCTTCCCCGACAGATCGTCCTCGATGTACCCCGCCAACCGTTCTGGCTGCGAGCCCCCTCTGAGGCCCTCCGGAGGTTCCTGGATTTCGATCTTCTGGGTGTCGACGAACTTGGATGGGTCCGTCAAGAGCCTGAACTTCGTGGAGCCCGTGCCCCTGCCGCAGCCACCATCATCCTTCGAACACTCGAGTGGCTCGTGGAACTGCATGCCCTCCTGTTCTATCACGATTCTGTGGCCGCACCTGACGCACTCGAACTCCGCGATGGTGACCCTCGGCCTGACCTCGGTGGCCTTCCTGACAAGACCCTCGATGGACACGAATGAGCCGAGGTGCTTCGCCCGCAACTTCCGGATCTCGATCCTCGAGTCGCGCGGAAGATCCTTGATCCTGAAATGCACGAACGGGTTGGTGAGGGCGTGGGAAATCATGTGCTTGAGAGCGTCCTCGGCAGACCTGAGAGATTGCGTCGGGTTCTGAAGCGTGTAGTTGGCAAGGTCGGGGTCGAACCTGTCGACGTCGGAGAATGAAACGTAGATGCTTCTCACATCTGGGTATAGGTCGGCTATCGCCGTCACCTGGTGTCTCCGCTCCTGCCCACCGAGGAACTCCTCCCAGATGGCGACAAGGTCCTCGGGCGTGTACTCCTTAGGCGTTCAGTTCCCCCCGCAAATCAAAGTCGATGCCCTCCCCCTTGACGAAGTCTTTGGGAAAAGGGGAAAGGGAATCGACAATGTGATACATAAGACTAGTCGGTGTGCGCATCTTTGCTCCTTTTGGCTGCATCTAGCATACGGTTCTGCACGGACACAACCTCTCCGCTCGTGGCCGCCGCCGCGTACTCCTCTAGTCTTTCTCTGTTGATATCGATGAATGTTGGCCCCCACTTGAATCTACTCATCAACTGCTCTGCGCGTGCCCTATCTCCCAGAATGTAGGCTGCAGCCGCAAGAGCCTCCGCACTCGAGAGCTTCTGGGCCTTTCCGAAGTTGGTCGGGTTCGCGGCGATCATGAACGGCAATGCCCTGTGCTGCATCCCTGCTCTGAGCCTCGGGAACTTGGTGAGCTTGTTCCATGAACAATCTAGGACGAGGACCCCGAAGCGCTCCGCCGACTCCACGTCCTCCCTGGACAGGGCTTTCTCTGATTCTGGGTCGAGCACGATGATGCGTCTTGGCACCCGCCCCAGCCCCTTGACTTCCGATATCTCCCCGAGCCGCACAAGTTTCGCCGCAGTGCACTTCTTCGGGTCGTCCTCATGCTCGAGGAGAGCGTAGAGCCTCAGCGCTGACATCGGCACAAGAGTGGCCGAGCCAGTATATAGGAATAGGGGAGGAACACGCGAATCTGGCCTCACTATTCTTAAGGTAAAGCGTAGATATGCGTCCGCCACCGTGAAGAGAACATTCCTGCTGACCTGTGATGAAAGACGGGCGATCTGAGTGGCCGCTGCCCCAGAAAGTAATATAGAGGCGCGAGGCATCCGAGAGACATCGGAGTCGTAGAACCATGGTAACAGGGTTTGATTACCTTAGCAAGGACAAGGCACTCCAGGAGCACTGGCTGAGGCGCTTCGTAGCCATAGTCATCGACTGGCTGGTCATATGGATCCCCTTCATGGTATTCTTCAGCGTGCTGAGCATCGCTTGGTTTTCCTTCATGTTCATAGGGATTCCTGGAGCCGCGTTCTTCCTCTATTGCGCGTTCTTCGAGTACGTCATCGGCGGCACGGTAGGCAAGATGCTGATGAGGCTCAAGGTTGTCGCGCTCTCGGGGAAGCTTGACATAGCCCAGGCCTTGCTCAGGAACATCTCCAAGATATTCTGGCCGCTCCTGCTCCTCGACTGGATCATCGGCATGGCGATAGACACACAGGACCCCAGACAGAAGTGGTCGGACCAGTTGGCGAAGACCTCGGTGATGCTGTACTGACATAGGTTCTGCTCAGGCGGCCCACCAGAGCCAACCCCTCTTCTCGAGAGAGGCCTCCCCCTTTATGAGGCCTTTTCGCTTCATCTTCGTGAGAAAGATGACCGTCTGGTCGGGGCAACGCTTGTGCTCCTTCCGAGCGAGCCGCTCGATCTGCATGGTCGAGAGCGGCCCCCTCTCCCTCAGCAGGGATATCACGAACTTCTCGGCCTCTTCGCCGTTCATCGCCAGCGGACCGTCGCTGCCGTTCATCGAGAGAGCCATCACTTGGGCGGTGATATCACTTTCCCTCGAAGGGCACTAGCGAAAAGGACGTGGCTTCCGCCAGCATCAGAGAATGAAAAGTGAAGGAAAGGGTTTGTGCTCAGTCCAACCGCTGGTTGCAACAATTGGTCTAGGTCGTGAAGGTCTGACCCGTGCCAATCTTTTCGCCAGTGACCGTGTAAACCAGCGCTGCACTGTAGGTTGTGCCAGCTACGAAGCCGGTTGCGCCACCGTAGGTGTACACGACGAAGTAGTCAGTGCCACTCACGAATCCATTGCCACCTATATCGGTCACGAGGAGACACACTGTCAGTGTACCCAGGGTGTCGGTTGTGTAGTTGTGCGTGAGCGCAGATCCGCCGTCCAAGTCCGTTGTGGCAGTATCCCACTCAGCGAAGTTGGTTCCGTCAGACAGCTGCACCTTTATGTCATCCCACGGGACATCTGTCTTCGTTATTGACACGATGTTGATCCTCTGACCGTTGGTTGCGGTCATCTTCGAATAAGTCGCGGCTGGGGTCGTCGTCGATGTCCCTCCGAAGCCCAGGACCATGACATATAGCACGGCCGCTAGAACGACGGTGATCGCGACCATCAGGATGGTCGCAATGACGGGGGACACCGCCTCGGCATCCTTTCGGATTGCCCAAATCTTCTTCATTGTTTAGTCCTCCTGCGGACCTTTCGGCCCGCTTGGACTGTAATACGCCCGAGCTGAGTTTATATACCTTTTCGGCCGATTATCAGAATTGAGTGTTAACCATTTCGCCGATTGTCGAAGCGATGCATCTGGCTATGTCGCATTTGCTGGCCAGAGCAAGAAGACGTAGTCTTCTTGTTCAAGAGACACTTCGGCAAGAAACGACAACAATTCCCGGAAAAGCGACTACTGACCTAAGTTACCTGTGCAGGCCGAATCCCCGTCCTGTCGTAGACCGCCGGTATGATGCCCACCTGTGAGGGCTTGTTCCTCACTTTTTGGACAATGATGTACTTCTTGAACTCGTGGCCGACCTTATCGCGGTCCAACTCTATTATCACATCTGATAAATCCTCAATGCTGCTCTGAATGCGGGAATCGTGCACTCCCTTGAGCATCGTCATGAGCGTCACGCTCTCTGAGTGCTGCGTGTGCGCCTTGATCGTCCGCATAGCCATGAGCACTTCGGAGCTCTCGTAGTTCTCGAGGAAGAAGTCCAAGGAATTGATGACGACCCGGAACGGCGGGCTGAGTTTCGAGATCTCGTACGCGAGGAACGTCAGGAAGTTCTCCTCCTTCGCGGCGTCCGCCTCCTTGAATTTCCTGATATCCCCGAGGGTGATCCCCTCCTGCCTGAACCTGCTGATCTCGAGCTTCTTCGCGAGCACGCGCTCGTAATACTTCGTGCCCACGTTGATTATCTTCATGTCCGTTCTCCACCCGTACTCGCGCATGACCGACAGGACATCCTCATCCCGCTCGGTCGATGTGAAGTATGTCACGGCCTCCCGACCAGTCGAGGCGAACTGTTTCGCGAAGAACTCCGTGCCCGAGCCCGGGCTGCCCATGACCAGTACCGTGGAGCCCTTCTGTATCCCTCCTCCTAGGTGTTCGTCAAGAGCTGGTATCCCGATGCTGGTAAAGCTCATCATCATCCCTCCTTCTTGCCCGCGTGTATGCCGTGGTCGCACACGAGGCTCACCATGTTGTTCAGCTCTGGGGTCGAGTGCTCCTCCACGGTGAGTATGACGGTGTACGCATCCCTGGACCTCAGCCCGGAGACCAGAACGTGCAGGAACTCGGACAGGATCCAGTTGTTGTTGTGGATTGCCAGCGAATTGATGGAGTCTATGACGACCAGCTTGTCCTTCGACTGCGACCTGCGGATGAGGTACTCGACCTTCAGCATGATGTTCTCGAGCATCGTCGGGCTCTCGACCAACGTCGTCTGCTCGTCCTGTTGAGTTGCGGTCGCGCCCATCATGATGTGCGAGATGCAGTCCACGAAGTACACTCGCGAGTCGTCGATGTCCAGCGCCTGGAGCACCCGCTTGATCGCGTCCGATGAGATCGTCGCGGCGACATAGATCGTGTCCATCTGCTTCTTGTTCGCGAACAGGTCGACGACTCCGCGGATAACATCCAGGTAGTTGTCCACACTCATCTGAAGCGATATGGCGGACGAGGGTGGCGTCTCGTTCAATTCCGAGGCGATCTGCTGGGCGCTCACCATCTCCGGGCTCATCCTGTGCTACCTCCTTTCAGGAGCGGAACCAAGAGAACACCAACCGGCGTGAGGTCTAGCACGTACTTGGCCCGAGAGTGCATCGTGCCACGCATCTTTATCACTTGGAGCGTCCGGAGGAGGTCCCCGCGCCTCTCCATGTTCGCCATGAGTATGATGCCATCTGCGATGGCCTCTTCTACCCCGAATGTGGAGTATGAAGTGGAATCGGCGGTCACTTCTCCCACCAGTATCGAAGTGCACCCGAGGTCTGACAAGGCCTTGGACAGCTTCAGGATGAAATCCCTGATCTTCTCCGAAGTCTTCAGCTTGTAGCAGACCGATGTGATGGAGTCCATCACCAGACGCTTGGCCTGGAGCTCCTTGGCCAGGCTCGCGAGCGAGTTGACCAGCAGCTCGATCTCCTCCATGCTCAGCTCGGCCTTCGTGAGGCCGAGGCGCTCATACATCACAGGCATATCCACGAAAACGAGCCGGCCGGACTTGATGAGGCTCTTGTCGAAGAACTTGTATGGTATGATGTTCTGCAACAGCTTCTCTGAATTCTCGGTGACGCTCACGAACAGAGAGTTCTCGCCCTTGACGGCCCCGTGCATCAGGAACTCGAGCGCCAGAGATGTCTTCCCAGTACCGCAGCTGCCAGTCAGGAGGACTGTGTTGGACCGGGGAATCCCGCCATAGAGGATGGTGTCGAGGCCCTCGACGCCCGTGACGCAGCGGTCCCTCTCGGCAATCTTGGTTGCCATCGCTCTTCGAGTATGCAGTGGAACCGATATTAGAGTTTCTTACGCTGAAATGCAGACACCGTCTGCACAGGTCAGTGAGCATGTGCGACACGTTTTTATCGGTGCACAGAGGTCTTAACGAAGATGAAGCCCGTCCTGCAGGTAGCACTCGACCTCGTCCACGGGGACCGCGCAATCGAGATTGCCAGAGACGCAGTCAAAGGAGGAGTTGACTGGATAGAGGCCGGCACGCCCTTGATCAAGAGCGAGGGAATGGAGATAGTCAGGCTACTCAAGAAGACATTTCCGACCCACACAATCGTTGCGGACATGAAGACCATCGATGTTGGTGGTGCGGAGGTCGAGATGGCAGCCAAGTCCGGGGCAGATGTCGTTGTAATATTGGGAATATCCTCAGACCCCACGATAACTGAAGCGGTACTCAGCGCGCGGCAGTACGGCTCCAAGGTCATGGTCGATCTCTTCAACGTGAGAGACAAGGCGGCGCGAGCAAAGGAGATCGAGAAGATGGGTGCAGACTACATCTGCATACATGTCGGGGTCGACGAGCAGATGGTCGGAGGCACGCCTCTGTCCGAACTCAAGGGGCTTGTAGACGCCGTCGGGATACCGATCGCGGCGGCTGGCGGGATAAACAGCGAGACAGCTCCAGATGTTCTCCGGGCAGGGGCTTCTATCATAATCGTCGGAGGCGCCATCATCAAGGCCAAAGACGTTGCGAAGGCCGCAAGGAACGTGAAGAAGGCCATCACGAGCCGCAAGAAGGTCAGGTCGGAGCTGTTCAAGAAATACTCCGAGAAAGACTTGTTCATCGCGTTCTCAAAGGTATCTTCCCCAAATGTCGCGGACGCCCAGCACAAGAAGGGGGCGATGAAGGGCATCCATCCCAGGATTGCTCACGGTGTGAAGATGGTCGGGAAGGCACTCACGGTACACACCATCAACGGAGACTGGGCAAAACCCGTCGAGGCCATCGACAGAGCGAAGCCAGGAGACGTGATAGTCATCGACGCCTGCGGCGGCGATATCGCGGTCTGGGGCGAGCTAGCATCATGGAGCTGCAAGACCAAGAGAGTGGCTGGGGTCGTCATCGACGGGGCGGCCCGGGACATCGACTCCATCATCGAGCTGGGCTTCCCGTGCTTCTCGAGACACATCGCATCGAACGCAGGAGAGCCGAAGGGTTACGGCGGGATAGGCCACGAGATAGTCTGCGGCGGCATCACGGTCATGTCGGGCGACTGGATTATCGGCGACGAGAGCGGGGTCGTGGTTGTCTCCCAGGAGAGCGCGGTCGAGGTCGCGAACAGGGCCTTGGACGTCCTGGAGCGAGAGAACAGACTGCGAGAGGAGATCAAGAAAGGCGGCACTCTGTCGAGCGTCATGAAACTAGAGAAATGGGAGAAGGTCGGCTAGCGCGGCCTTGCGCAAACTTCTTCACCTACTAGCATTTTTCTGGGGCGTGGTCGCTTTCAGATTCACTGCGAGAGATGGCACGCATGTTCTTTTCAGGGAGCCGAGCCCGAGGGACGCAGCGCAGCTCATGAAGTTCATAAACGCTTTCGTGACGGAGAAGAGGTCTGGCATTCTCATAAACGAAAGAGTTGGTCTAGATGAGGAGAAGGCATGGCTGAGAGGAGTGCTAGCGGATATCCGCAAGAGGAAGGGAGTGATGCTCCTCGTCGATGTGGACGGGGAGATCATGGGCAACTGCGATATCAACCGCCTGCCTTGGAAGAGCTCGCACGTGGCGAACCTCGGCATCGCCCTCAGTCGCGAGATCCGCGGAAAAGGGGTGGGAGAGACGCTGATGACGAAAACCATCGAGCTGGCGCGCAAACGCATGCGTGGCCTTGAGATGCTCCACATCAAGGCATTTGCCTACAACGAGAAGGCGCTGGCGCTCTATAGGAGATTCGGGTTCGTCGAAGTGGGTCGCGTCCCGAGGGCGAACAAAGAAGGCAAGGAATACCACGATGACGTGCTGATGGTCAAGAATCTATGAGGATTGAAGGAAGAGCGGAAGAGGTTTCTGAAGTCATCCTATGAACCCGGTCTCATCGGCCAGCTGCTCCAGCTTTCTGACGCGGGTCGCCATCGGTGGGTGGGTCATGAAGACAGTCATCAGCCCGCTCCCTCTGAACGGGTTGACTATGAACAGCGATGCAGAAGCCGGGCTACCATGTGCGAGTGGCCTCCGCCTGTTGCCCTCTTCAAGCTTCTCGAGGGCGCGCGCGAGCGCCAAGGGCCTCTGAATCATGATCGCGCCCTCTCTGTCGGCCTTGTACTCCCGATTCCTTGAGATCGCCAGCCTGATCAGCAGCGCCGCGATGGGGACCGTGATAGCTACGACCAGCAAGAGGATGGCATTCCCGTTGCCCCTTCTGCTGCCCATTGATCCGAACCACGCCATTCGAGCGGCGATGGATATCGCACCAGCTATCGTTGCCGCGACGGTCATCAGGAGCATGTCCTTGTCCTTGATGTGAGCCATCTCGTGCGCTAGGACTCCCTCCAACTCATCATCCGTCAGCATCGAGAGCAGGCCCTCGGTGGCGGCGACCACCGCAGTCTTCTCGTTCCGGCCAGTAGCAAACGCGTTGGGGGTCTGCGTCGGGACGATAGCGATCTTTGGCATAGGCATGTTGGCCTTCAGGCAGACCTTGTTAACCACATTGTACAGCCTCGGTGCCTCGGCCTGCGTGACGACTCTCGCCTTGTACGACCACATCACAATCTTGTGGCTGTAGAAGTAGCTCACGAAATTGATCACCGCCGCCAGCGCAGCGAAGATTATCGTGCCTGTTATCCAATCTTCGAAGAGCAGGCCTCCGATTACCCAACCGATTACCATGAAGAGCCCTATTAGCGCGCCGAAGAGCGCCAACAATCTGAGTGTGGTCTGCATTTTCCGCCCCCTCTTCTGACGAGAATTCGTCTAAAGCGAGGTACTGTTCACTCCCCCCACCGATAAGAACGTTTCGATGTGAACCCGAGGCGCGACGACGAATCCTGGCGCTGTTCACAGGGCCCTTGTCGGTGTTATGACGTAAGGATTTAATTGGGTGCAGAGGTTACCATCCGCGGGGGAGGCTCTCCGGCCTCACACACATCGTGCCACGGCAGGTGTTCAAGATGGAGACCACAGACGACAAGATGGAAAGGAGACTGTACAGCCACGACCTCGCTCCACTCCCGAAGGAGATGGACCTGATTTTCAAGACCATGCCTGATCACGTCGACAGGCCGCAGTACACACAGGACGTCGTGCAGCTGGTAACGAAGGCGATCTCGACCAAAGTGGCTCTGGTGCCCAGAGGCGCGGGCACATGGGGCCTGGGGGGCTCCGTGCCGGTGAAGGGCGGCCGCGTCCTCGACATGACCGCGATGAACAAGATACTCGAGATCGACCCTGTCAACCTGATAGCCCGCGTGCAACCAGGAATCACATGGAAGGCGCTTTCCGACGCGCTCGACGCCAAGGGACTGTTTCTGCCATGCTACCCGAGCAGCGCACCCTCCGCAACGATTGGCGGATGGGTCAGTACTGGCGGCACGGGCATAGGTGCCTACAAGTACGGTACCGCAGGCGACATCGTCCGTGACATGGAGGTCGTCCTGCCCACAACCGAGGTCATACACACAGGCGACAAGTACGTGCCCCAGAACGGCTGCGGACCGAATCTGAACTGGCTATTCATCGGCGCCGAGGGCACCTTTGGAATAATCACCGAGATCACCCTCTCAGTCCTGCCCAAGCCGGAGGAGATGAGACCTCTAACATACTCGTTCGACGACGTCATGAAGATGCAGCCCGCTTTCGTGAAGCTGGCCCGCTCTGAAGTGCGGCCGATGCACATCATGTTCGGCGACAAGTTGCACTATGATTACCTCAGGGCAATCGGGAAGCACGCGCCTCAGGTCGGATGCCTCGTGACCTGCATGATGACCGGGTCCAAGGCCTCGGTCGACATGGAGGAGCATCTGCTGGACGAGATAATGAAGAACGCCGGAGCAAAGAAGGAACCTCAAGAACTGGCGACGCACGAGTGGGAGGAGAGAAACTATGAGTTCAGGGTCCGGGAGCTAGGCGTTGGCGCAATTCCGGGAGAAATACTAGTACCAATGGACAAGCTGAACGTTGTGCTCCAGGGCACGGCTAAGCTCATCAAGGACCTCAAGCTGAAGGCTCCCCTGATCGGCACAGTCGCGGACCAGAACACGGTCATGCTCATGCCCTACTACCTCACAGACGAGCACAAGCTGGTCGCTTCCACTGCCTCGATGGGCTTCGCGAAGAGGCTGGGTGACCTCGCCTCGGACAACGGCGGCCGCGCGGTCGGCCTGGGCATATTCTTCGCGGGCAACCTCAGCAAGTACCGCGGGAAGAACGGCGCCGAGCTGATCCGGAAGATGAAGGATCTCCTCGACCCTCATGGCATCATGAACCCCGGGAAGATGGTCCAGACGGGCACGCGCTACGGCATCTCGATGCCTGCTTTCCTGATGAACTTCGGAATGCACATGATGGGCTCGATGAAGAGGATACTGCCTAGGGACAAGATAGGCGAGAAGGAGCTCTCGAAGCTGAAGTAGCCAACTCAGGTCTTCGTCAGAGACGGGTACGACTTCTTGACGTAGTACGACAGCAGCGCACCGATGGTCCCGCCTAGCACAACCTGGGCGATGTTGATAGGGATCTCAGCTATGGCCTTTCCCAAGCCGACGTCCAGCAGGAGCCACTCTCCGAGGAAATATGTCGTTATCATGCATGCTCCGCCAGCGCCGATCCCGAGTGCGACGGCCCAAGCCTTACCGCCTTTCATGCGGCCGATGACTCCAGCTACGAGTCCCTCGGCCCCCTTCGCTACGAGCGTGATTGGGGCATAGATGCCCGAGCCCAGAAGAATATCCGCCGCGGCCGAGCCGATGCCTCCGCAGATTGCGCCAGCCCTCCAGCCGAAGGCGAGGGCAGAGAAGAAGACCATCGAGTCCCCGAGATTGAAGTAGCCCTTTGTGGGCGAAAATGGAGTATACGATGCGTAGGTGATGGCCGCTGTGAGCGCAGTGAGCACCCCGTACACCGCGACGATCTTCGGAGATACGTAGTTCGCTGGCTTGCCCGCGGCACCGCTATTCCCCCAATTCGAGCCTTGAGCTGACATCCGGATGATGCTACAAGCTGACGTGGTACTTAAACTCTACAAGAGCGGAATCCGCGGTCATATATCAACTTGCATTACGAACTTGGCGAAGGCCGGAAGCACCAGAATTGCTGCGAGGACTGCGAGCGCCACATAGTCGGACGGACGCATGTTCAGATCTCTCAGATAGGTCCGGTCCGCCCTCGCACCGTAGGCTCGTGATTGTAGAGCCAACGACAGGGTGTCCGCAGTCCGAAGGGCAGATACGATGGTCGGAACGAGAACGGCGACGTAGTTCTTCGACCTCTTCAGAAGCCCTCCCTTGCTGAGCTCCAGACCTCTGGCCCGCTGGGCGTCCTTGATCGAGTCTATCAGTGCCCCGAAGGTCGGGAGGAATCTGAGCGAGATCGCCAGCGTGAGCCCGAAATCGAATCTGACGCCCATCTTCACAAGAGCCCTTACGAGGTCTCTCTGCGACGTAGTGAACATGAGTATGTACCAAACAGTAGCCAGACAGCCGACACGCGCGGCAGATGTCACCCCTCTCCAGACCGCGGGCTCAGTTATCTTGATAGGCCCTAGTGAAGCGAGTACAGGCGTACCAGTGGGGTCGAAGATCGGCCAAAGGATGATTATGAGAACCATGAACCGTAGCACGAACTTGAGCGCGAACGCTGTCCTCGATATCGTCGCGCGTGCAAGGAACAGCAACAGGAATATGAAGGTGAGGAGCGCGAGGAGGAGGTAGAGGTGCGACAGGATGAATGCCAACAGGCTGAGCAACAGGACTGCGACGATCTTCACCCGCGGGTCCATCCGGTGTAGGAAGGTGTCGGCCTCCGTGTAGAGATCGATGAACCCTCCCATCATCCACCACCTCTCGACCTAAGGAGCTGGAACACTAATTCCTCGACGGACATCACATCATGAGGGATCCCGTGCTTGGCGAGCCTGTGCGCGAGCCTTACCACCGGCGGTGGTTCTAGATTGCTCTCACCGAGTATGGCAAGGTCGGAGAAGACACCTCGGCTGTCGGAGTCCAGTATCATCCTGCCGTTTGCCATCACGATCACGCGCCTCGCGTGCTCCGCCACGACCTTCATATCATGAGTGATCAGGATGATCGTCTTGCCCTCAGCGTTGAGCCGCTTGAGGCTGTTCATCAGCTCGAGCGATTCGCCTGCGTCAAGGCCGGTCGTCGGTTCATCGAGAATCAGCACCTGCGGATCCATCGCAATCACAGATGCGATTGAGACCCTACGCCTCTCCCCGAGCCTGAGAGACAGCGGAGCCAACGCCCTCAGCTGGCCCAGGTTCATGGCCTCGATTGCTCGCTCCACCTTTTGGCGAACCTCTTGCTCCGGGTAACCGAGGTTCAGAGGGCCGAATCTCACTTCGTCCTCCACAGATGAGCAGAACAGTTGATGGTCCGGGTTCTGGAACGCGTATCCGACGACCTTGGCGATCTCTGCCACCTTAAGCTCCGAAGTGGGCATACCGTTCACCATGACCGTGCCGCTGGTCGGTTTCAGGAGGCCGTTCAGTGCCTTCGCCAGGGTGGTCTTCCCGGACCCGTTCCCCCCAACGATGGCAACATAGTCGCCGGACCTGATGTCGAGGTTGAGCCCTTGGAGAGCCTGAACACCCCCTTCGTACGTGAACTTGAGATTGCGTGTGGAGATGATCTTCTCCTCCCGCGGAATCCCATGGGCGCTGGGAATCACCGTCTTCCCTCCTTCTTGGGTTTCAGGACTTCCTCGAGAATGGCCCGCTCAGCCTCTTCGACCGTGAGGAAAGAGAACTTCGACGTGCCCATTCGAGTGTTGAGCAATGACGCTACCTCGGTCACCTGGGGAGGCGCGACTCCTATCTCTCTCAGCTTGGCAGGGTCCCTGAGCACCTGCCTCGGAGGACCTGATTCGAGCAGCTTCCCATCCTTCATCAACACGAACCGATCAGAGAACGCGAGGGCCTCCTCGGCATCCCTCTCCGCGAGGATGACCGTCATGCCATGTTTCTCCTTCAGGTCCCTCAGGACCGAATAGAGGCCGAGTCTGCCGACGGGGTCCAGCGCATATGCTGGTTCGTCGAGGACCAGCATTTCGGGCCGCATCGACAGCGCTGCCGCGATCGCCACACGCTGCTTCTGTCCGCCCGAGAGACTGAAGGGAGAGCGGTTGTTGTACCCCTTCATGCCGACGAGTTCTAGCGCCCACTCCACGCGCGTCTTGATCTCCTCCCGAGGAACTGCCAGGTTCTCCGGGCCGAAGGCCACCTCCTCCTCGACACTCATGCAGAACAGCTGGCTCTCGGGCTCCTGGAATACGATGCCGACCTTCGTCGCGGACTGAGAGACCGGCTGCTCCCCGACGTTGTTCCCGAAAACGGAGACCGAGCCTTGCAGGTTCCCTTGGATCGCATGCGGTATGAGGCCGTTCGTCAGGAGACACAATGTGGATTTCCCAGAGCCGTTGCACCCGAGAATGGTCACGAACTCGCCTTTCTCGACCTCGAGCGATACTGAGTCCAGTGCCCAGTTCTGAAAATCACGATACTTGAAGCGGACGTTATTGAGTTCGAGCGCCTTCATCGGTCACCTGCAGAAGGGGATCGCTCAATCGGGCGGTTCTCTATTAAACCTTTGGAGGCCGTGCCAGCGAAAACCGAAGTATGGCCTCGGTTCAGGCCCTCATGTAGTAGAATTCCCTCTGATTCCTCTTGATAATCTTTACCTTCCCATCCTTCTGGAGGGTTTTCAAAGCCTTCACGAACTGGTCCCGGGGCAGCTCCGCCGCCCTGACTAAATCTCTTGACGAGATGCCTTCCGTGGAAATCGAGTCCATTATCCTCTTCTCTGCTTCTACCTCGCTCTTCGCAGCTACGATCGTGGCCGTCTTCCTGAAGTGGTTGGGAGGCGCTGGTGGAGGTGTGAGAGAGAACGTCTCTGTATCTCCGCTCTGGGATCTGATCGCGCTCCCCGCGGATATGAGCCTTCCAAGCGAGAGCGTGACCTGCTCTTCTGAGTACTTCGTCCTCTGCGCGAGGTCGCGGATGTCTTTTCCTTTTTCGTCGAGCACTGCGAGCACATGCATGTCGATGACGTTGTTCGCGGGGCTCTTGTCCTTCACGACCATCTGATCGAGGTGCGTGCGGAGGAACTGCTTGCTAACCGTCTTGAAGGAGTCGAGGTCCTTCTCCAAGAGTTCCTCGAGCTCTGAGACCTCAAGCCCCATCTCCCTCCAACGATCCAGTTTCGCCTTGTAGAGAGCCTTCTTCAGCTCGACTGGCTTCTCGCCGAAATAGTGGGCGATCTCGCGCTTGCTCCTAATCATGTCTTCGGCTTCGGCGTCGGTGCGCGTCGTCAGCGCATACCGTATGTTCGAACCTTTCAGGGCGCGGTGTATCTCCTCGAGTTTGTCGAACAACCTCTCATCCTCCGTGAGCCTCAGCTCGAAATCGTAGTCCCCGACCATCGGAACCGCGCCGATCCTCCTCATTCGCTCGATTACCTGCTTCGGGGATTCGCCCTCGCTGCTCAGCTCCACTCGGATGTAGGTCTTTATCATTGCATCGACCAGGCTTGCGATATGATGCCCCTGCGGGGTTTTTATGTTTTTCATCACAGGTCTACATGCATGCAACACTCCGATGTGAGCTTAATATACTGGCCACTCGGATGACTCAGCGCGATGGTCATTGACGAATCGACCCGGTTCATCATGAAGATGTTCTCCAGACACTACAGACAGACCGCTCTGGCAATGCCCGACAGGTTCTCCAAAAGAGAGTTCGGATTCATGTTCTACGACCGCCAAGGCATGGTGCGCCACACAGCCTTTCCTACGAGGGCTTCCTTGAAGAAGTATTTGATTGAGCAGACACCCGCGCATGTCTACTACTCGTGCGCGTACTATGAGAAACCAGACGCCCAAACCATGCCCGAAAAGAAATGGCTGGGCGCGGACCTGATCTTCGACCTGGACGCGGACCATGTAGAGGGCGCTCAGAACATGCCCTACGAGAAGATGCTCGAGAGGGTCAAGGAGGAGGTCACGAGATTGGTCGATGAGTTCCTTCTTGGGGACCTTGGGGTCCCCGAAAACGAGCTCAAGATAGCGTTCTCAGGTGGAAGGGGGTACCACGTCCACATAAACTCCCCCAAAGTCCTGCGGCTGACCAGCCACGAGAGACGCGAGATCGTGGACTTCGTGACTGGCACAGACCTCGACATCGATTGGTTGTTCCCTCCCAAACCATTCGAGATATCCAGGTTCAAGGACAGAGTAGACTCCGACAAGAAGAGAACGATGCCGTCCCTCGATGACGGCGGTTGGCGGAGGCGCATCAGGAAGGGGATTGACACCCTCCTCGATGAGATAGAGTCGATGGACCCAGTCGACGCGCGGTCGAAACTGGCCGAACTCTTCGAGGAATCCAAAAGGGACATCGGCAAGAAGACATTGGAAGGGCTCTACAAGGATCTGTTCGGCGGGAAGACCGGCAAACGCGGAGTCGACAGGATGAGGGCGGAGAACACCTTCGAGGTGTTCTCAGAGAAACGACACTCCGATGCGTTCCTTGACCTCGTGGACATGCGTGTCAGGGGGAGGATGAAGGGCGAGACCGATGAGCCGGTCACATCTGACATCAAGAGATTGATCAGGCTGCCCACATCACTCCACGGGAAGACTGGATTCGAGGTCGTCCCATTGACAAGGCGGGAGCTGACCGGTTTCAACCCATTCGATGACGCAGTGTCCAAAGCCTTCGGGGAGGAAGAGGTGGCGGTCAGATGCGAGAAGCCGTGCAACGTGACCTTGAAGGGGCGCGACTTTGCTTTGGATTCTGGTAGCAACTCTGTCCCCGAATTCGCCGCAGTGTACCTTTTGTGTAGGAAGTTGGCGAGCATAAGCACGAAGGCATAGACCGGGTCGACGGCCCCGCGCATGTCAGTCTTTTACGGCCAGTGTCATTTTCACAAGGCAGACCGGAGCGGAAAACTATTTAATCAGACCTCTGCATTTTTACAGACGATGCCTGCCTCTGGCAAAGTCCTTGAGGATTCCATACGCCTCAGCAGGATCCACAGGATCAAGCTGACGCTGTACGCGGTACAGGCAGTGATGCTGGTCGCCCTAGCGGTCGTGACCATATTCGTCTTTGGCGGGGCGACTGTCGACCCCTACGTCTATATTCCTCTCGACGCGTTCTTCGGCGTCCTCGTTCTCCTGCTCCTGATCATCTGCCTCGAGAGTTTCTTCTTCAGAATGCTTGAGCTCCGCTTCGCTCGCAGTTCTAGCGCGCGTCATCTCATGGCGAAACGATCTATGAAACGGTCCATCATAATGGCAGCAATCGCAGCGGCTGTGGTCATGACGATAACGGTGCCATCGATAATCGGTGGAATAGAGGAGTCGAGGAACGAGTCGGTCTACATAACCCCTGGCACCTACCCCCCGTACTTTTACTCGTCCGATGTGTTAGCGCTCATGGAGACTTCCAGTGTTCATGTCACCGCTGCAAGGCAGATTCAGGTCTACATCATCATCGAGGAACTGTTCCGACAATACTACACCGGCCCGGATTCACTGAGTGCCCTCGCCTCATACCGGCTGAATACGGTCGATTACATCACGATTGACAACGAGCTCCTGATCGAGATCCCCAAGTTGGACAAATTCACGAGATTCTACATCGTGATTAACAGCATGGACGACATAGGGACGAGCGCGGTGGTCACGCTCATGAAAGAAGTGTCTGGGACATTCACCGGTATCACTTCGCTTCTTCTGATCGCGTTCGTCGTCACGAACGTCGCCTGGGTCGCATACCTCATACCGATCGAGAGGAAATATTCCGCAGGCTCCATCTACAAATGACCTAACCAATGGAGCAGCAAACCGATCGCTTCCGGATCCTGTACCCTTCTGCAATCAATCTCTCGACCGTGCTGTTCGCGGGCAACACGATGCCGTCAAGCCCTGCGGCAACGAGACCGCATTCGTGCGACCGATCCAGCTTCGAGCGCATGCAGCCCAGCAGCAATCTTGTCCTGGGAAGAGATTCTCTGGCGTTTCGCACGACCGAGATGATGTCGCTGGCGGAAGGGGCTGCGACATCTTGGTATGCAGTCCCCTTCGTCGGTATCAACGATATCAGAATCAAGGTCTTCGGGGCGTGCGATTTTAGCGCCTTTATTGCATCGAATTCACCCCTGAGCTCTCCTCCGTGGATTCCTATGCAGATGTGCGGCGCGACTATTTTGGCGCCCGCATGCTCGAGGTCGTCCAAGACTCTGTGATAATCGCGCACCTCCGCGTCGAGCCCGAGGACTTCGTGAATCGTCTCGTCGGAGCCGTAGACGTCCACAGAGAACGCATCGATTCCCGACTCCACGAGTCTGTTGATATCGCTAGTAGACGTGAGGCCTATGTGCGCGTTGATTTTCAGGTCGGTCGATGACTTGATCTCACTGATGGCCTCTGCATAGTTTGCGAGCTTGACCTTGCCTAGGGGGTCCGCCCCTCCGCTCAGCAAGAAGCCGTTCGCTCCTCGCTGCGCGAGTGCCTCCGCGATCTCAAGAAGGTCCCCTGGGGTCGTGGCAGGGACCATGCCTTCGAGGTACTTCTTCCCGCAGTGCTTGCAGTTCATGGAGCATGCTCTGCCCGTGATCGAAATCGCTGGGAAGCTGTCTCCTGGGTAGAAGCACTCAATCGTTCTTGCCACGGATATTTCACATTGTGCGCGTGCATAATGAATGTTGTGTAGCCCTCGAATTAGCGCCCTGGTTGCGAGCAAAAGCTTTATCCCAAGTGCCCGCTCTAGGGCGGGCTGGTCACGATGAAGGCGTTCGAAGTCAGCGGTCAGTTCATTGAATCTCACCGCAAATGGCAGCCGTTCGCGCTTGAGGTAGCTGCCGCGGACGAGTCGGCGGCGAAGGAGAAGACTCTCGCCCTGATGGGAAGCAGGCACAAGGTCAAACGGAAGAACATACAGATCGTGGTAGTGAAGTCGCTCCGGGTCGAAGAGGTAACCGACCACGCGGTAAGGCACATGCTGGAGGCGAAGAAGTGACTACACCTCAGGCCGTCGACGAAAGGAAGCTGCAAGAAGACTACATGATGCTCGAGACGGCAAAGGCTCAGCTCGAGGGGCTCTCGAAGCAGCAGCAGCTAATCCAGCTCGCGGTCGAGGAGCATGTGAGGGCAAGAGAGACTGTGAAGTCGCTCATGAAGGGGCCCACAAATGACGAGCTGCTGATTCCTATTGGTGCCGACTCTTTCGTTCACGCGAAGATCTCGGACAACAGGACCGCGATACTGGGAATAGGCTCAGGCGTCACCGTTAGAAGAAGTCCGGAAGAGGCGGAGAAATTCTTGGACGAGAAGATTGACGAGCTATCACGCGCTTTCAAATCAATTATTGACAGAGCGGCCCAGACGGAGGCGCTGGTTCAGGAACTATCGGAGAAGGTGCAGTCACAGGTTGAGGCGCTTCAGTCAGCCGGCAAGATCTGAGGGCGGCACATGTTCAAGGGGCTCAGGGAGCGCTTTTCCTCGGTCTCGGAAGAGGCGAAGACGAAGAGCATCGAGGACATCTCTGAGGTAGTCGACGAATCCGGAAGACGCCTGAAGGAAAGCATGCTGGACGATCTCCTCGAGGAGCTCCAGCTCGGCCTCCTCCAGGCAGATGTCGCCCTTCCCGTAGCGGAGGAGCTGACAAAGAGCGTCAAGGCCTCTCTGCTCGGAAAACGAATCGACAAATCTTTCGACATCGACGAGGCCGTGAGACTCGCCCTGAGGGCTGCGGTCAAGGAAGTCCTCGAGCAGAAGTCCTTCGGGATGATGGACCTCATCAAGAAGAAGACGCCACCTTTTGTTATCATGTTCGTAGGGATCAACGGGGGTGGGAAGACCACTGCCATCGCAAAGATGGCCCATCGGATGCAGAAGCATGGGCTTTCCGTGGTGCTCGCGGCGGGAGACACCTTCCGAGCAGGCGCGATAGAGCAGCTCACATTGCACTCGGAGAAGCTCGGCTGCAAAGTGATCAAGCATCAGGAAGGGAGCGACCCCGCCGCAGTGGCATACGACGCCATAGAGCATGCGAAGGCGAGGAAGAAGGACATTGTCCTGATCGACACGGCCGGCAGGATGCAGACGAACACGAACCTCATGGACGAGATGAAGAAGATACGGCGCGTCGCGAAACCGGATCTGGTTTTCTTCGTGGGAGATGCGCTCGCTGGTTCGGATGCTGTGGAGCAGGCGAAGAGGTTCGATGGCGCAGTCGGCATAGACGGCGTGATTCTCACCAAGGTGGATGCCGACGCCAAAGGAGGCGCTGCCCTCTCCATCGCCAAGACCATAGGCAAGCCCATCGCCTATGTGAGCGTAGGCCAGGAGTACGAAGAGTTCAGAAGGTTCGACCCCGAGTGGATGGTGGCCAGGATCTTCAACGAGCCCCAAGCGAAATCGACGGAAAGCCTCTAGTTGCTATCGAGGTTCTTCCCGGCGAAAAGCAGGGCGTAAACCTGTGCGTCTGCGATAACATCTTCCAGTTTACAGTACTCGTTGGCGTCGTGCGCCGTCTGCGAGGATGTGGACCACACGGCCGCCTGAATCCCCAGGCGCCTGAAAGGGGCCGCACACGTGCCGCCCCCCATCCCTCTTGGGCGAGCTTTGAGGCCGCGAACCACTTGAATGGCCGCAGAGAGCCTTCTCACAATCTCGGCATTCGCTTCAGTCCTCGGAGCAGCATCCGCCCTTTGATCGAGCTTCAGGTTTATCCTCGCCCCAGTCGACTTCTCGATATCGTCAGCGGCTGCACGCACCTCATACATCACGTCGTCAAGACTGTACTCAGGCAGAACTCGAAAATCGAAAGCGAATCGCTGCCGACCTGGGACGGTGTTTATGTTCGGGCCGTTCGCTTCGCACCTTGTAGGAGCGAATGTACTGCAGGGCGGATCGAAGAGAGGATCGCACACAATGAATCTCTTTCTCAGGCGCTCAAGTGCGAGCAACATGAACCGCGCAGCCGCCTCGAAAGCGTTCACACCTTTCTCGGGCGTGCTCGCATGGGTCTGAACACCAACCACCTCGACCTCTATCCATGCGATCCCTTTCTCCACCACCACTATGCCGGAGCCGTCCTTCTCGCCGTGATCCGGCACGACTGCTAGGTCCTCTTTCCGAAAGATGTTCTTCTGCAGGAGGAAATCGATGCCATGGGCGTTGCCCATTTCCTCGTCAGCCACGAACACGAGTCCTATGTTGCACTCTGGGGTCATCCCGTTCCTCGCGAGAGCCTTGAGCCCATACAGCGACGCGATCAGCTCCTGTCCGTTGTCCTCGGACCCTCTGGCGAATATCTTGCCATCCTCGACCCTCGGCTCAAACGGAGGGGATTTCCACGCGCTCAAGTCTCCGACGGGGACTGTATCCATGTGTGTGACGACCCACAGATTTTTGTCGGAACTCCCTCTGAGCTTTATGATTATGTTCGGCCTCTTGCCTGAGGGGACCCGCGGGTCAGCAGATTCTAGCACATCCACGGACTTGAACCCGAGATCCCTGGCCAGCTTGGTCAAGAACTTCGCGCGCTCGGACTCGCCTTCGCCCCCGTTCTCAGGGCCCACGGCGCTTATCCGCAGCATCGCGCAGAAATTGCCCAGTAGTTCATCCCTATCCTCAGCTACCGCCTGCATCAGCTCTCTCGCGTTCATGCTATCGCCCGATGGAGTAGATGCTCTGTGTAGTTCGAAGTAGTATATTTCCTTGCTTGACCGCCACGGGACTATTGTTCGACTAGCATCGCAACGGCGTTCCCGCCGCCCAAACAGAGAGTGGCGATGCCTCTCTTCGCCCCTCTGGCCTTCATGGCATAGATCAGAGTGGTCAGAACACGGGCGCCGCTGCATCCGATCGGGTGCCCGAGCGCGACCGCTCCGCCATTCACATTGAATCGCGATTCGGGGATGGCAAGCGCGCGCATCGTCGCGATGGATGCGGTCGAGAACGCCTCGTTGTGCTCGATCAGGTCGATGTCGCCTATCTGAAGGTTGTTCCTGTTGAGCAGCTTCTTGACCGCATGAATCGGCGCCTCCATTAGCAGTTCCGGCCTGACTCCAACGGTCAAGTAGTCCACAATCCTCACAAGGGGTTTCAGGCCCTTCTCCTTGGCCAGCTCGAAATCCATGACTACCGTCGCGGATGCCCCGTCATTGATCGTGGAGGAGTTGCCGGCTGTGAGGATCCCGTCGTTCTTGAAGACTGGCTTGAGCTTCGCGAGCCCCTCGAGGGTGCTGTCCTCCCTCGGGCCCTCGTCGACGGAGACCACGATCTTCTCCTTCTTGGACTCGATCTCGACCTCCACAATCTCGTCCTTGAACGCGCCACTCTTGATTGCCTGGACGGCCTTCTGCTGGCTCCAGAGCGAGAACTTGTCCGCATCCTGTCTCGTGATCGCGTTCCTCTGAGCCACTATCTCGCCCGTGTTGCCCATGTGGAAGTTGTTGAAGATATCCCAGAGGCCGTCCCTGACCATCGAATCCACTATCTGCGAATCGCCCATCTTGTATCCGAAACGCGCCTTCTCAAGGAGGTACGGGCTGTTGCTCATGCTCTCCATACCACCGGCTACAATTATCCGTTCCTTTCCTGCCAGAATCGCGTCAGAGGCGAGCATGACCGCCTTGAGCCCAGACCCGCAGACCTTGTTGATCGTGAGCGCTGCGACCTCCTCGGTGAGGCCGCCATGAAGTGCCGCTTGCCTCGCAGGGTTCTGCCCAAGACCTGCCGCGAGGACGTTTCCCATGATGCACTCTTCGATTTCCTTGGGAGAGACCTTCGCCCTTCGGACCGCCTCTCTGACTACAATGGAACCCAGCTTTGGAGCGCTCAGGTCCTTGAGAGCTCCTCCGAATTTGCCGACCGGGGTCCTAGTAGCACTGACAATGACTGCTTCCTTCATGAAGATACACCTGCCCAGCGCGCTGGAAATCATCGTGCGGATGGTTGGCTGCGGATTCGCTGGAGCGTATTTATAGATTGTCTATGTTCACCCTCGACATTCGCCGAAGTGGCTTGTGAAGGTGTCTTCGCGATGCGACTGGCGGCTCGAACCATCCGGGCCTGATGGAGCGGGCAAAAGTCCTAGACACCGCGGCGGACTCTGGCGCCTTTGCCCCACACCTCTTGCATCTGTAGCCCTGACCGGATCCCATTGAGCCCATGCTCTTCCCGCAGCGCTCGCAGGCAGGGTTGTGGATCTTTCGGATGTCCTTCACGAGTTTCTGGACGTGTATCTTCTCGACGTTGAGCGTCAACCTGTCCTCGCGCACGGAGCCATAGAGCGTCACTTCATCGCCAGGCAGGAGCGCCCGTGCCACCTGTCGGAAACTGCGAGAAGGCTCGTAGAAGGCCGCATCGATTTCGTCCCCGTCAGAGACGCGGAGGATGACGTGTTTCCCTGGTATCGTGACTGGTGGCGAGACGACCTTGGCCTCGATTTCCGCAGAATCCATGGGTCTCAGCGAACAGATTCTTCTCCTTACGATATGGTCATCCGTGCCCTGATTGGTCAGGAACAGAAGCCATCTGTCCGGACTTTCTCCCTCTATCATGTCCTTGGCCCTCAAGAGTTCAGCTGAAGAGTCTCCTCTGATGCCGAAGAGGATAGGGCAAGGCGACCCCGGAGTGATTGCGATGTGACCGCTCTCATAATCATAGTTGTTGAAGGTGCGCCTTGTGGCCTTGTCCATGGAGATCACGCTCTTGGGGTCGACTCTCCGTGGTTTGCCGAACACCTTTGGGTGGCGATACGCGATAACCTCCCATGTCCTGTCTCTGGGGCGCCACGCCATCGCAGACGCTGCGCCGATTATCCCCCTTCCGCTCTTGTACTTCCTCCACTCCGCGCCGCATTCCTTCAGCAGTCTCTCGACGCGGCCGATAGGGACGACTTCACGCACTGCGTCCCAATAAAGCCCTTGTGACGGCCTCCGGTCCGACACGACGATGCCTGGGTTCGTCTTGTCGCAATCGAACTGGGCAACTCTTTCCAGCACGCGCGATGCCTCTCCCAGTAGTTGCCTCCCATCGACCGAGCGACCGCTCTCATAGTATCTGACCATCCGTCCCGGAAGGGCGCCGCAGAGTCTCGAAGGGCCTGTACCTTCTCCGAGCCGCAGACAGATGGCTGCGTTCCCCCTAGTCTTCCAAGGCACATTGGGGTCGAGCCGTACGAGACGTGGGAGACCGATCAAGTCGTAATCCTTCAGCTCCTCGATCATGAGCGAGGCTAGGTAGGTCGTGCACATGCCATCCGGAGAATCGGTATCGTCGAAGGCAAGCAGAGTCCCGCTCACGCTGACGGCCATCGCTGGTCCCCAAGAAAAGGGTTGTTGTCACGAACATGCTACCACCGAATCCGCGCGAAGCACTACCGCCAGGATGGTCTCCTCAAAGGTTAGGCGCCCAGCAACGACCACCTCCCTTCCCAGCAATGCCGGCTGGATCTCATTCGGATAGTCCAGCGCGACCGTGCTTCCCCCCGACAGGCCTCTAAGGGCGAGCCCGATGTCACCACTCGTTCTGGAGAGTATCCCTCTGACCTCGATGTCGTCCCCTTCGAACAGTCGCCAGCAGTCCGCCAATGAATCCACCGTCAGAACGAATTCGCACCGTCGAAGAAGAGTCACCTTATCGCTGTCAGTATACAGCTTCCTCGGAGAATCCGACCCGAATACCTTCCCGACGACCTTGATCTCATCCCCAATATGGACGTACGTGCTCGGCTGGGCGTGGATCCCGCTGGAACAGACCATGATGACAGTACATCCAGAGGCGGTCTCCACAAGCAACAGGTTCTCTGTCCCGTCATCCCATGCCCACGAATCCGCCACGAGTCCGACCGTCTGGACCATAGTGCCGTCGTCGATGGACGCCAGGGCTGCAATCGACACGACGGGCACCGGAGAACCCCAGGCCATGAGGACTACGAGGCCCAGTGTGATTGGGCTTGCCGTTGCCAGAATGCGCTGGCGAGACCCCCTGCCAAGCATCTGCGGGCAATCCGCAATAGGAAAGAATACTGATGACGGCTACATGTAGGGTCCCCAAACCATAGGAAATCATTTTAACGGGTTCCTCTTTTATCCGTCAGCTAGGTGAACGGATGGCCAAATCGATTCTAACCGAGTACAGGCTCGAACTAGCCACCCTGCTCACGCTGCTGTTCGCCTTCCTCACGATTGCCTCCATCATTGGCGTCGTGTACATGAAGATGGTTGACGGAGAAGTGATTTTCAATCTGCCCGATCCCATCTCGTTCCTGGGGTCCTTCCTGAACCCGCTCGGAACCTGGGTCGACTGGATCGCGGTCGGGGCGCCCATCGGGTTGATTGTCTGCGCTTGGTGGCTTTACGATTTCGTCAAGAAGACGAGAGAGCTGGCTGACCTCATCGACACGCCGAGCAAGGCGAAGTTCGTCAGGAACATGGACGACATAGAGTATCTGGCCTGGTCCCTGCCTCAGCGATTCGAGGACAAGGTCATTGCGAAGAAGAAAGAGTTCAAGCTGTAGAGGCCCTCATGTGAGGGGGGCCCCTTCACTTCCGTTGGAGATGCCCGTTCTCTGTGCCCCCTCGGCCCGTGGCCCATCGTTCGTGATTATCTTGAGTGCGCCGGCTGCTTCCAGCCATCCAATGATCTTCCCGAGATCATCCGATCTGCAGCGAATCGTCGCTTTCACGATGGTGCCAACGACTTCTTCGCTGACATCACATGATGCTCTCAGCCTTGAGAGTAGGCCCATCGACCCGTCGCTCAAAGGGAGTTCCACGCTGAGGACGGCTGACAAGTTCTGGATTAACCCTATTCGAGTTCTGAGTGCATCTAACCCTTTCTCCCTCACAGTCGAAATCATCAGCAGCTCGTAGGATCCTATGATAGATTCAACGATACTGATTACCTTCTTCTTTCTCTCATCATCTATCAAATCCGTCTTATTACCAACAACGACGAGAGACCTCCTCTCGATTCTCGGAAGGAGGATCTCTAATGAGGTTCTCAATTTGGATTTGATTAAGTCGTCGTTCTCGCTAGAATCGAACAGTAAGAGAATCAGGTCTGCATAGAATACTTCCTCAAGTGTTGAATTGAACGCATCAATGAGATCTGGTGGGAGGTCCCTGATAAAACCAACTGTGTCAGAGACAAGAATGTTTGCCCTACTCCCCTTCAGTCGCCTGGTGGTAGTTGACAGGGTTGAGAACAGCCTGTCATCGACTTCCACTGAGGCTTCGCACAGCCTGTTCAGCAAGGCGGATTTTCCTGCGTTTGTGTAACCTGCGAGAGAGACGAGACTATATCCCTGCTCTCTTCTCTTAGCTCTTGTAATCTCTCTTTGCTTTGATAGCTCTCTCAGTCCTTTCTCTATTCTTCTCGCATGAGTCTTCGCATGTTCGTAGTAGACATCTGTTGCGTAGGCTCCCCCTGCGAGAAAGCCCGGACGATCGCCACTCTTCGCTTTGTGTATCCACTCTCTCAGAAACGGCTGTTCATATCTCAGCTTGGCAAGTGTGACCTGCGCAATCGCCTCTTGGGTATGCGCGTGCTCTGAGAAAATACGAAGTATCACACCAGGCCTGTCAATAAACTCCTTCTGAAACTTCATCTCGAGATAGTGGTGTTGTGATGGTCGTAGGATCCCGTTCACCACTGCGACGTCGAATTCAGATTCTTCCAGCTCCTTCTGGATCCCCTCTATCTTCCCGGGTCCGAGGAAGCTCGCCTTGTGCGGATGTCTGAGGTTCTGATGGAACTCTCTAATGACTTGCACTCCTAGTGTATCCAGAAGGGAGCGCATCTCCGTGGTGTCATCCGTGATCGATAGAAGGACTGCCTTTTTCATCTGCTACGTCGCTTAGGCCATATTGAGAGATAATGATATCCGTTGACGAAATCCAGCACATCCTTAGCTTCAGAACCATGTGTTCCGATGGACACACGCGATTCCCGAGGGTCCCACCCCTTTTTCAGGGCGTTCCACAGGAAATAAAGGGGTCCCCCCTCGGAAATGCGCATGCATGTGCACCAAAATTTTTTATTCACCGCATCGCATTTTCTAGAAATGCTGGCTCGCTCGATTCACCAAAATTTCGAGGCTGCAGGTAAAATGAGTTCTCACGATAATATTAACACTTAAGTAGCTTCTACATCATTCCACTTTTCCCTCAGTTTCGTGTGGATTCCGAGAGCGGCTTCCATCGGAAACAAGGGGAGGGAAGGAGCCTTTTGCTTCTGCGGGGGAACAAGATGCAGGATACCATATTCCACCAGTATATCAAATCGCAGTCCATCATCAAGGGCGACAGGGACGTTCTGAGATCATCATACATACCTGACGTTCTTCCTCACAGAGAGGAGCAGATAGGGGAGCTGGCGAGGATTCTGGTGACCGCGCTCGAGGGAAACAGACCCTCCAACGTGCTGCTTTTCGGGAAGACGGGGACGGGAAAGACCGCCTGCATGAAGTACATCGGCAAGGAGATCGAGCGAGCAGATTCGGGATTGAACAAGGTCCATTTCATCTACATGAACTGCGAGGTCGTGGACACGCAGTATGGAATCCTCCAGAACATTGGCAACAGGTTCATCGAGGACTTCGAGGCCCGCATTCCTTTCACTGGTTGGAGCACGGAGCGTGTGTACAACATACTCAGGGAGAAGATCGACGAGGAGAAGCGCGTGATAGTCATCGCTCTCGACGAGGTCGACCAGCTCGTATCGAAGAGCGGCGACGATGTGCTGTATCACTTGTGCAGGATCAACGACGATCTCAAGAATGCCAAGGTGAGCGTAATCGGGATATCGAACGACCTGCGCTTCATGGAGTTTCTCGACCCACGAGTGAAGAGTTCGCTCAGCGAGGAGAAGATGGTCTTCCCACCTTACAATGCGGAGCAGTTGAAGGACATCTTGGACCAGAGGAGCAAGTTGGTGCTCGAGGCGGGCTCGCTCGAGCCCTCGGTCATACCGCTCTGCGCGGCGCTGGCCGCCCAGGAACACGGAGACGCGAGGAGGGCTCTGGACCTTCTGAGGGTGGCCGCAGAGATAGCCGAGCGTAACCAAGTGTTGGTCGTGACCGAGTCGGATGTCATCAGGGCGAAGAACAAGATCGAGCTCGACTGCATCACCGAGGCGGTCAGGACCCTGCCCATTCAGTCCAAATTGGTGCTGATGGGGGTCTTCCTGAACACGGAGAGGGGAGACGGAAAGCTCACTACAGGGGATCTGTACGAAACCTACAAGGAACTCTGCCAATGCACTTCGATTGCCATACTCACCCAGAGGAGAATCACGGACCTGATTTCGGAACTCGATATGCTCGGCATAATACATGCTCGGGTGAAGTCCTTCGGGAGAGGGGGGAGAACGAAGGAGATAGAGCCCAGCGTGCCAGTGGTGGAAGCGAGGAAGATACTCGAAGAGGACGAGATACTGAGCCAGCTCAAGAACTACAAGCTGCGCTATCAGACGACACTGATGTGATCTACGCCAGCTTCGGAGGTGGCTCGGGGGGCTTCTTCTGCTCCTCGCCTTCCACCCTTTTATCCACATTCGAGCTCTTTCCTGCGTGCCGCTCGTACAGGGCCCGTCTGCGCGCGATGCGCTTCTTCTCGCGGTATGTGAGAAATATGTCCAGCACGACCGGTGCTATGACGATTACTGCGATGGCGATCCACAGGTTGCGCACGCTGTTGGGCGGTGCGGGGCTCCCAAGTGTGCCGGTCGACCATAGCTTGAGCAGTCCGAACCATGGGATCTCCCCGCGAGCCTTTCCCACAACCCAATTCACATCGACCGGACCCGCGGCGCCATACATCTGATCGATTCCAGAGTTGTGATCCCCTTTGGTTATGAAACCGCTTCTGTGGGATGCCAGCAGCGACCGTATGTCGACCGAGACGGAGAGGCTGTTCCAGCCGACGTCAGAAATTATCAGCGTGCTCGTGAGATTGTCCCATGTATCGGACGGGTTGAGGGTCGACCACTTGGCGCTTGGACCGGTGCGTGGAACGTTCTTGAGCGCGGCACAGCTGTAGCTGGTGTAGTCTGCGTTGAACTCTAAATACATCATCGCGCGGTGGATTATCGGCGTAGTGGCCGAAACGCCTCCCCGTTCGTAGATGATCACATCCCCGTAATCATCGTAGCTGCTGTATCCCGAGACGTAGCCTTCGAGATAGGTTTCCACCTCTGAGACCTGGTCGACCTTCTTCACGAGCACGAGGTCTCCCGTATCGATCGTCCCAATGCTGCTGAGATTCTCCTCGCCGTGCATCATGCTGTTCGATTCCACGACGACCAGGGGAGGCCACAGACCCGTGTACGCGAACATGGTGAGTAGCACGAGGCACACGAATAGGAACGCGATTCCCGCATCTCTCAGGAACAGCAGGGTGCCGCGATATTTCTTGGGCAGCCGGTCCTCTTTCGGTTCGCTATCGACCACGACGCTGAGAGTGGGAGACTCGTATAAAATGGATATGGTTGCATCCCGGGTCATCATGCCCGGGTCAGTGACCGTATCCCTTGACTACCTTCTTCACGAATTCATCCCCCTCGTTCAAGACGTCCTTCTCAAGGGGCTCGGGCGTGTGATTCTCGAGTATCCATCTAGCCTTCTCTCGTGCGACTTGCGCCATGTCCTTCCTGCCGGCCGCCTCCCACAAATCTCTCGATTTCCTGTCAAGCAGTTCCGGAATGAATTGCTCTTTCCTGAAGTGGTGAAGCGTGTAGGGTGTGCCTAGGTAGCTCGCGGCGGGTCCGATCCGGACTATCTCATCGACGGCGAGCGTCTCGTCTGTCACCTCTATTCCCTTGAGTATTCTCGAAACCATGCCGCAGATCTCGTTGTCTATGACTATCTTCTCGTACGAAGTGGTGAGGGATCCGTCCAAAGAGCCCGCCGAATCGTACATGAAGTTGACACCTGCGTAACTCGCTTGCAGGATGCTTATGGCGGTCTCGATGCCGGCCTGCGCATCGACGACTTTCGAATCCGAATTCCCTCCAGTCCCCCTGCACGGTAGCTTGTAGTGCCTCGCAAGCTGGGCAGTAGCCAGGTTGAGCAGGCCCACTTCGGGTCCACCAAGTGCTGGTGTGCCGGTCTTCATGTCCATCGCTGCCGAGACCGTGCCGAAGAGCACAGGTGCACCCGGATTCGCCAGCTGGGAGACCATGATCCCCGATAGCACCTCTGCCGTCTGCTGCACCATGAGGCCGGCCAAGGTCGCAGGGGCCGTCCCACCCGAGAGAGCCTCAGGAGCGTAGAGCACAGGCTGTTTGTACTTCGCATACACTATCGCTCCGTCCACGAGCTCCTTCGAGAGTTGCATCGGGCTCACCGGGTTCGTGAAGCCAAGCAACAACGGCTTCTTCACCAAGGCGTCTGTCGACCCTCTGACTATCGATCCAAGCTGAATCGTCTCCTCGGCCGATCTCGTCCCGTGAGTGTATCCGTCTACCGTCTTCACGGTGTTCTTCAGCATCCCCCAGAGCGCCCGAATGTGCATCGTCTCAGGCGGGACGTCCATGGGAGTGGTCATCATCGAGATGTGGTGGATGTTCTCACTGTAGTCCCCAATAATGGCCATGTTCTCGAGGTCATGCAGGGTCGCAGGGCGCACCTTTCCATCGAGGTCTTGCACCTTCACGCCCTGGCCACAGAGCGAGAAATGGACCCTCTTCTTACCCATCAGGAGTCTGTAGCTCGGGTCCCGGCCGTAGTAATCGAACGAGGACGGTGCTTTGTGAATGATGTCCATTACGAATCCCTCGTCCATCTTGACGGTCATCGACTTGTCATCGATTTCCGCGCCCGCATCTGCGAAAAGCTTCCGTCCGTTCTCGGACCAGATCTTGATGCCCAGCCTCTTGAGAACCTCCATCGCCGCGCCGTGGATCTTCTGGACCTCGCTCTTGGTGAAGATGTTCAGCTGGCCCCCAATCGGTTCGTGTATTGGCAAGTCTGTCCCCTCAGTAACAGCGTTTTGATGACGACCCCGCATCGCCTGTCCCGGATATCAAGCTGCCCCGGCGCCTCGGGTCGTGCGCTGCCTCGAGTGCGTCAAGATTCCAAAAATATGAGGGAGGAAGGGGTTTAGTTTTCCAGGCGCGTGAATGCCCGATCAGCCCACGCATGTGCAGTTCTTGGGGCCGTCGGAGTAGTTGTAGTCATACTCCCAGGCATAGTCATACTCGTGCATGCCGCATGTGTCGTTCTGGTTCGCATGCTGATATGACCACTGGTGATGCCATCCGTGCATGTTGCCGCTGCCGTCCCCGGAATCCGATCCTAGGCCCATGGCTTGCGCAACTGTTGGGGATGCCGCCGCGGCTACTCCTGCGACTGCGAGCACTCCTACCACCGCTGCAATGGCCACCATTATTGACGTCTTCATTGTTCTTTCACCTCCGGGTGTCGTTCGGGCTCCATTCGCCCGTGGTGTACTGTTTGGATGAAATGGTACTTGGACCTATCCTGAAAAGCGGCGAAAACGTTTTCACTGGGGTGAAAAGAGGCTGAAAACCCGGTCAAAATCACGGTTCGGGCTTGATTTTGACCTTGTTCGTCGCCCCGTACCGTTCCTTGGTTATGACGCCCTTCTGCAACAGCCTGTCCAGGACTCGGGAGACCTTGGCATTCGACATCTTGGTTTGGGATATCAGGTTCTTCTGTAGCGCCTCCCCGCCAGAGTCCATGATTGACTTGAACATAGTACGCTCGTCCCCGCTCAACAGTCGAAGGACGAGATAGTTTCTGCTCGCCTCCGTCTCCTCTGAGGGGGTGCGGGGCGCCTCCTTTGGGACCACAGCGGGCAGCTCTGGTTCCTTGGCAGCTCCGACCGTCCGCTCAGGCGGCTTGCTCGGAGGGACCATGCTCGGCGGCAAGGGCTCGTACTCGTTCCAAAGGGCGGCTACCATCACGGCTCCGACTATCAGCACTATCGCGATGGCTATGATCCCGACGTTGCTGGAGCTGTAGATCATGTGACCATTCACGCCCATGTGGTCGGTAGTATCTGTCGTGTCCTCGGGGGTGAGCACCGCATACGCTAGAAGCACCACCGCGACGGCGGCGACGATCCCAGCACCTATCTTAACCCACTTGCTCATTCCAATTGCCTTGTGGTGGCGTTTCGTAGAGCCCCATCTCTATTTCTACCCTTTCCCATGCCTGCGAGGGCGCTAGCGCGTGGTGCCATCCGAGGCAAAGCTAGAAATGTCAAGATGGGATTGAGGCCGAGGGGGTATCAGGTGAAGGCGGAGAAGGCCCACGGGAAGAACACTCGCATATCGAAGGACCAGTACTTCATGAATATCGCGATCGAGGTCTCCCGGAGGAGCACCTGCACCCGAAGGCAGATAGGAGCTATCGTCGTCAGCGATGTTGGCGAGATCAAGAGCTCGGGGTACAACGGAAATCCGAGAGGCCTCCCGCACTGTCACGAGATTGGATGCATCAGGGACAAGCTGGGCATCCCGTCAGGCACCAGACTAGAGACGTGCACCGCGGTGCACGCCGAGCAGAACGCCTTGATACAGGCAGGAACGAATGCGCGCTCGTCCACGATGTATTCGACTATCGTTCCGTGCCCCATCTGCGCGCGGATGATTCTGAACGCTCAGGTCGCCCGAGTCGTCTACATCGATGATTACTCGGATCTAACAGGGGTCGAACTGCTCAAGCAGGCCGGTATCAAGGTCACGAGGATGGACAAGAGATTGTTCGCGAAGAAACTGCAGGTGTAGTGCGCTTGCGTGAGCTATCGGAGAATCGAAGCAAACCCTCATTTGTCGTTAATTGTCGAATTAGCGGGGAAATAAATCGAAAAATCTGAACCCCGTAGGCTATTTATATCGAAACCCGCATCAGCGACTGGACGTGTCTGACTTGGGCAAGGCCGACATACTTCGCCAAATAAAAGATGCGGAAGAGAAGGTACGCATAATGACGAAGGAGGCCGAGGAGAAAAGGCGGCAACTCCAGGCCGAGGGGAAGCGTGCGGCGATTTTGAGAAGTGACAGCGCGGAAGCGATTCTCAGGAAGCAGCTGGATGCCAGGGTGGCCGAGGCCCAATCGCGGATTGACCAGAAGAAGAGGACGGTCCTTGCCGAAGGGGAGAAAAAGGCCGCCGCACTGACCGCCACCGCCCAGAAGCGCATGGGCACGGCAAAGGAGTTCGTTCTTTCGGAGTTTGAGAGGACGATTGATGCTTAAGCCAGAG
Organism: Euryarchaeota archaeon RBG_13_57_23; assembly: GCA_001800675.1. Classification (GTDB taxonomy): domain Archaea; phylum Thermoplasmatota; class Thermoplasmata; order UBA10834; family UBA10834; genus COMBO-56-21. The sequence goes on along the minus strand of MGVW01000005.1, from coordinate 25,250 downwards.
GAGATGACGCGGGTCGTTGTCGTCGGGTCGATTGAAAGCCTCGATGCTACAATCGAGTGCCTCTACGAGTTGGGCGTACTCCATCTGATAGACTTCACGGAACAGGATGAGGAATTTAGGATCGGCCAGCCGCTCCCGACGGCCTCTGACACGTCTCAGAAGCTCCTCAAGCTTAGATCGATCATCCGATCTCTCGAGATTGAGGACCACAAGCCGGCTCGTGCCATGCACGTCCACGACATCAGGTCTCGGATGGATCAGGCGCTTGTCACACTGGACCTCAATACATCGAGCAAGGCAGATTCACGACAGAAGATACAGGCGCTGGTCAGGGAGAAGGAAGGGGAGATCAGGGCCCTAGAGCCAATCGTCCCTTTCGCGATACCAGTGGAACTCTTTGATGGCTATGACAATCTCTCGAGCTTCGTCGGGATATGCAAGACTGACCCGAGCGCTGCTCTGACGAGCAAGGTGGCCGAATGCGAGGTGTTCGCCGACGCCAGGAAATCCGATGTCGTCGTTGTGGCGTTCGTAAAGAGCGAAGGCCGCACGGAGGCCTCGAAGATACTGGCGGAGCACGGTTTCCAGGAGATCAAACTGCCGAAGGTGAAGGGCGACCCGGACGAGATCGTCGTCCAGCTTCGCAAGCAGATCAAAGAGCTTGAGGCGGACCTGGCAAGGATCGAGGCCGACCTGGACGCCATCCGAAAACAATTCGCAGACTTCATCATCAGCTCCGATGAGCACCTATCCATCGAGATACTCAAGGCGGAAACCCCTTTGCGGATTGCGACTTCGGCAAATTCGTTCATCATCGACGGATGGGCTCCGAGTCACCGTGTGGACGAGATAAGGACGGCCCTGGACACGATGTGTTGCGGCCTCGCGTTCATCGAAACCGTCTCTCCGGAGAAATCCGAGGAGACTCCGGTCAAACTGAAGAATCCGAAACCGGTTAAGCCGTTCGAGTTCTTCATCAATCTCGTATCAACGCCGAAGTACGAGGAGATAGACCCTACTCTTGTCCTGTTCATCACATTCCCTCTCTTCTTCGGCTTCATGATAGGCGACCTAGGATTCGGCCTGAGTCTGGTCGTCCTCGGCGCCATGATTCGCTGGAAGTTCAAGTCGTCCCCTGATCTGCTTAAGTTAGGTGCGATAATCTTGGCAGGCGGATTCATGGCTAGCGTGTTCGGACTGTTCGTGTTCGCCGAGGCCTTCGGGGTGCCATTCCATCCGCCGGTGGAGAACCCTGACGAGCACTCCTGGGAGGTCATCGCGAACATACCCATTCATCCTTTGCTCGACAAGATGCGCGACTCCATGGAGATGATCGCGATATCGCTCGTCGCCGGTTGGATCCACCTGACCGTCGGCTTCACCTTCGGTTTTGTAAATCACTACCCGCACAGCAAGAAACATGCCGTGGGAAAGATCGCGTGGCTTCTGGTGCTCTTCGGACTATTCGCTGAGATGATGGTCATCGCGGGAGATGCCACCCAAACTAGTCACTTCATGAACTCGACTGTTCTCTCACCCATCCCGGACGTGAGCGCCGATATGATCGGCATAAAGGTCTCGATGCCGGCGCTGGGGCTCATCGTAGCAGGCGTCCTGGGCATCGTGGTCTTCGAGGGGGCGATGGCACTTACCGAGGTTGTAGGCGTGTTTACGAACCTCGTCTCGTACGCAAGACTGGCTGCGATGGCGATTGGCAAGGGTGCGGTGGCGGTCGCATTCAACTTCATGCTGTTCCCGATGATATTCGAGAGCGGGAATATCGTCGTGGCGATACTGGGAGTTTTGGCGCTGTTCGTGTCCCAAGCGTTCTTCGTGTTCTTCATCGGGGCTCTGTCATCGGGCATTCAGGCTATCAGGCTGAACTATGTTGAGTTCTTCCTAAAGTTCTTCGAGGGTGGGGGTACTGAATTCTCCCCTTTGAGCTACGAGAGGAAGTACTCTGTGATAACGAAATAGGAGGTAGAAGAAAATGGCATTGGACCCAACAGCGGTCGGATTGGCGCTTGTCGGTGCGGGCATCGCAATAGGCGCAGCGGGCATAGGCACCGGCATAGCCCAGGCACAGATCGGAGCGGCGGCGGTGGGCGCAACTGCAGAAGACCCAAAGATGTTCGGCAAGGGCTTGACCTTGATGGTCCTGCCCGAGACCATCGTCATCTTCGGGTTCGTCGTCGCGTTCCTGATCTACGGCTTGGTGTGAAACGGGAAGAAGAACGGAGATCGGCGATACGAGGCCGGGATCATCGGAGCTGAGGTAGGATGAGTCTGAACAAGGTAGTCGATGAGATCCTCCGCAAGGGAGAGGAGCGCAAGCGAGAGATCATCCAGCTCGGGCAGAAGGAGCGTGACGAGCAGGTCCTCCAGGCGGACAAGAAGATACAAGAGAACCGCCAGAAGGCCGAGAAGAGGTCCGAAGCGAAGACCGCTCAGATGGAACAGCAGGAGCTGTCGAGCGCGGAGCTGGAATCGAAGAAGACGCTCCTGGCTGCACAGAGGAAGGTAATGGAGGATCTCAGGTCGCAGGCGCTCGAAGAATTGGCCAGCTATCCTTCGGACAAACGCAAGAAGGTCTACTCGAAGCTCGTCTCCAAGGCGAAGAAGGAGCTCGGGGACTGCTATGTGTACACGAACAAGGCCGACAAGCCGTTGCTGCAGCTGCCCTCGGGAATGACCAGCGGAGGAGTAGTTGACTGCGCGGGCGGGCTCATATTCGAGAGCAAGGACAGGACCGTGCGTCTGGACTACCGGTTCGAGAGCATTCTGGACGATGTCTGGAACGGGAAGATACGGGAGATATACGAGAAGCTGTTCGGGTGATTCGGAGCATGTGGTTTGCAGGCAACCGAGGCAATTATGCATACGCGTGCACTCGCGTGAAGGCGAAGAAGAGGTTCCTCCTTTCGAGGGACGTCTACTCCCGCCTTCTCGTCATGGACGTGTACGAAGTTGGCAGGTTCCTCGGAGAGACCCAGTACCGTGAGGAGATGGCGAAGTACGCCTCGGTGTACTCGGGTGCCAACTTGGTCGAGGTGGCAGTCACGCGAAACCTCGCGAACACATATTCCGACATACTAGGCTTCACAACAGGCCACCTGAGAGAAATGGTCGGGAACTACCTGAAGCGCTGGGATATCTACAACGTCAAGACGCTCCTGAGGGGCAAGATGACCAATGTCAGGGCTGAGGAGATAGTCGACACACTCGTTCCGGCAGGCGCCTACACGGAGGCATACCTGAAGTCCTTGATACAGTCAAGCTCGGTCTCCGAGATCATGGACGCGCTCGTTGCGGACGCTGCACTCGCGATCACCCCCGAACTTGTAAGAGAAGTCGTGGATGCGGGCAGGCTGGCACCCTTGGAGGACCATCTGGACCAGAGGATGTACTACGACCTCCTCAAGGTGGTCAAAGGGACGGTCAGCGCGGACAAGCTGCTCAGGGATTTCGTCAGGGAGGAGATCGACGTGACGAACCTCAAGGTGCTCCTGAAACTGAAGGCCGCGCGCATCCCCGAGGACAAGATCGTCAAGTATCTGATACCGGGAGGCATGGACTACAGCATCGAGAAGCTGCGCGCGCTCGCGCAGGCGGAGGGCATGCCACCGATAATCGAGGAGCTCGAGAAGTCCTCCATGTACGCCGACATAAGGGAACCTCTTGAGCGTTTCAAGACGGACAGGAAGCTCTCGGGCATCACGATCGCGTTGGATAAGGCGCTCATTCGCAAGAGCGAGAAATTCGCCCACTTCTACCCGCTCTCGGTCCTCCCGATTGTGAACTACATGATACGCAAGAAAGTGGAAGTGGACAACATCAGGATAATCGCGAGAGGCAAGGCGAGTGCCCTCTCGACTACGGTCATCGAGGACCTGCTGGTGGTGTGAGATGCAGATCGCTGTCGTGGGCACCGAGGAGTTCGTGACAGGGTTCCGCCTGGCAGGCATCAGGAAAGTGTACGCCGTCGCCCCGGACAAGCTGGTCGAGACGATCGTGAAGGTCATGGACGAGGAGGATGTCGGCATACTCGCGCTTTACACGAAGGACCTCGAGAAGTTGCCTCCTCAGCTGAGGACGAAGATGATGGAGAGCGTCGACCCCGTCGTCATACCAGTCGGGCTCGATGAAGGCGATATGAGGGATAAGGTTCGAAGGGCGATGGGGATCGACCTTTACAAGTCAAGGTAGTGGGAGCGGATCATATGGCTACGAAGGAAACGGGAAGGATAAGCAGAGTCGCAGGGCCGGTCGTCACGGCGGAGGGTATCTCCCCGAGGATGTACGACGTCGTCTTGGTTGGCGAGCTCAAGCTCATGGGTGAAGTGATCAAGCTCGTGGGCAAGAAGACGGTCATCCAGGTCTACGAGGACACATCAGGCATAAGGCCCGGCGAGGTAGTCGTCGACACTGGGGCCCCTCTCCAGGTCGAGCTGGGGCCAGGGCTGCTTTCGAGCGTGTACGATGGCGTTCAGAGGCCTCTGCCCGTCCTGAGGGAGACCCAGGGCGACTTCGTCTCGAGGGGCATCACGGCTCCTGGCCTTGACAGGAAGAAGAAGTGGGAGTTCACTCCTCTTGTCAAGAAGGGCGATGAGGTCGGTCGCGGGACCATACTTGGCGAGGTGCCGGAGGGCAACATCATTCACAGGGTCCTCGCACCGAATGACGCGAAGGGGAAGATCAAGAGCATTTCATCCGGAGATTTCACTGTGGAAGATGTCATCGGCCAGCTGGATTCTGGGTATGAGCTCAAGCTCATGCAGAAGTGGCCGGTCAGGCAGGCGAGGCCATATGTCGAGAAACTCATGCCAGATATACCGCTCGTGACAGGCCAGCGGGTGCTTGACATGCTGTTCCCCCTCGCGAAGGGCGGCACTGCGGCCATTCCTGGCGGGTTCGGGACGGGTAAGACCGTAACGTCGCAACAGCTCTCCAAATGGAGCGATGCGCAGATCGTCATCTATGTCGGTTGTGGTGAGAGGGGTAACGAAATGACAGAGGTCCTGACCACGTTCCCCGAGCTGGAGGACCCGAAGACGGGGAAACCCCTGATGGGCAGGACGGTTCTCATAGCGAACACCTCCAACATGCCTGTCGCTGCGAGAGAGGCGTCCGTGTATACTGGGATCACAATAGCCGAGTACTACAGGGACATGGGCTACGACGTCTCACTGATGGCCGACTCAACGTCCAGGTGGGCCGAGGCCATGAGAGAGATATCGTCACGGTTGGAGGAGATGCCCGGTGAGGAGGGATATCCGGCCTATCTCGCTGCTAGGCTCTCGGAGTTCTATGAGCGATGCGGACGCGTCAAGGTGTTCTCAGGAGGGATTGGATCCATATCGGTCATCGGTGCCGTATCCCCATCTGGAGGAGACTTCAGCGAACCCGTCACTCAGAACACGCTCAGGATCGTGAAGGTATTCTGGGCGCTCGATTCAAAACTTAGGGAGAGAAGGCACTTTCCAGCCATCAACTGGCTGACCTCGTACAGCCTCTACAGCCCGATCCTCGAGGATTGGTACAGGAAGAATGTCGCCGAGGACTGGAACCAGGTGAGGCTGTGGGCCATGGAGACGCTCCAGAAGGAGTCGGAGCTGCAGGAGATAGTGCAGCTGGTCGGTTCGGACGCGTTGCCTGAGGAGCAGAGGCTGACGCTCGATGTTGCCAGGATGATCAGGGAATTCTTCCTCCAGCAGAGCGCGTACCATGCGGTGGACACTTACAGCCCGCTCAAGAGGCAGTACGAGTACATGAGCGCGATAAAGAGATTCTCTGAACTCGCGAAGAAGGCGATATCGCTCGAGGTGCCTCTCGAGAGGATATCCTCGCTGCAGTCCAGGACGGACCTCGGGAAGCTGAAGTTCGAGGAGACGATGGATGCCGACCTGAAGAAGGTCGCCGCGGAGATGGACAAGCAGTTCGCCTCTTTGGGAGCGTGAGAGATATGGCGAAGGAATACCACACGATCAACCAGATTGCAGGACCACTTGTCTTCGTTGAGAAGACGGAGCCCATCGGCTACGGCGAGCTCGTGCAGATCGCGCTCCCAGACGGGAGCACGAAGAGAGGACAGGTATTGGACACATCGGACGAGGTCGTGGTCATCCAGGTGTTCGAGGGAACGGGAGGCATCGACAGGTCTTCGGGAGTGAAGTTCCTCGGAGAGACCGTCAAAATGCCCGTTGCGAAGGACATGCTCGGCAGGATACTGAACGGCTCTGGGGACCCGCTCGATAACGGGCCCCCGATCATCCCGGAGAAGCGTCTGGAGATCATCGGTGCCGCCATCAACCCGTGGGCCAGGGACAACCCGCAGGAGTTCATCCAGACGGGCATTTCGTCGATAGACGGGATGAACACGCTCGTCCGCGGTCAGAAGCTTCCGATATTCTCCGGTGCCGGTCTGCCGCACAACGACATCGCATTGCAGATCGCGAGACAGGCGAAGGTCCTGGGCGGGAAGGAAGAGTTCGCGGTCGTCTTCGCAGCGATGGGCATTACGAGCGAGGAGGCGCAGTACTTCATGAAGGACTTCGAGAGGACGGGCGCTCTGAAGCGAGCGGTCGTGTTCCTCAACCTTGCGGACGACCCCGCAATCGAGAGGTTGCTGACTCCGAGACTTGCCCTCACCACCGCAGAGTACCTTGCTTTCGACCTCGGGATGCACGTGCTCGTGATACTCACAGATATCACGAATTACTCGGAGGCGCTGAGACAGATCGGCGCCGCGAGAGAGGAAGTTCCCGCGAGACGGGGATACCCAGGGTACATGTACACAGACCTGGCCTCCATGTATGAGAGGGCCGGGAGGATCAAAGGCAAGAAGGGCTCGATCACGCAGTTCCCAATCCTCTCCATGCCGGGAGACGACATCACGCACCCCATACCTGACCTTACTGGTTATATCACGGAGGGACAGATAGTCGCCTCCAGAGACCTTCACAGGAAGGGCATATTCCCGCCGATCGCGGTCGAGCGGTCCCTGTCAAGGCTCATGGGCCAGGGAATCGGCCCCGGCCGCACACGTGAGGATCACAGGGCGGTCTCTGACCAGCTATATGCCGCATATGCCGAGGGCAGGGACCTGCGGGGACTGGTCGCGATCGTCGGCAAGGAGGCCCTATCGGACAGGGACAGGAAGTTCCTCGACTTCGCGGATGCCTTTGAGGACAGATTCACACGTCAGGGGAAGGACGAGGACCGCACGATAGAACAGACGCTCGACCTCGGCTGGGAGCTGCTGTCCATGCTGCCCACAGATTCGCTCACGAAGATTGACAGGAAGTTCATCGAGAAATATCACCCGACTGTGAAGAAGAAGTGAATGCGCAATGCCGGTCAGAGAGATACAGCCTACCAGGTCAGAACTGCTCGAGGTCAAGAAGAAGATCAAGTTGACTCAGAACGGGCACAAGATACTCAAGCTGAAGCGGGACGGACTCATCCTGGAGTTCTTCAAGATACTCGACCAGGCGAAGGATCTCAGGGTCGAGATCGCGAGGAGGTACAAGGAAGCCAGCGAGAAGATAGCCATTGCGAGTGCGGTCGACGGCGTCATCGCTGTGCGCTCGGCGTCTTATGCCCTCACCGGTCACCCAGAGATACAGCTGAGGAGCAGGAACCTGATGGGAGTCGTCGTGCCCGACATCAAGTCGAGCAAGATCGTCGCCCCTCTCACGGAACGTGGATACGGCATCATTGGCACGTCCCCGAGGATCGACGAGGCCACGGAGGCCTACGAGAACCTTGTCGAAACCGTCGTGAAGGCGGCCGAACTCGAGACGACGATGAAGAAGCTGATCGAGGAGATCGAGCGGACGAAGCGCCGGGTCAACGCGCTCGAATACAAGATCCTGCCAGAGCTCGAGGAGATCGAACGGTTCATTGCATTCAGGCTCGAGGAGATGGAAAGAGACAACATCTTCAGACTCAAGCGGATCAAGGACAAGGCTGAGGCCAGGGCTGAGGCCAAGGCGGAGATTTGAACGGATGGCCCTCCTTGACCTGCTTCACGACCGGCAAACGATGATGAAACTCGTTTTGGTCGCCCTCATCTCCAGCTTGGTCTTCATCGCCATAGGTGCAGTAGTAATCCTTCAGGACCTGTTCGGTTGAGGAGTGTCGAGCAACCCTTTCGTGGACAGGTACTTTCCTCTGACCCGAAGCGCATGGAGTGCAGTAACCGCCCTCTCGGGAACTGGCATGACGGGGATGCCTCTCGAGTCCAGGAAGTTCTCAGACTCAGGATTCTCAATGCCGGCGAAGCACGCGACCGTCGGCTTTCCACTCAGTTTCGCCGTGATGGCTATCCACTTGGCGATCTCGTAGAGGTTGGTTGCTGCTTGTCGCGCCGCTATGACCATTATTCCTTTTACCTCGGGCGCCTGCCCGACCGCCTTCAGAACATTCGCGTACCTCGCGGTGTCCGCATCTCCTATGATGTCGACCGGGTTGCCCCAGCTCCAGGTAGGAGGACAGACCTTGCCAATCTCATCCAGAGTGGTCTTGGACAGCTCTGACAGCTCCAACCCGAGATCCTCAGCGCAATCAGTCGCGATCACTCCCATGCCTCCTGCGTTCGTGACTATCGCGATGCCGTCCTCGACCATAGGCGGCTGATGTGCAAGGGCCTGGGCAGCGTCGAACAGCTCGAACATCGTCTTCGCCCTGTAGACCCCCGTCTGCTTGAAGACGGCGTCGAAGGAGGCATCCGACCCAGCAAGCGCCCCCGTGTGAGAGCTCGCAGCCTTAGCTCCCCGTTTTGACCGGCCTGCTTTCAGAATCACAATCGGCTTCTTCTTGGAGGCTTTGTCCAGTGCCTTGAACAGATCCTTCCCCCGTCGTGTGGATTCCATGTATGCTGCGATGCACTTGGACTTGGCATCCTTGGCGAAGTAAGTCACGAGGTCGGCGTCATCGATATTGGCCTTGTTGCCTGAGCTCACGAATGCGGAGAACCCAAACATCTCTCCAAGGGAATACTCAATCGCGGCGGTGCAGAACGCGCCGCTCTGAGAGAAGAATGCGATTGGTCCCGCCATTGGAGATGCGCGCGCGAATGAGGCGTTCAGATTGTAGTGTGGCGAGATCACCCCGAGCGAGTTCGGTCCCACGAATCGAATGCCGTACCTGTCCGCAATCTCGGACAAGGCTTTCTCCCGCTCCTTCCCTTCCTCGCCGCCTTCCGAGAATCCTGCTGAGATGACAGTTGCCGCCTTGGTGCCCTTTTTGCCGACCTGCTCCATCACATCGGGCACGAGCAGCGCTGGAACGACGATCACCGCCATGTCAACGGGCCCTGGACAGTCGATGACAGATGAGTAGCAAGGTATCCCAAGGATCTCCTTGTAGTTCGGGTTCACGAAGTATATCTTCCCTTTGTAGCCTTCTCCGAGGAGGTTCTCGATTATGATGTTCCCTATCTTCCCCGAGCTAGGGGTAGCACCTATCACGGCGACGGACTTCGGTCTGAAGAAAATGTCCAGGTCTTTCACGGCGGTCAATTCCCGTCGTCGGATATCAAATCTCTCACGGGAATCTACGAAGACGAGAAGTCCTCGACCCACGTGTCTCCAGTGCCAAGGTCGACCATAGGTACCCTAGCCGGCTCCGGAACCTGGTTTCTCATCCGCTGATACTCAGTCTGTCCCTGCCATGCGGATGCGTTGATTATCTTCACCCCACGGTACTCCCCGACTGTGCACCGGTGGACATGCCCCGTGACGAAGATGTCAGGTACGCGGTCTATCACCAGATAGTCTTTCTGCTCAGGCGCGAGGGCCGTTCTGTCGCCGTATATTGGCGCCAAATGTCTTCTCCGGAGCATCTCCCTCATGATCTCTCCAGGTCGCATCTGGGACATGTTGGGGATGTTGCCCGCGAAGTCATCCATGCTCCTGCCGTGGTACGCGAGGATCGTCCTGCCCTCAATCTCCATGTAGCACGGGTTGCCCACGAAAGTCACTCGTGTGTCGAACATCGAGCTCACCTCCTTGGGCAGGGCGGGTTGGGGCTCCGCGAGTCTAACCGCATCGTGGTTGCCCGGCATCATGACGATCTTGATCCTCTGCGGGATGGCGGTCACGAGCCTGGCGAACTCCTGATACTGCTCGTACACATCCTCGATCGACAGCTCGTCTTCCTGCCCGGGGTAGATTCCGATGCCGTCCACTAGGTCCCCCGGCATGACGATATACGCGATGCCCTTCGCAAGCGTATCTTTGTTCAGCCAAGTCACGAATCGATTCCAGGCATCAGGTAGGAACTCAGAGCTTCCCACGTGCACGTCGGAGACGAAGGCGACGATCGCATTCGACCCGTTCGGTGCCATCGCGTTGTTCATCGGCACTTCTGGCCGGATGACTTCCTTCGCCACCACCAGCTCCCCGTCCTTGCTGAAGGAGCCCACAATTCCAAGGACCTCGTCCTTGATGAAGGCATCCATTCCTTTCTTGGACCCCTTCATGATGAGTACCTGAATCCTGTCGTCCTCGTCTTCGACATCGAGCATCGTGTGGCCGTTCTTGGTCGTCCGCGAGTCGTTCACTATGCCAACGAAGCGAACATCTTTCCGTATCTTCCTCGCCCTGTCTATTGACATCATTCCTGCAAGTTCTCTTCGTCGGGCGAGTATCTTCTTCAGGGTCTGGAACCGGTCGTTGAACAGCTTCGCGAAATCGATGACATTCCCGACACAGGTCGAATCTCCGGTGATGTCCTTGAGTATTCTGATCTCTGCGGGCTTCTCCTCTGAGGTCGGCAAAGCAGTCTTTGGCTCAGGAGCTACTTTTGGCCGAGGTTTGGCCCTCGTCTTGACTGGCTGGCAAGTGAGATAGTGTTGGACATCGGCCTTGGTAACAACAAGTGGCCTTTCGGGGTCGCTGAGAATCGCATCCACGCACTTCATCGCGTCCTTTGCACCCGTTAGCTCGTCGATGGCGTCTGGGTCGACGAGGATCCCTTTATCCTGGAAGACCTTCAAAATGCGCTTCTTCATTTCGCCAAACCTAGCGCGGACGTCTTTAAATATCTTTCATTAGGTGGAATCACGTGTTATTCGGCGGACAAGCACTAAGAATCGGCCGGGGTCCTGTCCTTATAGGGCTTAGAGTGACACAAGGGGCAACCCCCCGAGGACAGCAAGCAGCCCAGGGACTTGCCGCAGTGCGATTCTTTCTTTCAGTAACATGAGCGCTAGGAGGATCATGATCACAGGATAGGCTCCTGAGAGGGCAATCACGACAGACGCAGGGCCATCTACCATCGCCCATATCAGCATAATACCGCCAATCGCGCTGAACGCAAGGCCAATGGCGCCGATTCCGACAACCTTCCTCGGTATCTCAGTAAGCGATTGCTCAGGATGGCTTCTGCGCTTGCTGACCCAATATGAGACGCCGATAACGGAGTATAATAGCGCGTAGAACCCCATCGCGTTATCGTTTCCGACGACTCTCACGGCTTCCTTCAGAGTGACGCCGGCAAGACCGAAGGCCAGAAAGCTGGCAATGGCGAGCATCAGTCCGAGCTTCGATGCCGATGGCACAGAATCAGACCGGCTCGTCGACAAGCCCACAATCCCCAGAATTATCAGTCCGACGCCGGCGTACTGCACCGCAGTCAGTCGCTCGTCGAGGAGGAAGAAAGCGGTTATCACCGTCACGCAGGGATAGGCGGCAACCAGTGTTCCGATGATGCTCACGTTGCCCCTCGCCAAAGCCTCAAAGAAGAAGATGTTTCCCGCCATGCCCAGAACGCCGCCGACGACGGGTACGACGATGGAATAGACTGTCAGATTCACATCATCTCTGAATATGACGTACCATGCGCCCCATATCGGTCCCATGACCAGAGCGGTGAGCAGGATCATCGTAGTTGGATTGCTCCCAGTCGTCCCTATCTTCTGGAATACCTGGCCGATGCCATACATAAGCATCGTCCCTAGCGCAAGCAACAGCCAGAGCTCCGCCATGATATCACCTCTGTCTCAGGACCACTTCCTCCTTGGTCGCAATGTCAATTCGTCCATATGGGCCTTTGTATGTTGAACAAGGCAAGCAAAAGGACAAGCGGCTGTTCGACGTGCTATCTCGAATTACTGGACTGTTGATGGTGAGGTTCCTCCCGGGATTGTCACATGAAGAAATGTCAAAGAGTTTGTGGGGACGGGCGAGAGATTCGTTCGAACGCTCCGCTGGCATGGGTTTAACGACGCGAAAACGCACAGTTAAATATCTTTTCTAACATGGCTGGCTCATGTTGATTGTCCGGCTCAGTGCAAGGTGTTATCCGACTGAGAACAGGGACAAGGTCGAGAATGCTATCAAGAGCATCTTCCCGGATTCGATCGTCGAGGGGGACGATCCCATTCACGCGACCGCCTCTTCGATCGAGGTGTTCTCCGAGCTGCTCAAGAGACAGCGAATCAGAGATGCTGCGCGCGCGGTGCTCAGGCGAGGTATCATCAACGGTGCCACGATCTTCAGGCTCAACAAACAAGTCGCGACTGTTGGCAAGGTATCGTTCTCCCAGGAAGGCCACGCGCTTGGAGATCTCGAGGTCACCTTTGAATCGGACGATATTGACGCGCTCATCGAATCAGTAGCGCCGGATACCCGCAGGATGGATGCATCATGATCGGCATTGGCTCTCCAACTTTCTGCCAGACTCCTTTCTTGGGCATGCTCGAGGAGATATCCAAACACTTCGATTTGTGGGAGCTGCTTTCCGAAGGCGAGGATCGGCTCGAACTGATTAAGGGCGACATCAAGCACGCGCGCGAATCGTTCAATTTACATTTTCAAGTGCATGCGCCTTTGAGTGATGTGAACGTTGGTAGCGTTCACGAGCCGATGAGGATCGCAGCGGTAAACGAGATAAAACAGACTCTTGTCCTCTGCAGGCAGCTCGAGATCTCCTTGGTCACCATTCATCCAGGGTTCGTCCAGGGAATAGCCTTCCTCGACAAGAATAGGGCGGTCGTCAAGACCAGAGATTCGATCATGGATATTTCCCGGACGGCGGAGGACCTTGGCGTCGCCGTAGCGGTCGAGAACATGCCAGCGAACATCAACGCCACATGCACGCACGCTAGCGAACTGCTCGGGGTCGTCGAGGGTTCCGGCTTGGGGATATGCTTCGACATGGGGCACGCGAACACGACGGGACAGCTGGAGGACATGCTGAAGCTGGCAGATAGGTTCACTAACGTCCATTTGCACAATAACGAAGGCCGGTGGGACCAGCACAACAGGATAGACGAGGGCTCTGCGGATCTCGACAAAGTCGTCTCTGTGCTCAAGCGATCCTACAAGGGCAATATCATAATCGAGGCGACGGATCTGGAGAGCGGAGCCGAGAGCAAGAGGATCCTTGAGCGTCTTCTATGATAGTCTCCCGCATCTCATGCACTGGAATCTTCCGTTGACCCAGCGCGCCTGCGTATGTCCACATGCGGGGCACACATATCCGTCCGTGAACCACGACTGCACCGGCTGATTGTAGGGCATTGGGTGGTATTCCATGGTGGCCGGAATCGGTTGTGGTATCATGGGATGAATCTGTGGCGGAGGGTACTGCGATTGGACTGGCATATAGAGGGGCGGATACCCCCATGGCTGAGGATAAGGCTCCGGCCTTGGCCCGAAGTACCTCTTTCCGGTCAGGAACTCCAATATTCTTGTGGTGTAGTATACGAAGAACCCGGCGCCGACTCCGAGCCAAATCAGGATTCCGAGCCCGGTCAAGACAAGGAGCGCTGTTGACCCCGTGACCTCGGAGGGCATCGACAGGTAGTCTGTTCCGAAATGCATCATGATGGAAGCGGCAATTCCAAACTTCACGAAGAGGTAGCCGAACGCTATTCCTCCAACCGTGGCTGGCAGAATCTTCCAGGCACCCCATCCACCCGTGAAATGGCCAACCCCGAAGATCAAGGCTGAGAGCACGATGAGGATCGTCTCGGGAATTCCGAAGGACATCCCGCCGCCGATTGCGTAAGAGTACCAGTGTTTCTGGCGAGTTCTCCTAACGAGATCCACGAACACCAGAGGCAGCCCGATGAACAGGACTCTCACTATGATCTCTTCCCAGACTGATGCGTTGGCCAGCAGGAAAAGCATTTCCGAGACCGAGTCCGTGCTCGGCATATCCTCAGGGGATGGATTCACGATGAGGCCGATCACTGCTGAGAAGAACACCGTTGCGAACAGAAGCCCTATCGTATCAAAGAGTGCGCTGTGTTCGCGGGATTTTGCCTTCATTGTGAGTTCGTCCTTGAATCGTCGGAGGCTGGTCAACAGAATCCAGACGCAGCTCAGGAAAATGGCGAACACCAAGAACATGTAGTATGCCAGCAGAACGTATCCAGAGATTGTGAAGAGCTCTACTAGCACTGGCACGACAATGAATAAGGTGAACCCTGACCAGGTGTCCAGGATGTCAGGAACGACCAGATTGACCCCATAGAACAGAGTCCCGAGGGACAGCGCGAGCTGCGCGACGAATGTGAGCATGATGAATGCGGAGATGGTCTTGATGACGAGCCGGAAATCGGCCTTCTTCACGGGTCTAATGTAGCTGAATGTCTGTCGATTCCCGACAGGCGGCATGCCCAATTGCATCGCTTGCCCGCTCATCGCCCCGCATCTGGAGCAGTAGTTGCCAGACGGGGGTATCTGAGCCCCGCAGAATCTGCAGAACTCCTGAGAGGGTGGTACTTGCTGGGGCACAGTAGATTCCGACACTGGTCGCAAGTAGATTCTCGTCTCTATATTACATTATCTCATTCCTGTGGGAAACGTCTCTCGTCGGATCGTTTCTGCAGACATTGAATTCGCGACTTGCACCCACGTCCAGATGAGGCATTTCGTCGTTCCGGCGCTCGAATCAGTAACGAACGTTTATATTAAGAGACAATATTCGAGGGCCGCCTACTTCGCATGGAGGCAACCTAATGGATGATGAGAAGGAAACAAAGGTACAGTTCGAGACGCTGAGCGCTGAGAAGATCCCATTTGGGAAGAACAACTTCCTAGAGGTGGCGCGAAAGAAGGCAATAACCGACGAAGGAGTCAGCGAGTTCATCTCGGTGTCCAGGGGTTACTTCCTTCCAGATGGAAGCGAGAAGTACAAGAAGTCAATAACGATCCCCGACGACCCGGTAATTAAGGCGTTCGTTACGGAGAAAATAAACAAACTCTGATTTCGTCCCGATGGGGCGCGGATTGCGACAGTATCCGAAACCACGGGCGAGGTGGAAGCCTCGCCTCGAAGTCATTTCTTATCTGTTTCCTTGGATAGACCTTTCTCGATCAGGAGTTCCAGGTAGGTCTTGGGCTCGATCTTCTCAAGGACCAGCTCCTTCCTCGCAGTCTCCATCAGCGTTGCACTCCTTTCGGGAGACTCCGTCATGATCTCGAGCTCGACGAACTCGCCCAAGCCCTCAACATCGTCGATTTCGACCCTGAGCTTGTCGAGCTGATAGGTTCTGCGCGACTTCCGAACGACATAGACTTCTTTGAAACCGAGCCTCTCTAAGATCCGTTGGATCGCAAGGGGGTTGTCCGTCTTCAGCGTGACCTCCTCTCTTGCTTTGGTGTGCTCCAACGCCATCCGCGCACCTTTGTAGGTCAGTTCTGCCCCGTCCGCCGTCTTCCTGAGCCGGAGGGCTTCGTCGCTCTTGCCGAAATCCTTGATCGGATGCGCAAAATAGAGGTCTTCCATGGCCCCGTCGGAGATCTTCTTCGCCCCCAGTCGTGCCAAGGTCTTCTCAACAATGTCGTTCCCAGGGGAACGATACTTGACCTCTACCTCTAACACGACGACTCCAAAGAGTCTGGAAGTAGATTAACCTGCCCAAGCCAGCCAATATCATGGGGAGAGTCCCAAACCAAAAGATATAAGTCCCGACTTACAGATAGATGACAACCCCGACCAGGTGGTATTATGGAGCAACCAGAGCGCAGCATCAGGCTTCGCAGGGAAGAGCTCTTGGAGATCAAGCGTTTGTTTGAGACCGTCATGACCTTTGCGTCCCATGGCATGTTCTACAGGAGTGGGCGCATAATCGGTGACAGTCTCCTTAGGTCTGCAGGCACGGAGCTCAACAGGGTCCGAGAAGTGCTCATCAAAGAAGGATGGGTCACGGACATATCGTTCGAGGGCGACACGATCGCCGTCGTGGGCTCCGTCGAGGCATCGAGCGCCGATTCCCCCACATGCCATATGTTGAGAGGCATACTGGCCAAGGTATTCGAGGAGCGCACAGGGAAGGATGTCTACTGCCACGAGCGGAAGTGCGTGTCGAAGGGAGATGACCGATGCGTGTTCGTCATCGATACCGAGGTGCTCTGAAATGACCCGCAAGACGACCGGCATCCCTGGTCTCGACGGCATGCTCCAAGGTGGGTTTCCGTTCCCAGCAGCCATCCTCGTCGCCGGAGAGCCTGGTACCGGCAAGACGACTTTCGCGGTCCAGAGCCTGTTCCACGGGGCCAAGGGGAATGAGAAGGGCCTTTACATCACCGCCATATCCGAGCCACAGTGGCTCGTCCAGAAATTCCTGTCATCCTTCTCGTTCTACAACCAGGAGCAGGTCGAGAAGGGCTTGGTGAGCTTCATCGACATCGGCCCCACTCTTCTCAAGAACCCGAGCGAGATGCTGAACATAATCAAGAAGAAGATCGAGCAGTACCAGCCCCAGAGGATAGTGATCGACCCGATCACGCCCATGACGGACATGTTGCAGTGGAGGGGCGAGACCAGGGAGTTCATGCACGAGCTCTTCGCATACCTGAAGGCGTTCAATTGCGTGACCATCGTCACGGCCGAAATGTCGTACGACGATATCTCGCACAGCCAGGAATCCTACATGGTCGATGGTGTGATAATGCTCTCATACCCCGAGGAGGAGAAGGTGAGGCGGAAGTTCCTCGAGGTCCTCAAGATGAGAGGGACGAAACACACTACTGGAAGACAATTGATCGACATAACCGACGAGGGCCTGGCAGTCCAAGCTGGCCTGAGGTAGACAGGAGCTATGAACGACGCGGAGGAGCCAATCCTGAAGGGCGGAAGCTCGTACCTCTACACCGACAAGGGGGTCGTACGAGCCTATGCGGCCTTCAAGAGGCTCCTCGCCGAGGGTCACAGGGGTCTTGTGATAACCCGTAGCCACCCAAATCGAGTCCAGCAGTTGCACGGTGTGGATTGCCCGATCATGTGGATCGCGAAGGCGTCGAAGCCGACGGGCGGCATCATAAGCCTTGAGCCCACCAGGCTGATGAAGATCCATGGGACCATATCGGATTTCATCAAGACGAACGCAGGTGCTGTGGTTCTGCTCGACGGGTTGGAATACCTCGTGACAGAGAACGGGTTCGGCGCGGTCATGAAGGCGATCCAGTTGACCAACGAAGAGGTGGCGATGTCGGGCTCCTTCTTGATCGTCCCCATCGACCCTAGGACGTTCGAGACCACACAGCTCGGCCTGCTCGAGAGGGAGTTCTCGCTCCCCAGCGAGAACAGGCGAGTCCCGAGCCAGGGCGGGTCGGGCTAGAGCCGTTTTTCTAGTAGCATGCCCATCCGGTGCCCGGTAGGAATGCGGGACGAGCTCGGCAAAGTGCACCTCATAACCGGCCCAGGCAAAGGGAAAACAACTGCCGCCTTCGGCCTCGCGATGAGGGCGTTGGGTCACGGACTGAGGGTTCATGTGATTCAGTTCATGAAGACGGGTGAGACAACAGGCGAGGTGCTTGCTGCTAGGAAGCTCGAAGGCATCAAGGTCGACCAGTTCGGAACCGGGAAATTCGTGGACCCTAGAGAGGTCTCCGATGCGGACAAGAAGGCGGCCAGGGACGCGCTGGAGCGCGCCAAGACAGTCCTCGAGAAGGGCGAGTGCGAGCTGCTGATTCTTGACGAGGTCAATCTCGCCGTATCCTTCGGTCTCGTCTCGGCCCCAGAGGTCCTGCGGCTCCTCAGAGACCGTTCGAAGGGCGTCGAGGTCGTTCTCACCGGCAGGAACGCGCCCATCGAGTTCATCGAGTATGCAGACTACGTATCGATAATTGATAGCAGGAAGCACCCGTTCGACGAGGGCCTTGAAGCCAGGATAGGCATAGAGTGGTAGACCTGGCTAAGTGCACTTGTCCTTGAGGAAGAGCAGGTATCTTATCTCTTCGGGCGTGAAAACGGCGCTCTCCTTGAGTCCATTGAAGTCGTTCTCCTTCAGCATCCTCAGGACGCTCGGCTGGGCATGCGTGATCATTATGATCCTCCGCAGCGCGTCCTTCTCTATCTTGTCATTGCCCAACAGTCTCTTCGCGCTGATATCGTCGAGTCCCTTGATGGCCAGCTCGGAGACTATGCCTGCCTCCACATGCTTCCTCTGGTAGAATCTGTTGTATGCAGGGGTCTCTTGTCTCGCGTTGACGATAATCTTTGCTCCCCCGCTGTTCTCTACAAGACGCGTGAAGAACTCCACAACGTCCTCGGTCACAGTGTAGTAGTCATCGAGCACGATCACCAGGTTCTCGATTGCCAGCACATCCTTCAAGCCCTCGGCCTGCTTCTTCACCTTGCGACCGAATTCGATCAACTTGGGCTCCAGATCCTTGGCCGAGCTGTTGGGTTTCAAGGAAACCCACAGGACATCTTCCTCGTCCTGCGATTCGATGAACTTCCTTGTAAGGGCAGTGGTCCCATACCCTTTGTTTCCGAGGACGATGAGCATCTTCGCGTCCGAGTCCATGAAAGCATCCATCGAGCGCAGCTCCGCCTCTCGGCCGTAGAAGTGCTCCAAAGGAGGAGCTTCTCTCAAGTCCCTGAAAGGTGCCCTGCGGGTCTCATCGAGTCGAACGACGCCGTCCCTCATCTGTGACACGGCTGCCACTGCTCGTTTCTTGCCTATGAGCTTCTCGATCTCCTTCCCATGCATCTTCGAGGGGGCGCCTTCGCTGAAGACGTTGAACTGAAACTCGAGGACTTCCTGCCAACGCCTTTCCGAGGCGGCGATCCCCTCAGCCGTCACAACATAGACGTTCATACGTCTCTCGTGCCCGCGCACCCTCGCCGTGATCTCGGAGACAAGACCGTCCTTGACTAGCCCTTTGACGGCGCGCGGCACGTGCGTGCGCGATATCCCCACCGCTATTGCGATGCCGGCCTGTGTACTCTCGGGCGGGTACTCTTCGGGCGGAACATCGGTCGCAAATCTGAACAGATGCAGGAGCACCCTGTCGTTCACGCTCAGCTGGCCATCCTCAGGCATCAGTGTTTGTGATGTTGCTGAGCTTATATAATCGTGATGCCGCCGTTGACTAGTTGAGATAACGGCCCATTCCCGACTGGTAGTTGGTAATGACCGCAACACGTTTATATACGGTCCATCACGTTGATTTGGTCAGAATTGCAGAGTGATTTCTCTCTCCCCCCGGAGGATCGAGACAATGAGTTTGGAATCTTGGAGGCGCAAGCCTAGGAAGGAGGATAGTGGTGTATCCGAGGTCGTCGGAAACATCATGATCCTGATGATCACAGTTGTTCTGTTCAGCAGCATAATCGCATTTGTGCAGCAGATGCCGGTTCCAGAGCAGGCCACAAAGGCGGACTTCGCTGCCACTGTCACGTTCTGGTCAGGAGGCACCAAGGCCAACCTGACGGTGACACACGCAGGCGGAGCCGTCATGCGCGCAGCGGACACGGCCATAATGGTCGAGGTCGACGGTATCGCTGACGTATACAACATGTCGAGTCCGACGCAGGGGCTGTATGACCAGGCAACCGGCCTGAAGGGGACGGGATCCTGGAAGACCGGCATGTCTTGGATGCTCGTCTTGGAGGACACTTCCTACACGAGCAAGATAATGGTCACGGTTATCGACATGTCGAACCACATGATGGTTTGGACCTCACAGGTCAGCGGTGGCACGGGGGGCAACCCACCTATGATACTCCAGAGGTATGTCGACTCCGATCAGACGACACCGACCCCAGACCCGGTCAAGGAATGGGACAACTTCACATTGTTCGCTTCGATAACTGACTCTGACGGCGACCTGAATACGGCAACAACAAGCATATGGATTGACGCTGGCCAGATTCTGGGTGCCTTCTCCGGCGGATACGACGGTTCATCAGGCAACACCTACTGGTGGGACTTCACTGGCATCTGGGATTCACAAATCGATGCGACCCAGCTCGATGGGAAGGTCATCTACATCCATGCGAGCGACCTCGCAGGACACGAATCGGTGTCCACTTACGTGATGACCGTCACACAAATCCCAACGAACACGATCATCAACCCCGCTGACATCCCGACCGAGGAATCAGGAGGCCTCCCTGCATATCTTACTAGCTTCTGGAAGAGGACTGCTGGCTTCGGTGTCTATCCGGAGCTGTACAACGGAAGCAGGCCGCTGGGAGTAGCTGACACCAACAACCCGACGACGGAATTCGAGGTAGGGGACTACGTTTTCGTTCGATTCGCCAGTGTTGAGATCACAAATGTCGAGGGGATGAACCACGTCGAGCTGATGGACGTTAGGACTGGAATGGAAGTCGAAATTCAGTACAACGGTACCAGCACATCGGACGCGCCCTTCTACAGGCTCACGGTCGCAGGCAGCGCCTCGGTGTTCGAATGTCAATTCAGCACCGCGAATCTATGGCCTAGCGCGTTCACGTTCTTCTTCTGGCTCGCCGAGGAACAGGACCCAGGACTGCCTCAGAATTCATACTATGACAGAATCATGCTGACGGTGAACCTGGACAACTCGACGATATCATGGGTCCCCGAGATGACGCTCTTCAAGGACGCCGCATTCGCGAGCGAGTGGGGCTCTAGGACAACCCCATTCGAGGTTTCGTCCGGAGATTCGTACAAGATGTGGGTTTGGCTGTCCGTGCTCAACACTGACAACCCGCCCTCCCCAAGTGTCGCCGAGGTCAAGATCTCCGACATGACTGGTTCCTCAGAGCTCTACGGAATACCTCCAGCGGGCAGCATGATCTCCTCAATTGGCAGGTATAACGCAACGATATACTACTTCAGCATCGACCTGCGACTCAACAACGGACTCCAATGGGCGCCAGGCATGAACTCCTACACGATCGAGATATCTAGGTTCAACGACTCGAACGAGGGGATGTACTATCTCAGCCAGCAGGTCTACATAAGAGGCGCTGGCACCAGAGCCGATTTCTTCGTTGGGACGGCCGGCATGGCGGAAGGGAACGCCAATTTCAACATGAGGGAGTACATCTTCTACATTCAGAACAACAACCTATTCACCTCTAGGGTCATGTGGCTGTACGAGAGCACTCCTGGCTCCAGCACCGATTTCACAGTCACTGCGATGGCGACAGGCGATATTGACGGAGATGGCGACAAGGATATGCTGGCTGGGATAGGCGCTTCGAACAAGCTCCTGTTCTTTGAGAACACGGTGGATACCTTCGGTACATGGCAGTCAGCGAGCGAGGTTCCCCGTAAGGACGGGACTGCATATCGGGTGGTGTGGATTGCATTCGGCGACATGAACGGCGACGGACGCGACGACTTCGCGTACGGGAACAGCAACAATCAGATCGTGTTATTCAACACGACCTATGGCTCGAGTGGCTGGATATACTCCCCGCCGAGCGGGAAGGGCTGGACAGCGCCGATCAACAAGATCGCCCTCGAAGATATGAATGGAGACGACAGAGCAGACCTAGTGGTCATGGCGAACAGTAAGATCACAATATACGACCTGAAGTACTGTTTCGACCCCTATCTCAGCTCACAGAGGAATACCGAGGGCACAGAGAGGTGGAAGTACTCCACGGGCACAACTGTCGACTTCGACATCGCTGACATGAACTACGATGACCACCTGGACATCCTGACTGCGGACACCACAGCCGCAGCGTTTGCCGGTTCGGCGAACAGCGTCAATGTCAACTACTATACTTTGGCCGCGGGAACACCGTACTACGTCGATACCGGCGCTGTCGGCTACACGCCTCGGGTAGGGGCGGGCTGGTACAGCGGGTTCACGAACCTGAACGTGGCGGACGGCAACCCGATGATAATGTACGAGAACACCACTGTTGAGGCCGCTCCTCATGGATGGCTGAACATAACGATGAGGACCCAGACATTGCCAAATTCCCCTGAGCTCGAGCTGAGGATCCGCGCTAGGGTCGCTGGGACGGAGGGTGGCACTCCTGTGGAGCCTTTCTACGTACAGTATTCTGTCGACAGCCTGACGTTCATACCGGTCATCAGCATAGACGACTTCGACGGTCAGTGGAGGTACTACAACTACAGTCTGCCCGCCAGCTGCATGGGAAAGCCGCTCTATCTGAGGTTCATCGACATGGTTTTCAATGCCGACAGTGCGACCATCCGTGAGAAGCTCGAAGTCGACCTGATCGGCGTGTACACCGACCTATTCGGTGGGTATACGGGCAACGCAGTCGTCACCGACGCCACCAACATATGGAGATGCGTCCGAGCAGGGGACATAGACGGTGAGAGCGGGGCGAGGCTCGAGGTCGTTGTCGCAAGGCATCACGACACTCAGGTCCAGACCTCCGGGTGGAAAGTATACAGACATGTGAGTGGGACCAGCTGGGGGGTCGTGACCGGCTCCTTCGCATCAGAATCCTCATATCCCGCCACGGCTGTGAGCTTCTACTACTCATCTGCCACCAAGGAGGAGAACGGATACTTCACGAACCTGGCGCCGACGATCTTCGATGTCGTGGACATCAACGGAGACGGGTACTCGGATATCCTGGCCACCAACTACACACTGACAACGACGTTCAACTCCTACGTCGGGTACTTCATGAATCTCTGGACGGGTTCTCAGATGTACTGGAGGTATTTCGGCGTGAAGCATTGGACGATTGAAACTCCGGTCGGTCAGGCGAACGACCCATGGGTCACGGTATCGCTGGCCGCGAACCTCAATCCGTCCGTGTGAGCTCGTCTGGGACTATCCGTGACAGAGAGTGGAGCTCTCGGAAACCCTTTCACTTCTTATTCTTGTTTCTTCCTCAGAAGATCTGCGACCTCGTGGGCCCTCTCGAACTCGATGACTGCGAGCATGCGCTCCGCCCCATCCACCGCTTCCCTGGTGCCGGCGGCCATTTGCTCCGTACGCTTTCTCTCGATTATCCTGAAGCCCTCGAGATTGTTGACCGCTTTATCCCATGCCATCACAAATGCCTCGGGACTCTCTAGGCTGTACTTCCTTCGCTTCATTAGCCAAGTGCGGGTCGAGTGCCTGAAAAGGCTTGTTCCG
This sequence comes from Euryarchaeota archaeon RBG_13_57_23, assembly GCA_001800675.1. GTDB lineage: Archaea > Thermoplasmatota > Thermoplasmata > UBA10834 > UBA10834 > COMBO-56-21. The sequence goes on along the minus strand of MGVW01000005.1, from coordinate 1,938 downwards.
CCAACTGCCGCACAGTACAGGTCGGTGTACGAGCGTTCGTCCAGGTCAATTGGAATCAACGGAATTCCCTTGTGATCGCTGAGTTCTAGAGCGGCGACATAGCATGGCGGTGGAGCGGCGACCTTTCCAAATCTGCTGAGCCCCTCGGCGTAGATCTCCTCGTATCTGGACAGCTCGGGCTCGAAATCCTCAGGCAGATTCCTGAGTCCCTCCAACTCCTCCTTCGAGATGGAGATGAGCACCTTTTCGGGGTTCACCTCCTCGAATGCCTTTCGCACCTTCTCAACCTCGGATTCCAGGCCCTTTATGACGCCCAATATGTGCACTTTGCAGCTGCCGAGCGAGATGATATCCATCATGTCACTTCTTCCTCTTCTCGCGCTGCAGAATCAGCTCGAGTACGTCGTCAGAGTCATCGGCTCTCCTCAGCTCGTCCCTCGTGATCAGGGGCGTTCCCCCGATGTCATTGGTCGAGACCTTCTGGCTGACGAATATCACGGATTTCTTCTCAGTGACCCTCGAGATGTTCCCGACGACTCGCGCCTTGCGCTCAATCATCTGCTGATTCTCCCCGATGCCAGTGAGCAGCAGCAGGTCCTCCTCCTTCGCCAAGGCGTCGAAGGGGCACCTGATGGTCGGCACCACGGAATATCCGAGTTCCCGGAGCATCTCGAAGATGTCCCGGTTGAATCCGCTGAACTTGTCGAAGCTCTGCAGTGTCTTCGCGACCTCGGACGAGTAGTAGAACGGGTTGAGGGGCATCACCACAGGCTCCTTGAGGAACTCCTCTATCCTGGCCGCGATCTCTATCATCGCGCCCATGCCGCTCTCGTACATCTGAATGGCCTTCCTTGAAACCCCGGCCATCTCCGCCAGGGTCCCGAGGGAGATGTTCCTCTCCTCCCTGATCCTCCTGATCAGCTCCCCATCCAAGCGGACATATAGTCCGCCGGGAGCCGCATATACGAACGGGGGCACTCCCTCAAGTATGAACTCGTGGAAGGTCTCCTCAGAAATGATCGGTATGCTGAAGCGCGAGTACAATATCCCGTCCTCCAGTTTGCCAGAGCTGGAGTGCAGGCCCACGACCATCGGGCTGCCCCCGAGGGCTGTCGCGAGGGTCCTCAGCTGGTCGGCATCGTCTGATGAGACGGAGTCGATGTTCGTGAGGGCCTTGATTATGAGCAGTTGCTTGTCCCTGCGGGCGATGACGTCAAAGCTGATGCTCCGGATGTTGTGAGGGTCGGATACGAAGAAGCCAGCCTTGGCCAGTGCACCCCTGATCTTGCTCAGCAGTTCCTCTCTGTTCGGCGCCATTCGTTATCCACATTCTGCCAGTCTATGTAATACTCTTTCGGTCTGAAGTTCCTAACGATACATGGCATTGAAGCTGAGCTGCTCGTACTTCTTCAAATCCGTATCGCTCATCGGCTCGATGTTCTGCATGGCCTTCTCGAAGTACTTCATGCCGACTCTGAGCTGCTTGATCTTCTGCTCGTCTAGGTCTTTTCCCTCCAGGACGTAATCCCTGATGGCGAGCATCACGGCCTCATTGCACACAGCGGCTATCTCCGCGCCCGTGAAGTTCTGCATCTTAGTCGCGAGCTTGTCCAGATCAACGTCCTTCTCGAGCGGCTTGTCCTTTGTGTGTATCTTGAGGATCTCCTTCCTTGCCTCTAGGTCAGGGGGCCCGATGTAGACTATCCGGTCGAATCTGCCTGGGCGCATGAGCGCAGGATCTATGATATCTGGTCTGTTGGTCGCTGCTATCACGATGACATTGTGTAACGGCTCTAACCCGTCCATCTCCGTCAGGAGCTGGCTTATGACGCGCTCTGTGACTCCCGAGTCGTGCGATGTGCCCCTCACTGGGGCGATCGCATCGATCTCGTCGAGGAATATCACGCATGGGGCGGCCTGCTTGGCCTTCCTGAAGGT
>MGVW01000004.1 GCA_001800675.1 Euryarchaeota archaeon RBG_13_57_23 | reverse complement strand
CTTATTGAAGGTCGAGGGTGCCGATGATTCTGGGTTTGCCGCCCTCGAGACAGGTCGTCGCGGCTCTTGATCCCGGACGATACACGAGATCTTTCCGGAGCTTCAGCTTGAGCTTGGCGTTCCGCCAATCGCTGCCCGAGTGGAGGTTCGGTGATAGATTCATAACCCCCAACCCGGTCACCGTTAACACCGTTACAGACAGATTCGAGGAGTGGAAGAATGAAGCTCGAAAAACTCACGAAGGAACAGTATGTATGGGTAGGCGTTAGACTGGTTCTCGGGTGGACTTTGCTCTGGGCGTTTTTGGACAAATTGTTCGGCCTGGGCTATGCCACTGCGTCCGGCAATTCCTGGCTGAATGGCGGTTCGCCGACGGCCGGGTACCTTCAATACGCCACCTCAGGGCCGCTGGCCGACTTCTGGAACAGCATCTCAGGCAACTCCGTAGTCGACGCGCTGTTCATGCTGGCCCTCCTGGCCGTTGGAGTGTCGGTTCTACTGGGCATCGGACAGAGACTCGCCGGGATATCCGGTGCGGCTCTAATGCTGACGCTCTGGTCGACCAACTTGCCCCCTGCGAACAACCCGATTACCGATGAGCACATCGTTTACGCGCTGCTTTTCATCGGATTCACCTTTGTCAGGCCTGGTAACTGGTGGGGTCTCGGCAAGTGGTGGTCGGAGACCTCCATAGTCAAGAGACTCCCGATTCTAGGGTGACCTCGGATCCGGGAAGGCCTGCGTCCAAACCCTTCAACTGCCTTTCTTAGTTCGAATCCCACCGGGCTCGCTCGGCTCCCCGTGTCTCGGCCTTTGAGAAATCACAACAGCGGTTGGATTGGGTCTCGGGCTTATTGAAGGTCGAGCGTACCAATAATCCTGAGCTTCCCGCCCTCAAGATAGGCGAGAATCGCTTTCGATCCCGGGAGATACACCAATTCCTTCTGAAGATTCAACTTGATTCGAGGATTCCGCCAATCCGCACCATGGGTGATTGACTCGATCCGCGCCGGCTCGAACTGCATCCAATGGCCGATGTGAGCGACCATGTCTTCTCTTAGTGGATTAAGCCAGTACTTTACCAAGTGCGCGCGCGCGGCAATGTCTTTGCGGCAGACCAGCCTATCGTCATTGGAGAGAACGGTTCCTCGGTCCAGTTCGCTCACCGAGATCCCTTTGAGCGCAAGGCCGACCCTATCTCCTTTCTCTGCTCGTTCGAAGTCGTCGTCGTGCTTCTGGATTGACCTGATTTCTGCTTCCTTTCCTATCGGATGCGCGTTCACCGCATCATGCCTCTTGATGACGCCGTCTGCGACGCACCCGAGGACGACCGTCCCTACACCCTTCACATCGAAGTAGTGGTCGACGGCGACGGATCCGGTCGTGCTCTTGGATCGCTTCGAATCGGATGCGATTTCCCGCGCATCAGCCAAAAGCCTCTCTCTGAGCTGGACTGGATTATCTGCGAACATCGTGTACTTCTCAAGCACTGTCCCTTTGATCAGAGGAGAGAGTTGATCCCGGGTGATGTAGCCCTTCGTGACGATGTAGCCCTTCTTCACGCCTACAGAATCGAGCATGACCACGCTCTCTCCGAAAGCCGGCCCGATCTGCTCGACAACGATCACTGCAACATCGGCAAGAGAGGTCGCGAAGAACAGTGAGGCCAGCTTCTCGGGGTACTTCGACGGCTCCACTAGTGAGACTGTCACTTCGTCTCTCTTGAGATCGTAGAATGTGATGTCGGAGGCCGTCGACTTCTTCCCAAGGCCCTTCGCATAGTCCGGGGAGCCAATGACGGCCACGTTCAAATTCGGCATGAGTGGCTTGCAGATTGTGGTCCTTCAAGTACTTTTTGCCCCAATCGCGCGATGGTTCACGTTGACCTGGAGGCCCTTCGCTTACGGCCGCGGGACCGCAGAAGAGATGAATAAGATGAAGTGTGTTGTCAGCAACGGAGTCACAGCATAGTCATGGCGGAGGACATAACGCAATTCTACTCATCCGACAAGTACCTCGTGGAGAACCCATCGTTGCACGAGGAGGACTCCCAGTGGAAGTTGGCCAAGCTGGCGCCGCTTGTGGATGGGTTCTGCAGACGTCAGGTCGGCAAGGAGGTCAATCTTCTCGATGTCGGGGGTGGGGCAGGCATCATCCTCTCCGAGGTCGCCTCAAAAGTCAGGGAACGCCTGGGCATATCAGTAAGGAAGTACGCTCTCGACCTCAGTCCCGGGGCCCTTCAGATCCAGGTCGCAAGGAACCCCGACATCATTCGGGCGGTCAACGAGGACATCCGAAGCACTTCATTCGCGGACAAAGAGATCAACCTGACTCTCATGATCGACGTCTTGGAGCATGTTCCCGAGCCAGAGAGAGCTCTCAGGGAGGTGGCGAGAATATCGAGATACCTGCTGCTCAAGGTGCCGATCGAGGACACGCTCTGGACGAGGCTCGCGGACGCTGTGAGAGGGGCCAAGAGGAAACAGGAGATCCTGGATAGCGTCGGCCATGTGAACTTCTACACACCGCGGGCGCTCAGATCCCAGATAGAACGGAACGGCGGGCGGATAGTCGATTTCAGATACGCGAACTCGTTCGGCTCGCTTCGGGCCACGAAGCTCTATGATGATTTGGGCCCAGTTCAGAGGATGCCGTTTCTCCTTGGTCCGATACTCTTCTCAGTCTCACCTGAGCTGTGTGTGCGTGTTTTTGTGGATTCTGCATTGATCCTCGTTGAATGCCAATGAGGAGGAACACGGATTGGGCAACAAAATGGCTAAGTAAGTCCTCGGCCTCTGGGGTTTGGAGTTGACCAGATGAGGGTAGTTCAGCTAGGCTGTGGCATCACGGGCCTGGTCTGCGCAGAGCATGTGGCGCGTAACCGCAATGTGACGGAAATGGTCCTCGCAGACGCGAGAACCGACGGGGCCGAAGCGCTGAGGAAGCGGCTCAAGCTGGACAAGGTATCCGTGGAGAAGGTCAACGGAAGCGATTCGAAGGCCGTCAAGAAGCTCCTCGCGAATGCGGACATCGTCGTCAACTCGCTCCCGTGGGAGTTCATGGACGAGGTTCAGAACTTGGCTGCGAGCACGGGCACGGACTATGTCGATTTCTGCCTGACGGTTCAGGCCTTGAAGGATTTCGCTCCGATAGACAAAATGTGCAGGGACGCGGGAATAACCGCGATTACCGCGACCGGCCTGGAGCCTGGGATCTCCAACGTCCTCGCCCGACACGCAGCCAACAAGCTCGATGAGCCGGAAGAGATACACATCATAGACGGCGACAATGGCGTGATCCCGGGCGTCGACTACTTCTCTACTTGGTCGCCCGTCGACTGGATAGAGGAGACCACGATACCTGCGGCTGTCTTCAGGAACGGGGAGATCAAGTACATTCCGCCTCTTCATGAGAAGGAGATATACGATTTTCCTCCGCCGCTCGGTCCACTGCCAGTGTACAAGACGGTGCACGACGAGACCTTCCTACTTCCGAGGCACATCAAGGGCATTCGGAATGCGGACTTCAGGATCGGCATTGACGACAACTTCGCAGCCGCCGCCAAGATGCTCCGTAAGCTGGGCATGCATAGCAGGGAACTAGTTGATGTCAAGGGCGTGAAAGTTCGTCCTCTCGACGTGGTTGCAGCAACCTTCCCAAGGCCCACTGAGATTGCGGGTAAGATCAAGGGGATCGGAGGGACTGTTGTCGAGGTCATAGGGAAGAAGGATGGTCGCAAGACGAAGGTCAGACTTTGGACCTTCGTCTCGCACGAGTGGGCGTACGAGAGGTGTGGGTCCAACGGAACTGGGTATCTAGTTGGGACGGGAGGAGCAGTCCCGACTGAGATGCTCGTGGACGGAGAGGTCAAGGAGAAAGGACTGATCGTGCCTGAGCAGCTCGATACGCGGAGCTTCATATCTCGCCTCGAATCCAAGGGCCTCAAGGTGAACGAAGAGATCACTCGGATCTGACCCTGCGGATATCGTCTCGACTCATCGACCAGTCTGCATCTGCTCAGATGGCCTTCTTCGGGATCTCTGCCTCGATTCTCGGTTCGTCCCACTTGAAGACCTTCTGACAGGACTCAACGCCGAGCTTCATCTGGAAGAGGTCATATCTTTTGGCCACGACTAGTGATAGTACAATGGCAACCATACTTGCGAGCGCCACGAACGCAGCGATGTTGGAGTCGAGTATGAGGTCGGAAGTGACCTGGAACCCGACCAAGTTCCAGATTGGGTCCATCGCGCTTCCGCCTTTCGTGATGTGCGCGCCCATCGAACCGGTCGTACCCAAAACGCCGAAAGACACGAATGCCAGTGCCACATAGACGACAGCCATTGCTGGACAGGTCCAGAGCCCTCTTCCGAACCTTGTCCGGATGAAGACAACACCGGTCCACATGACCGTTGCAAACGCTGTGAGCATTATCTTATTCCTGACAATCGCGTCGTTGATCAGCACGTCATAGGGCCATGCGTACATGCCTGTCCAAGCGGACAGCAGCAATCCGAGGACGCCCAAGACAGCTCCGACGTATCCCGCGGCTTCGAAATACCCTCTGGTTCTGATCGCCCATGAAACGAGGATCCTTGGCATCCTATTCTGCAGACGGACAGCTATCTGAGCGACCGCCACGGCCATTATGCACACGAATGACAGTGTTAGGAACCCCGCGTGAAGTTCCGCAGTCAGCGAATGCAGGGCGCTCATGTCAACCATTACTTCACACCTCCCATGACCTTGCGTCTGATCATCAGCGCTAGCACCATCAACACGCTGACGAGCGCAATGATAGCGATGCTTCCAGCGGCCATCGTCCATACCCAGTTCAGGAGAAGCGTGTTGGCGCGGGCGTTGTCGATCGAGAAAGAGATTTGCTTGTACCCGACATTGCCTTCCGTGTCAACTGCCGTTATGTTGATCACATGCTCTCCGTCGGCTAGCAGCTCCGTGTCGAGAGTCCACGAGAAAGGTGCTGCCGACTTGTTCTCCCTCTCGACTCCGTCGATTCTGAGCACGGCATAGGAAATCGGTATGGTTGAGGGTATGCTAGCACTAACGGTGATTGTTCCGTCAACAGTATCGCCCGACGTTGGAGATATGATAGCCACAACCGGGCCTGTCGGGGTTCCCGAAGTGCCAACGATGAAGGAAATACCAGTTGCGTCGTCAACGGAGAACGCTTGGTCGCCTCCTCCATGCATGACCCTCGCATACAGTTGGTAGGCGTCACTCGTCTGGGGCGCGGTGAGCATCCAAGAATAAGTCCCTGATCCTGTGTAGTCCGAGACCTCGTGATAGTTGTAGCCCGTGGCTGAGCCGCTCGGATCGGATGTGATTGTCCACCCCTTGGCTGTTGGTATGCTATCGGGCACGGGGCTGAGTGTGCTGACGATCATGACTCCCAGGATGCTACCCGCCTGACCGCCTGTGACCGTCACAGTCACCGTGACTTCCTGTCCTAGGGTCAGAGTCGTATCCGACGCTGTCATGGATACCGTTGCTGTGCTCGCTTTGTCGTGGCACGAGTCGCCGCAGTCAT
>MGVW01000003.1:2911-18299 GCA_001800675.1 Euryarchaeota archaeon RBG_13_57_23 | reverse complement strand
ACTCGGGAATCAGAGATGCCCGGCTCGTCGCCTGCATCATGGATGATCCTGACCAAGTGACAGAGCAGCAAATGGACGACTGGGTCAAGGACTTCGACTCATGGGATGTATGCGATGGCTGCTGCCTGCACCTGTTCAGCTGGTCGAAGCACGCGCACAAGAAAGCTCGGGAGTGGAGCAATAGCAAAGAGGAGTTCGTCAAGCGAGCAGGGTACGTGATGATAGCCACCCTCGCAATCCACGACAAGAGCGCCTCTGACGCGAAGTTCAGGGCGTACTTCCCGCTCATCATCAAGAGCGCCACGGACGACAGGAACTACGTCAAGAAAGCTGTCAATTGGGCGCTCAGGCAGATAGGCAAAAGGAATCTCACCTTGAACAAGGAAGCAGCTGCGGTCGCGAAACGTATCCATAAGATGGATTCCAGGAGCGCGAGATGGGTCGCGACGGACGCCCTGAGAGAGCTGACCAGCGAGAAGGTCATGAAGAGGTTGAAGAAGGAGAAGCCCTCAGCAAGGTCTCACTGAACCAAGGTGCCCTTGAACTTCTTGCCTTCGAGAGCATCTCTCAGATTCTTCAGGTCCTTGCCGTCCACGATAGCCAGTTGAATCTTCGACCGGCCCAGAACACCTGCGCCTACGGGGTCGAACACGTGATGGGGACCCGCTCCTGTGTGACTCCCAATGAGCTTGACTAGGTCCGCATGGTTCATGCTCGGGATGCGCTTCGCGTTCGGATCCTTCTTCGGGTCTGCCGTGTAGGCGCCGTCCACAGATGTTGCGTTCACCAGAATGGATGCCCTGACCCTCTCGGCCAGCAGTGCGGAGACCGCATCCGTGGTTATGCCCGGGCTCACGCCTCCCATCACTACAATCGAATGGAGCCGCCCCGAGTGCACAGCATCGTCGTAGCTCCGAGGAGGGGAATGATTCGCGTGATCGCCAAGCGCGGTGATCAACAGACGCGCGTTCAGTCTCGTGACTTCGATACCCATCTCGTCCAGGTAACCCTCGTCTGCCCCGAGATCTCGCCCCGCGCGGATGTAGTACCTCGCGATTCTACCTCCGCCAGTCACAACATAGAGCTTTCTGATGACGGAGATGCCGATCAGTATCTTCGCGAGCTTCCTGATGTACGTGATATCCGGTTCTTCGTCCACCAGAACCGAGCCGCCCAGCGAGAGTACTACGGGTTCCATGATGCTCAACTTATATAATGGTGAACGCTCTAACCCGTAGAAATAGGCTTGGGACTGGTTCTAGTGACCGAGCTAACAGACCTCCAGAAGTACGAGTTCCGGAGGAGTCTCGAGGAAGTTCGGAAACTGTCAGGAAGGGGCACTGAGCTGATATCGCTGTACATTCCCCCGTCCCGGCAGATCTCCGATGTCGCGAACTATCTCCGAAGCGAGTACTCGCAATCGTCGAACATCAAGTCCTCGAGCACGAGAAAGAACGTGCAAGGGGCGATCTCGTCGATCCTGTCCCGCCTGAAGAACTTCAAGCAGCCGCCCGAGAACGGGCTCGTGTTCTTCGTCGGGCACAAGTCGATAGGCGCAGATCAGACGGACATGGTACAGTATGTGCTCGAGCCCCCTGAGCCCGTCCCCACATTCATCTACAGGTGCGATTCGAACTTCTTCACGGAGCCCATCGAGGGCATGCTGGAGCAGAAGGATTCCTACGGACTCATCGTCATCGACAGGAGCGAGGCGACGCTGGGCATGCTCCACGGGAAGCGGATAATCCCCATCAAGAATTTCCAATCGATGGTCCCCAGCAAGCATGGCCGGGGAGGACAGTCGGCGCGAAGATTCGAGCGATTGATAGAGTTGGCCGCCCACGAGTTTTACAAGAAGATCGCTGACATCGCCAACGAGTCGTTCCTGTCGGAGAAGAACCTCAAAGGGATCCTAGTTGGGGGTCCAGGCCCGACCAAGGAGTTCTTCGTGAAGAGCGAATATCTGCACTATGAGCTGCAGAAGAAGATAGTTGACACGTTCGACACCGGCTACACCGATGAGTACGGACTCAAGGAACTCGTCGAGAAGGCAAGAGAGGCGCTGAAGGACATCGACCTCATGCGCGAGAAGGACCTCATGCAGAGGCTCCTCGAGGAGATCCGGAAGCCGGACGGGGGCCTGTCGATATACGGAGAGGACCAGGTCAAGAACGCGCTGACCATCGGCGCAGTCGACACGCTGATAGTCTCGGAGGACATGAGGCGTGTGAAGCTCAAACTGACCTGCCCGTCCTGCGGGAACAAGCAGGAGGCGCTCGCAAAGGACTCCACTGAGGATGTGAAGTGCGCGAAGTGCAGCAGCCTCATGAAGGTGGACCAAGTGGACGATCTCGTCGGGGAGATGCACAGGTTGGCGGACCAGAACAACACGAAGGTCGAGTTCGTATCCGGGGAGTCTGAGGAGGGCCAGCTGCTCCTGAAGGCCTTCGGTGGTGTCGCGGGGATACTACGATTTAGGATAAGTTGATAGCATGAAGACGGACGCGTTCCAGGAGTTCACGGACGAGATACGAAAGGCAATCTCAGAGGTCCTGGTAGACCTCAAGGTAGAGGCCGACATCGTTCTAGATAGGCCGCCAGAGGGAAAGGGTGACATGGCATTCCCGTGCTTCCCGCTCTCGAAGAAGCTGAGGAAGGCGCCTGACGCGATAGCGAAGGACATAGCAGCCAAGATCAAGCCGCTCGGTATGATCGAGAAGGTCGACTCAAGCGGTGGTTACGTCAATTTTCACGTCCGCTTCGAGAAGCTCGCGGACTCAACTATCAAGGACGCCCTGACGAAGAAGGACAAATACGGCTCCGGCGAGCCGAAGAACACAAGGGTTCTGCTGGAGCACACCAGCGTGAACCCGACCGGGCCGATACACGTGGGCAGGGCACGCAACCCCCTCATCGGGGATACACTTGCCAGGATTCTCCGACTCGCCGGGTACACCGTCACGACGGAGTTCTACGTGAACGATGTCGGACGCCAGGTGGTCGTGATGGCCTGGGGCGTGAAACACCTCGAACTCGAGACGAAGCCTGAGCGCGACAAGGACGACTACAGGTATGTGCTGTTCTATCAACAGGCGAACAAACTGCTTGAGGAGAAGCCCGAGGTCGTCAAGGAGATCGACGAGATGCTATACAAGCTCGAGCACGGGGACCGCGAGACCGTCACGCTCGCGAAGGAGACCTGCGAAACGGTCCTCAAGGCGTTGATGGAGAGCCTGCACAGGATCAACATCTCCCTGGACGGATTCACATTCGAATCCAGGTTCGTGCAGGACGGCAGTGTCGATAGGGTGATCGAGAAGCTTAAGACTTCAGAGTTTGCCAGAGAAGAGGACGGAGCGTTCCACCTCGAGCTCGAGAGCTTCGGGATATCCGGCAGGGAGACGAAGTGGGTCTTCACGCGCTCTGACGGGACATCGCTTTACACGACCCGTGACCTCGCGTATCACATGAACAAGTTCACCAGAACCGACGTGGCGATCAACGTCCTTGGTGAGGACCAGAAACTCGGGATGCAGGAGCTGGCGGCTGCGCTGTCAATCATGGGCGTCGACAAGAAGCCGGAGATCGTGTACTACGCCTTCGTATCTCTCCCTGAAGGGAGGATGTCAACGAGGAAGGGGCGAGTCGTGAATTTAGACGACCTCGTTGATGAAACCGTGGAGCTCGCGTACGAGGAGGTCAACAAGCGCAGGCCGGACCTGAGCGAAGAGCGCAAACGCGAGATAGCCAGGGTCGTAGGCATAGGCGCGCTCAGGTACAACATCGTGCGGATCCAGCCCGAGAAGCAGATAGTGTTCAAGTGGGAGGATGCGCTCAACTTCGAGGGGAGCAGCGCGCCGTTCGTACAATATGCACACGCGCGCGCGTGTTCGATACTAGCGAAGGCAGGCACGTGGAACAGGGAATTCGACGCGCACCATCTCACCAGCGACCAGGAGAAGCGGCTGACGAAACTGATTGCGGGCTTCCCATCCATAATAGCCGACTGCGCTGACCACCGGAGACCGCACGTGCTCGCAACCTATGCGCAGGACCTCGCCGCGGAGTTCAACCAGTTCTACAGATACATCCCAGTCCTCAAGGCGGAGGGCCCTGCGAGGGATGCAAGACTCGCATTAGTTGAGGCGAGCAGGTGGACTCTCAGGAACACCCTGGACTGCCTAGGTGTGGAAGCTCCCGAGGAGATGTGAGCTCAGAACTTGAGATTCCATTCGTCTCGGGAGTAATGTTCCTCCACCAGGTGCGCTACACGATTGCGTTCCCATTCGGTGAGAGTCCCTCTCTCGATGACGACAGAAAACGCATCCTCGAAATGCTTCACGATCGCCTCTTTCAAGGATTCAACGGAGACCTTCTCGCCGAGCAGCGCTGACAGAGAGGTCACTCTATCCGAAGGCTTGGCAACTCCGCGGGACTTCGAGAACTTGGTTTTGAGCACCGCATCCATCTCAGATAGATCGGTCTCCAAGACCACAGTTCCATGCTGGAGCACGGACCCCTTGCGCCTCAACTGCGCGTTCCCTGAAACCTTCTTCCCGGCCACCTCGATGTCGTTCAAGGGCCTGTACCTTGCGTCCACGCCGAGGGACGACAGCGCGGCGGCAATGGCGGAGCATATCACCTTGAAGGATTCCGCCCTGTCCTTGGACACATCCTCCTCATGGAGAGCCAGAGCGTATATCAGCTGCCCCTGGTCCGTGTAAATGGAGCTGCCACCCGACTTGCGCCTGACGATGGCCACGCCCCTTAGCCTGCACTCTTCCAGGTCCAGGGATTCCGAAATCCGTTGGAAGTAGCCGACTGAGATAGTAGGCTTCGAGCGACGATAGAAATGAAGCGTGTCCGGCACCAGTCCTTCTATGTGCGCTGCAAGTATGGCCTCGTCCTGCGCAACCGATTCTGGAGGCGGAACCAGACCGCTGTCCACCAAACGCCATCGTCCCGGCATGAATGCTCGCAGACAATGAATGAAAAGTGTAGTTAAGAGGTTTCTGGGGTTTGCGCGTTCAGACAGTCCCTAAAGCTCTTCCTCGCTGGATCCGGGCTTCTCCTTCTTCTCGCGCCTCGGGCCCTTCTTCTCGCGCTTCGACCACCTGCTCCTGAAGATTATCAGGAGGGGCACGAGTATGAGAACGGCGATCACTCCGCCCCACAGGACCCACTGCTTCCAGGCGGCCTCCTTGACCGTCAGCTTGTCCGCGCTGGTGTATATCGTCGGGTTCAGCTGTTCGCCTGCGGTCACATTCACTTTGATTGTGTATGTGCCCTTCGTGTCGAAGGTCCATGGGAACCTGATCTGCACCTTGCCGCCAACGGAGACGTTGGTCGTGATTTCACCGGTCGTGGCGTTCCGCATCTCACTCGATGTGCCGAGGAGCTCCTCCGTCCCGTCTGCCTTGATGATGTAGAAGGTAATGTGGACGTCAGTCGCGTACAGGCTACCCACGTTCGTCATGTTGACCATGATGTAGCCGGACTTATCCTCGGTGAAGTTTCCTGACAAGCCGCTCGTGAATGCACTCTCATCCATGCTGTAGTAGACCCTGTCCACAGTGAACCTCGGCCTCAAGCCCTGGCCCACGGGGATGATCTTCGGGGACTTCTTGTAGTTGCCCACGGTGTCTGTGACATTCAGCGAGACGGTGTACGACTTCGGCGTGTCGTACGTGTGGGTCACATTGACGTACTCCGTGCCCGTGCCGTTCCACCATGTCCCGTCACCGAAATCCCACTCGAACCTGAGGGTCGTGTTCCCGTCCAGGTTGTCGATCGTGGCGCTCGCATCGAACACCAGCAACTCCTTCTCTGTCAAGGTCGAACCGCCAGTGTTGTTCTTCACGGTGAACGAAACGGTCGGCTGGGTCGTGTCGTTCACATGGACGACGATGATCTTGCTCGCCTGGTGCCCGGTAACGTCGGTCACGTTGAGCCAGACATTGTGAGTCCCTGCATCCGCGAACGAGTGCGTCACACTCTTGTCTGCAGCGCTCCAGTAGATCCTCGAAGACTTGTTCCCCCCGCCGTAGTCGAACTCGAACCAGTCAATCTTACCATTCGTGTCGCCCGCAGCAGCAGCTGGGTCCACTGAGTCGGTCGCGTTGAATGTCACGGATTCCCTCTGGTTGACGGTGATGGAGTAGTCCGTCATGTTGACGGTCTTGTCCTTGACCGTGATCACAGGGATCGGGTCCAAGGCGTCGCACACGACCTCTATCTCAGTCGTGTTGTCCAGGCCCGCCACGTCGGTCACGGTCAGGGAGACCATCCTCATGGCCGAGGCTGTCGAATAGTTGTAGACATAGGTCACGTTCGCCGTGGTCACAGGCGAGGATCCGTCTGCAAAGTCCCATGTGTACAGGAGCGGGTTACCGTTCGGATCCGTCGATCCGGCCGCGCTGAAGGTGATGTTAGCAGCCACCCTGACGAAGTACTTGATGACCGTGCCGTTGGCGTCCTTCTCCACATAGGCAACGCCCGACGACGGAGTCACCTGAGCGGTCGTCGAAGGCTTCTCATTTGCCTGGAAGACCAGCTCGATGGGTTCGCTCGTCGCGGATCCAGTCGGTGGGTCGAGGGTGATGGTCGAGTAGCCCAAGACCTTGGTGTATTGCGTCTTGTTGGAGACCAGCTCGTAACCTCCGGGCAGGACTATCGTGTACTTGTTGTCCACCTCTGGGGTGTCGTACCGCGCGTATGCTACCGCGCTATACTCAGGAGCGTCGACATCGATCGCACCGGTCAGATCCGTGTAATCACAGGTGTATCCGAACGGGACAGAATCAGTCGAATCGATTGACGAAACCGTGAGCTGGTACGGGTATCCCACGAAGTTGCTGCTATGGTACACCGTGTCATTGACCATGAGCAGGGCATCGGATGCCACGTACTCTGGACCCCATCCAGAGGTCTGGAATATGAACGCATCCACCTCGGTGGCCTCCAGCAATCCGTCGCCGTCTCCGTAAATCAGGTCGACCTGCATCCTCAGGTTGCCCATATCGCTGTACATCAGGCCGGGGTGTGCGACATCGTACGGCCAGGCACCAGCTACGCTGAACGAGAACGCCGTGAAGTCGGAGCCATAAGTGATCGTGTTCTGCGAAACCCGCTGAGTCTGTGAGCCCAGCAAGATTGTTCCCAGGCTCTCTGTTACAGAGACCGTGCGCTCCTGAGTTACCGCTCCCGCACCCTCCGCGTCCAGCACCAACACGAAGTCGCCATCATAGGCATCGAATGCGAATGATGCGCCCTGGACACTCATGACCCTCTTGACCCACGGTACGGCGTTGTCTTTGTCAATCATGTAGGCAACAACGTCCGAAGCCGGGCCGTTGGCGTCAGTGACGAACCCTGAGATCCTCTTCGACGGCACCAGTTCCATGGTCATGGGGTTGCTGGCCGTGATGGTCACCGCCGTCGCGTTCATCTCGTACAGAGGCTTCCTGGCGACCATGTAGAAGGTGTGGCCAGGTATCAGGTTCGTGTTGAACATGCTGATGGTAGCCTTGCCAGAGATGTTGGTTGTGGTGGCAGCGTGTGACACGAATTCGCGGGCTGTGTTGTCATATACAGATATGTAAGCCACCGCGACAGGCGAAGCTCCGCTGTCAACGACAGTCACCTCGATCGAGAAGGTCTTGCTCGGAAGCGCCGTCAAATCCACAGCACTCACCGTGACATTGGTCTTTCCGTCGAACGCGACCTCCGCAGCTTGGCGCTGGTCGAGGTAGTTCGCGTGGATGACGCTGACCATGTAGTATCCCGACGGCGGGTTGGTCGCGTAGTAGTAGCCGTCAGTGTCGTACTGAGCAACTATCACAGCCCCAGTGTGCACATCCGTCAAGTTGACCCACGCGTCAGGAACGGGTGACCCGCTCGATACGACGGGCACATAGATGTTCGCGGAGCTGGTCGTCTGACCCTCGTTTCCCACCGGAAAGAGGACCAGGGCTGCTAGAGCCATGACCAGCACCAGAAGGCCGGCTGATAGCTTGCTCATTGCGTCGTTCTTCATTGCTATTCCCCTCATTCTCCTGGGAATCGAAACCAAGACCCCCTTCGGAAAAAGGTATTCCGGCCAATAGATTGCCCCTTTATAAGCTTTGGTTCGCAGAAAGGCGGGTGGTGAAGGGTGCTGAAGCACTTCTCTGCCATACCTGGCACCACATGTAGTCGAAGCGATGTACTACTTCCAGACATGCTGTCCGAGGGATGCCGACCAGAGGAGTGGTACTTCGGCTCGAGTCGGGCCTTCCCCCGGAGGCAAAACTCCTCATTGAAGATTTCAGATTGGCTGTCAACAACGCGGTAAGGGTCGGTCTTCAGGCGCGGGTGACATCCAGGAATGCCCTCGCCAAGCTGGCGTACAAGGATTTCCGTTGCAGACACCCGGGTATGTACTCACAGCATCTGGTGTCGGTCTTCGAGGTAGCCGCCAGTGTCATCAAGATTCACCGAAGGCGGACTAGGTTTAACGCCGAACCACGAATCCCATACGTCAAGCGCCTTATGATGAAGGCAGAGAACCAAGCGTACAAGCTCGACAGGGACTCTGGGATTCATAGATCTCCCTATCAGGGCCGGCTGCCATGTGAAGCTGAAGCTTGTCGTCAGTCAGTACCATCGCAAGTACCTCGATGACGCGACCCTATCGCTGGGGTCGCTGACCGTCCTCCCGGACCGGGTCATAGTCGCCTTCAGGAAGGAGACTCCCAAGCCATATGCCCCCGATTCGATCATCTCGCTCGATACCAACGAGGGCAGTCTCGACGGGGTATGCCTCCAAGGAAACGACACTCGAGTCGTGAGGGCGGTTTACCCCGACTTGGCCGTCATCCAGCAGCGCCACCATGACAGGCGCAGAAGACTTCAGAAGAAGAAGGCGCACGACAGAAGGACTTCGCGAACTCTGTGCAGAAGGGAGGGGCGGCGCGAGCATCACCGGGTCGACTACAGAATGCACCAGGTGGCCAACTCAGTCCTCAGGTTCGCTGAGCAGAATAGATCCGCTATCGTTCTTGAGGACCTCAAGGGGATGAAGTTCACACGAAACAAACAACTCAATCGGCGCCTGACGATATGGCCTCGACGAAAGCAACACCATTTCATCGAGTACAAGGCACAGTGGAGAGGGATCCCCCTTGTCAAGGTGGATCCCAGATACAGCAGCAAGAAGTGCCCGATATGTGGGAGGATACCTGATTCCCGAATGGGCACCCTTTTCGAATGCGAGTGCGGATGGCGGCTGGACAGGCACATCAACGCGAGCATCAACCTGCTGCAGACAGCCATCTCCAAGGGATTGGAGGTGGCAGGGGGTCTACGGTTCGACCCCGGCGCGTTCCAGCATGACGTGATGATGACCCTATACGACTCCGCAAGGGGCGCACGGTCGGAGCCGAATGGAACGAGGTGCGTTCAGGCAGTGACCTGACGGTCACCACCCGCCAATGTACCAGAACCATAAGCTTTAGCTATGTGTCCGACAGGGTTGCCAGATAGCCAGATGGTCGCGGGTTTCAGGATGAGCGCCGACGGTCACGTCACGATCTTCTTCAACTGGTCCGTCTCGATCGCCCTCCGGACCTCCATCGCCAGCCGTCTCCCGGTGCTCATGTTTGTACGCCATGTGGTGTTTCCATACGGGTGCCCTACCCACATGTGCACGTTCGTGCCCCCGCCCACTCTCGGGGCCACATCGTAGATGTAGAACTTCAGGTCCTTGTCGACGCATGTCTGGAGGCAGAACGGCCCTATGATTCCAGGGGCATAGTTCTCTTGCGTGGCCTTCACGTACTTCTCCGCTAGATCGAACGCGCCCTCGATCAACGACTCGCGCATGGTCGCCGAGTTGTGCCCGCAGACCGTGTACTCGGGCGTCGCCTGCGCCCCGACCAAGGTCATCTGCTGAGGCGCGGGCAGGCGCACGTGTCCGTCCAATGAAGTCTCAAACCGCCAGTCCACTCCCAGGAGCTCGATCCTGTCCATCGTGTTCTCGAGAGGCGAGTAGAAGAAGTCCAGGTTGAAAACGGGCCCGACGACGTACTCTTCTATTCTCGCCTGCGAGAGGTCGCTCTCTGTGATGACGTTGTGGAATATCAGCTCACGCGACTTCTCCCTGTACTCCTTGTAGGAGGCCGCCGTGAAGAACCCCCTCTCCAGCTTCTTGACCTTGTGGTGCAGCTTCACGATCACAAGCCTGTCTATGTCGCTCGGGTCCTCGATCCTCTTGGGGAACGGAAGGCCCGCCTTGTCCAGGATCCAATAGTAGTCCTTCTCCTCGCCCCGCTCCTCGCTTCTGAGCAACGCCCGAGAGCCGACCAAGGGGACTGCAAAGTGGTTCTCAATCTCTGTGAGGTCGACGTATGAAGTGAATGATCTGTTCGGAACAAACAGCACGTTGTCTTTGGTCAGCCTCTGCTGGAACTTCGGGTCCATCATCTCTTTGAACTTCTTCAGGGTCCAGCACTCGTCAACGACACCTCTGACCGCCTTGCCATTCGAGTCTCTCTGGCACTTGAAGTACTTCGCGTATGTCTTCTCGCGGCCCTCCTGACAGATGCCTACGGTCCGGAACCCCTCCTCAACGGCACCATCACAGACGTCCAGGGCTGAGTGCGATGCGACCATCCCTATCTTTGCCTTGTCGAGATCGTACCGCTCGACGACCTCGAAGATCTTCTCCCTCGAAATCAACCAGCAACCCCCTCGCAGCTCAATCGCGGGCTGGGCGAGTGATTGAGTTCAGGATATATTACCTTGGCTGTTTTATCATCGCTGGGGTCAATGCGAGCTCGTCGAGCCGGATGCCGAGCTGCGTGTACGCTGTCTTGAACCCGAACTTCTCATACATCTCCTTCGCGCGAGGGTAGCTCGTGTTCAGGTAGCAGGAAGTCGCTCTGCCAGCCAGCGCGGTGAGGCCACATCTCATGAGCTCCTCCCCGAGTCCCTGGCCTTGGCTCGCGGGTGTCACATATATGTCGAATATGACGCCCACCTCGCTTTCGAGTCTCGATATCACGAAGCCGCCATCGACCAAGTATATCGAATATGACCTGTCATCCCTGTACCTTCTCAGCCTCAACCTAGCCTGAATCATGGACTCGTCGTAGTACTCCGAGAAGAGACGCAAAGCCATACCCTTGTTCCTAATGGATAGCGGCTGCGCCGAGTGCTGATACGGCGTGATCCTGTCGAGGGTGAGCCGCCACCAAGTGATGGGGTCGTATTTCCGGATGAACCGGCCGATATCGGTCGAGAAGATCGCCCAGGGCTTCTTCATCGCCGCAAGATACTGCACGAGGCATTCCGCAGCATCGAACATGTCATCCGTCGAGTTGGCGACGAGCAACCCCTGCCTACGCTCCTTCTCGGATATCAGCCGGGCGGCATCGCCTTCCTCCGTGAAGAACGCCCAGGCCTTCCTGTCCCCGAGATCGACACTGATCCCTCTCATCTGAGAAGTGTTGGAGATATCGGGCCTGCGCCCGTCCGAGTCCATGAGGTTTTCGTCGGTGGGCAGGTCATACGTGGTCACGGCGGAACATCGTCTCATCGGTTTGGCCTTGATTGCAGGCTCTATCCTCCATCCGTACTGCCCGAGCGAACTCCTGATGACGCCCTTCTTCGTGTCCTGGACCAGCACCTTTGAACAAGCTCTTGACCTGAGCAGCTCGTCCAGCTGTCTCGCCGATTCTGATGAGAGCCTGAGGTTTCTAGGAGAATGCCTGATGAATGCCCTCGCGACGCCCTCTCTGAGCGGTACGATTTCGAGCGACAAGGCTCCCTCGGGAGACTTGATGCGTATGATGTCCACTTTCGAAATCGGGCGGCCCTCGGACACTCCTTCCAAGTCGCTCAGCACACCTAGCTCAGAAGAAGTAGAATCCCACCTTGAAATCCTTTGCGCAGTTCGCCATCGATTCCAGACGGTTCAGGGTGCCCTCAATCCTGCGGACGATCATCTTGCCTTCCGCGGGGGACTTCTCCCTGAGCACCTTGACCTCTCTGAGCAATTCGTCAGCGTCGTTCCGGGACATGATCTTCTTGGACTCCGCCAGCTCGTTGACCCCCGCGAGGAGCTTAAGGCCGTATTTCTTCGCAAGCTCCGGCACGGGCGACCCCGAGGGACCGAAGTTGCCCACGCAGCCCTTCTTGTTGTCCCACGACATGCCGCATTTCGCGCATGTAGCATACATCTCCTCGAACTCCAGCATGTCCCACTCGGTCACAGTGTTCTCCTTCTTCGCGGCGGAGACCAGGTCCTTTCTCTCAGCTGAGGGGACCTTCTCGACTAGAATCCACTTAGTCTTGACCTCTTTCACGAATGGCTGAAACATCTTCCTGTCAGACTCGTCCTTGACCTTCTCCAGGAAGAGCTCGTCCCCCTCCACCTTGAGCCTCGACTTCTTCAGGAACGCATCGATCTTCTCTTGACCGAGGTTCTCGGTAGCTTTCTTGAGGTCGACAATCCGGTCGACCTCGACATGTTTCTCCCATCTCGAGGGGTCTTCCAAGAAGACCTTTACGGTAGAGAGCTTCTTGCCCTTGCAGAGCGCTTTATCCGAATCAAGCTCAGTTATTGCCATGTTGAGGCCCATCTGCTCATCCTCTGTTGGAATGCCAGAGACCTGACAGGTGAATTAATACTTTCCCACTAGGCAGGTGGAATAACTGGCTTAAGGAGCAACAATAGAATAATCTACCAGAGCGCCTTCCCGATTTTCGGAACGGTTCTCCCGGGGTGATGGAAGATGGCAAGGTCATGCATGCAGGTGTTATCCAAGGACGAGATCGAGCAGGTTCACCAGACTTCTCTGAAGATACTCTCCGAGGTGGGCGTCAAAGTGGACAGCCCATCTGTCCGTGACGTCCTCGAAAAGGGAGGGGCGCGGGTGGACAAGAAGAGAGGAATCATCTACCTGGACGAAGGCCTCGTTACGGGTGCGCTCAAGTCCGCGCCCAAGAAGGTGAGGATATGCTCGAGGGGGGGCAGGGACTATACCATCCCCGAGCAGGGCGTGCAGCTCATCTCGCCGGACGGACAGCCCCCGGCGGTCTTCGACGTCTCCAAGGGTCAAAAGAGGCGTTCCGTCCTCAGGGATTGCATAGATTTTGCGATCCTCTGTGACGCGCTCCCCGAGGTCGACTACGTCTGGCCACCTGTCGTCGCCACGGACATGCCCTCAAGCAAGTCATCTCTCTACGAATTCCTGGTTACCATGGCCTACTGCTCAAAGCACGTACAACACGGGGCGACCTCGGCGGAGGAGGCGAGGTTCCAGATCGAAGTCGCCTCTGCAGTCCTGGGCTCGGAAGAGGATCTCAAGAAGCGCCCGATCTTCTCGGATGTGTGCACTCCCATCTCGCCCCTCAGGTACGACCAGGGCGAAGCTGAGGCGCTGGTTGTTCTTTCTCGTGCGGGTGTGCCGCTGGTACACCTGACGATGGGCATTGCCGGGTCTGTCTCTCCGGTGACCGTGGCTGGCACTTTGGCAATCATCAACGCGGAGAACCTCTGCGGCCTCACGATGTGCCAGATTGCGAGCCCAGGCGCTCCATCGATCTACTCTTCGTTTTCCGGCGTCTCGGACCTCAAGTCCGGATTCTTCGTTTGCGGCACACCCGAGGGAGTGCTGATGGACACGGCGGCCGTCGAGATGGCCAAGCACTACGGACTCCCCTCATGCGCGGGAGGACCGGGGACCTCTGCACGCTCACTGTCAGCTGAGGCAGGTTATCAGTCCGCAATGAGCACCATGGCCGCGATATTGGCGGGTTCCGACCTACTCGTTGGTCTCGGCGGGCTCGACAGGGACGCGATGGTGTCTCCCGAGAAGCTTGTGATGGACTGCGAGCTATGGAGATGGTTGAAACGGTTGAGGGCCGGAGTGACGGTGGACGAAGCGACTCTAGGCTTCGACGCGATCAAACGCCAAGGACCAGGTGGCGTGTTCTTGTCCGACCCGCACACGCTGAAGCACATGAGAAAGTGCCTGATGATACCCCAGGTGACAAGCTACCACTCCCCAGGCGAACCCAATTACGCGAAGGACGAGCTGATAGAACACGCGAAGAAGAAGACAAAGCAGATCCTGTCTGAGCACAAGCCTCCGCTCCTGTCGAAAGAAGTGGCGACAAGGGTTGGAGCGGTCGCGGAGAAGTACGGCATTCTGCTTCCTGACGGGAAGCAGATATTCCCACATGCGTGACCCTGTCACACCCTTCTCTTGAACAGCTTCTCCAGGTCTCCAGTCGAGAGCACAACCATCGTAGGTCTTCCGTGCTCGCACGTGTACGGGCTCTCCGTGCGCACGAGGTCGGCCACGAGAGTCCGCATCTGTCCGCTCGAGAGCGATTCTCCGGCCCTGACGGCCGTGTGGCACGCGACTCGCCATATGACTTCGAGGCCGACTTTCTTGGAGGGGGCCATGCGCGCCAGGTCCGCCAGGATGTTCCTCAGAGCGGACTCCCCCTGGGCAACACCGAGGACAGTTGGTATCGATCTCAACGCATGCGCATCCTTCCCGAAAGGTTCTATCCTGAATCCCGACTTCTCGAGCGTCGGCCTGTTCTCCTCTAGCACCCTGGTCTCAGCTGTCGTGAGTCGCACGACCAGGGGCGTAAGAAGAGTCTGAGAAATCTCCTTGCCCGTCTCGATCCCCTTCAGTATCTGCTCGTAAACGATCCGCTCGGAGGCCGCATGCTGGTCGATGAGCAGAAGGCTGCCTGCGCTCTCGGCGAGGATGTATGTGTTCATGACCTGAGCGAGAGGAACTATCACGGAATCCTCACGTCCGGTCTCCTTCGCGGCAGGAGTCCGGAGCGTGGCCTGATGCACTTTGGCCACTTCCAGATCGGGCATTTCCTTTGGAGGGCCGAACGACTCTGCAAACTTGGTGAGATCGTACTTGTAGGTGAGGTCCGGCTCCTTCAAGGCGGCCTCTACAGCGTTCTTCACAACATCCATGACTGCAGACTCGTCCTCGAATCGCACCTCGCGCTTGGCCGGATGAACGTTGATATCCACGGAGGTTCCATCTATCAAGACTCGGACCGCTCCGATCGGATACCTATCCTTCATGAGCTTCGAACCGTAAGCTCCGACGATTGCAGACACGAGCTTGGGAGCGCGCACTGGCCGATCATTGACGAAAAGCCTGAGGTCCGACTGCGAAGCGCGGTTGTGCTCGAGCCTTCCGAGGAAGACCTCAACTCTCACACCCGAGGATTCGGCCGACCCGAACAACATGTTCTCCGATATCTTCGGACCGAATGCAATCGCCAACGAACCCTTCATCCCCTCGGCGGCGACATGGACGACTTCTGTCTTGCCATCCGAGCGGAAGGAGAAGGATATCCCAGGTCG
>MGVW01000003.1:0-2749 GCA_001800675.1 Euryarchaeota archaeon RBG_13_57_23 | reverse complement strand
CACCCAGCTTCTTCTTGAGCTCGTTCAGCTTGAGATATGCCTCCATCGGAGTCATCTTGGCGACGTTCAGCTTCCTCAGCTCCTCCTCGATGCCCGCCTCCTTCTCCGGCGTCAGAAGCAGAGCCTGTCTGTGGGTCTTCTTCCCTGCCTTGACCTCGAGGACGTTCTCCTCCTCTATCCTCGATAGGACCTGCTCTGCCCTGTCTATGACCTCGTGGGGAACTCCCGCGAGCCTAGCGACCTGAATTCCGTAGCTCTTGTTCGCTTTCCCGGAAACGACCTTTCGGAGGAAGACTACCTCCGAACCCTCCTCCTTGACGGCCATCGCGTAGTTCTTCACGCCTTCGAGCGATTCCGAAAGCTCCGTCAGCTGGTGATAGTGCGTGGCGAAGAGGGATTTTGCCCCCACCTTTGAGTGGTCATAGAGGTACTCTGATACCGCCCACGCGATAGCCAGGCCGTCGAACGTGCTCGTGCCGCGCCCGACCTCGTCCAGGAGGATCAAGCTCCTCTTTGTCGCGCTGTTTAGTATATTGGCGAGCTCGGTCATCTCCACCATGAATGTGGATTGGCCTCTAGACAAATCATCAAAAGCCCCCACCCTTGTGAATATCCTGTCCACGAGACCTATCTTCGCCTCAGACGCGGGAACGAAGGATCCCACCTGCGCCATGATGACGATGTCAGCAATCTGCCTGAGGTACGTGGATTTCCCCGCCATGTTCGGACCCGTCAAGATGACCAGCCGGTTCAGGTTCGTGTCGAGGTACGTGTCGTTCGGGACGAAACCCCCGCGAAGAGCACGCTCCACAACTGGGTGCCTGCCGTCCTTGATGATCAAGGTATCAGAATCGTTGACCTCAGGGCGGTTGTAGCGATAGGCGACTGCGACATCGGCGAAGGAGTTGAGCACGTCCAACGCTGCAATCGCGTGCGCAATGCCCCTTATGTCCTCCGCGTGCCTCGCGACCTCGTCCCGCACTTTCAGGAATGCTTCGTACTCGAGGTTGTTTGACCGCTCCTGGGCGGTCAGGATGAGCCTTTCCTTCTCCTTGAGCTCGGGAGTGATGAATCGCTCGCCGTTGGCGATCGTCTGCTTCCTCTCGTACTCTGGAGGCACGTGCTTGATGAACGATTTGGAGACTTCGATGTAGTATCCGAATACGCTGTTGAATCCCATTCTCAGGTTCTTGATTCCTGTGCGCTTTCTCTCGGATTCCTCGAGGCCGGCGATCCACGACTCTCCCTCCCTGAAAGAGCGCCTGAGGTCGTCCAAGGCGGCATCGAATCCATCTCTGACCAAACCGCCTTCCTTCAGCGATACCGGAGGATCGTCGACCAATGCTCTGCCGATCATCGCCGCAAGGGCACTCGTATCGTGGAGTTCCGCGGACAAAACTGCGAGCAACCTCGAACTCAGGTCTTCCGAGGCGGCCTTCAATTCCGGCAGCGCGTCGAGGCACGATCTGATTGAGATGATGTCTCGCGCGTTCGCGCTTCCGTAGACAACGCGCGCGATGAGCCGCTCGAGGTCTCTGACCTGCCGAAGTGCGCCTCCGATGTCGCTCCGCGCGACCGTCTTGGAGACAAGCTCTTCGACGGCGTCGAGCCGACCGTTGATCGTATCCCTGTCCATCAGAGGCTCGGTAAGCCATTTCTTTAGCATGCGCGCGCCCATGGGCGTGTGCGTGCGATCTAGGATAGACGAGAGCGTGTTCTCAGTGCCCCCGTCCCTGACATTCCTCATGACCTCAAGGTTTCTGAGAGTCGTCTGATCAAGAACTAGCTTGTCGGAAACCGAGGAGAACCTCGGGGGCGACAGGAAGCCGAGCTCTCTCTTCTGAGTAGTCTCAAGGTACCTCAGGATTGCGCCCGCACTGCCTATCGCAAGAGGGCGATCAGCGAACCCAAACCCGTCCAAAGTCTGCACCTTGAAATGCCTCCTGATCAGAGACTCTGAGGCCTCTCTCAGAAATGCAAGATCGTCCAACGGAGTCATCGCTGCGCCCGAGTAGGAGAATTCATCCATCAGCTTCCTGTTGTTGAACGCGCGCGCGTGAAGAACCTCCTTGGGGGCTCTCTGGGCGAACTCCGCGAGGACCTTCAGGTCCGCATCTTCTCCTCCGACCTCCGTCACGACGAATTCTCCAGTCGAGATGTCGACGAACGACAGACCGAACGCGTGCTCCCCCTCGGCAATGGACATGAGATAGTTGTTCGCCTTGCTCTCGAGGACCGTACTCTCAAGGATTGTCCCCGGAGTGACGATCCTGACCACGTCCCTCTCCACAAGGCCTTTGGCGGTGCGAGGGTCCTCGATCTGCTCGGCGATGGCCACCTTGTATCCTTTGCTGACCAACTTAGGAAGATATGAGTCGAGGGCGTGCCACGGAACCCCGCATAGCGGGATGCGCTCCTTCTTGCCACGCTCTCGAGACGTGAGAGTTATCTCGAGCTCCTTCGACCCGATGATGGCGTCCTCTCCGAACATCTCGTAGAAGTCGCCCATTCGATAGAGAAGGATGCAGTCCTTGTAGCTCTCCTTGATGCGGAAGTACTGCTCCATCATCGGCGTGACTGCTCTTCCCAAGGCCTTGCTCCCCCGATGGAAAAGGAAAAAACATCGTATTTCTAGTTATGCTCGGGAACGCAAACCTACCTGTACGGCCACACCTTGATTAGCATGAATGGTGTTGCGGCCGGACCTGTACGGCCACACCTTGATTAGCATGAATGGTGTTGCGGCCGG
>MGVW01000002.1 GCA_001800675.1 Euryarchaeota archaeon RBG_13_57_23 | reverse complement strand
CCATCCGAGTTGGGTCCAAGTGATGTTGTCTCTGATTGGGACACTAGAACTTGGGTTCAGCAAGGGGGGTTAAGTCGTAACAAGGTATCTGTAGGGGAACCTGCAGATGGATCACCTCCTACGCATCAACGGAGGGGCACTACCCCTCCACCAAACCATGGTAGGGTTCCAAGCACCTAAGACTGCGTTCCTGTCATCGAACGACCATCGCCTTATTTTTATTCAAATCACATGAACAGCGAACGCGCTGCGCTCATATTTTGAAAATGATGAGAAGGAAAAGGATTTCAGAAAGGGTTTTGCTCCGTCTCGCCGGTCCTAGTTGTGGTCCTCATGATGGTCATCATGAACATGATCATGATCGGCCTCAACATGGTCATCATGAACGTGATCGTGATGGTCCTCATAGTGGTCCACAGTCTCCTTCCGGCCCATCAGTAACAGCACGGCCAAGAGCACGATGATCACGACCACGAGGATCAGCGTTATCATGCCTAACGTCCCGCCGTCGTCGGCCTTGCTCTCGATCCGGTCGATCTGCACCTGGAAGGCGTCGAGCTGAGTCTGCAGATCGGCCAGCGTGACATTCAGCGCGGCCATCGCTGCGGTCTGCTCGGCCCCCATCGTAGCGAGCCCAGCCCCCATTTGAGCGAGCGCCGCCCCCAGTCCAGCGAGCTGTGCCTGCAGGATGGCGACCTGGGCGCTGAGCGCGGTCAGGTTCGCGTCGTGGACCGCGAGCTGACTCTGCAGATCCACCAGTTGCGCCTGGACGTCGGCCAGCTGTTGCTCCATCGCGGCCACCTTCTCTGCCACCGACTGAGCAGAGACCGTCACCGTCGCTCTGTCTTCCTTGATAGTTCCGTCCGAGGCGTAGGCCCTTACCCTCAGGGTGTGCACGGACTGGTCCAAAAGCCCAGTGGTGTCCCAGAAGAAGGTCCATTGCCAGCCGCTAGCGCCGCCTTCTTGCCACACGCCGTCGACATAGAAGTCGGCCATCGTGAACCACAGGAACCAACTGTTCAATATCTTGGCTTCAACCGAGACCACTCCGCTCACGACGCTGCCGTCCGCGGGGGACACGATCTCTAGATTGTCGAACTCCGGAACATCCGTCATCGCGAAGAGGTCGACAGAGGACGTTGACACTACACCGTTGTAACCACCAGCGACAACGACCCTTCCGATGGAATCGATCGCGAGTGCTGGATATCCGCCTCTAGCATCGGACAATGCGACTCCGACAATCTCCCACTCGTCATCAACAGGATCGTACCTCTGCACGTCGGAGTAGGCAGGACCATCGGTGAATGCGCCGTCAGTGCCGCCGAACACGTAGATGTGGTTGTTCTTGGCCAGCGCGGCGGCCGCATGAACCGTCGAGTGGGCCAACGAAGATGCTGAGCTCCAGGTATCCGTCACGGGATTGTAAACCTGGACCGCGTCCACCGGGGTGAGCGTGCCATCTGCCCCTCCGATCACATATATCGCCGTGGAGCTGTAGGTGACCGCGACCGCGCCTCTCACCGGGATGGGCAGGTCTGTCATGTATGTCCAGGAATCTGTTGCTGGGTTGTATCTGAAGGTGGAGTTCATGTACGGGGTGCCACCGAAGCAGTACACCATTCCATCAGCACCGACCGCAGCTGCTCCCCACGCCATCTGTTCGGGGGCGCTGTTGGCCGTGACGGTCCATGCATCGGCGACAGGGTCGTAAACTTGAACAGTGTCCAGGATTGTCATGGTGCCGAAGCCGCCTATCACGTATAGCTTTCCGTCCGCCGCCTGTGCGTTGTAGGGTGCTTCGCATCCATAGGTCATCGTAGGTCCGTAGGTCGTCTCCTCCGTCTCAACGTCATACATCATCAGAGTATTCACTGGCGGCCATCCCGCCTGGAGTCCACCAGCGATCAGCAACTTGCCATCATAGTAGCCAGAGGCCACGGAGTAACGCGCCGCGCCAAGTGGCGTGAGAACAGTTTGAGTCTCGTATGGGTCCGCACTTGCAACTGGCGCCACAGAGACCATCGCGAATAGCGATGCGACCAGCGTGCTGGCCAACATCAGGGCTATCATACTCTTTCGTCCGAATAACATCTCTTGCATCCCTTCCCTCATCCAGTTTTAGACTGAGATGACGCCAATGTCATTGCCCTATGACATATATGAGGTTAATTGCAATATTGGCGGCGAACCCGCAATGCGATGGAAGCCCCTGCTTGACCAGCGAAGAAGACCTATGGAATTCGCAATACGGACCGTCCTTTCGAAATTTCGTAGAATCGGCACGCACGTCCGTCTAAGGAAAATCGAAGAAATGGCGTCCGCGAGCAACATCTTCTCAATCAGTGTTCCGAATGTTTTTATACCTCGGGATAATACGCTGGAGCGTGGGATCATCCGCGGGTCCTGGCCTTGTTCTGAACCGAGCCCGCGAGGATACACGGTGATGCTCTAACGAGGGAAGAGATAGCATGATGATTCTGAAGATGAAGAAGGAGGACCTCTCCACCTTCCTCGACGCTGTCAAGGAATGGGGAGAGTTGTGGGGTCCGACGAAGAAGGATGGCAAGGTATCGTTTTCCAAGGTCGACTCGCTCTCGCAGATGGACCTGAAGGCGACCAGGACGATCATACCGCCGAAGAAGTTCCTCTACCCGCCGAGGTTCACGATGTTCGACTTCGACGAGAACGGATACGTCGAGAGGACTGGCGACGTACCGAAGAGGATCCTTTTCGGGATACACCCGTGCGACATACACGGTGTGGTGATCATGGACAAGCTGTTCCTCGAGACCTACAACGACCCATACTACCGGGAGAGGCGCGAGAAGACGCTGTTGCTCGGGCACAGCTGCATTCCCGACGACAAGTGCATGTGCACTGCGACCGGCACCGACTTCATCGCAGAGGGCTTCGACCTGTTCTTCACTGATCTCAAGATGTCATATCTCGTCTGGGTAGGGTCGACCAAGGGCCACGACCTGATAAGGCTGAAGCCAGAGCTATTCAGCCGCGCACTGGACAAGAACGACATCCTCAACTACACCGAGTACAGGAAATGGAAGAACACGCAGTACAAGACGAACCTGGACTTCACGGGCATGCCCGACATCTTCGAGCTGGGGTACAGCAGCCCTGTCTGGGACAAGCTGGCAGAGAAGTGTCTCTCCTGCGGGCAGTGCAGCATGGTCTGTCCCACCTGCAACTGCTACAACGTCGTGGACGAGGTGGAACTGGGCTCGATCGAAGGGACCAGGGAGCGATTCTGGGACAGCTGCATGTTCAGGGAATACTCACTCGTCGCCGGAGGGCACAACTTCAGGGACAAGAGGGCCGACAGGCTGAGGCTCTGGTACACTCACAAGCTGCAGGCGTACATCGGCGAGTTCGGCAAGCCCGCCTGTGTCGGCTGCGGCAGATGCGTCGCGACATGTCCCGTGGACATCAATGTCGTGACTGTGTCTCAAGCGCTGAAGGAGCAGGAGGTGGGCAAGTGAAGAAGATGTGCGTAGTCTTGGAGGACAGGGAGGTCCGGGATAACCCTTTCACGCCTGAGATATTCAGGATCGTGCGAAGGTACCCTCTCACGAACGATGTGAACTTCTACCAGGCCCGTCCGGTCGATGTCGAGGAGGCTCTGAAGTTCGACTACAAGCCCGGGCAGTTCATTATGATGTCTCTGATGGGAGAGGGCGAGGCGCCCTTCTGCCTGAGCTCCACCCCTTCCCGCCCGGGAATGGTCGAGCTCTGCATCAGGAACGTCGGGACGCTCACCTCATCCCTGCACGGGATCAAGGAGAACGAGACGGTCGGCATCCGCGGGCCGTACGGGAACGGCTTCCCGATCGACAAGATGCTAGGGAAGGACATACTCATAGTTGCGGGAGGCCTGGGAGCAGCGCCTCTGAGGTCGCTCCTGCTGTATGTGCTCGATAACAGGGACCAGTTCGGCAAACTGACATACTTGCACGGGGCGAGGCTACCCGGCGAGATGCTGTTCAGGGAGGAGTTTGTACAGCTCAAGGACAGGGAGGACCTCAACTGCCTGCTGGCTGTGGACAAGGACGACACTGGCAAGTGGCCGTACAAGGTAGGGGTCGTAACCGAGCTGTTCAAGGACCTCGGGCCCGTGGACGGCAAGAACACCTTCGGGATCGTGTGCGGCCCGCCCGCGATGTACAGGTTCGTGATGCCTCACATGGTCAAGCTGGGCATACCCAAGCACCAGATCCTGATGACGCTCGAGAGGCGCATGAAATGCGGTGTCGGCAAGTGCGGGCACTGCGCTATAGAATATCTGTATACTTGTATCGACGGCCCGGTGTTCTCGTACTGGGACGTTCTCCACATGAAGGAGATCATAGGGAGGGGTGTAAGTGACAAAACAGTCGCCTAAAGTCGGCATCTACGGATTCACGGGCTGCGCGGGCGACCAGCTCATGATACTGAACTGCGAGGACCAGCTGGTCGACCTGTTCGGGGCCACCGAGATACGCTCGTTCCTGATGGCCAAGAGCGACAACCACGAGGGCGAGCTGGACGTCGCGTTCGTCGAGGGGTCTATCTCCACGGACCACCAGGAGAAAAAGCTGATAGACATCCGGGCACGCTCCAAGGTACTGATAGCCATAGGCGGCTGCGCATGCGTCGGCGGACCCCAGGCGATGATGGTCGGCGACGGCAAGTGGGAGGAGCGGTTCAAGAAGGTCTACGGCAACGCCAAGATCACTGTGGCGAAGGCCAACGAGGCCAAGCCTCTGGATGCCGTGGTCAAGGTCGACATGTACATCCCGGGCTGTCCCATCGACAAGACTGAGTTCCTCAGCGCGGTCTCGAAGCTCGTGGCGGGGAAGCACCCATATCTGTACCAGTTCCCAGTCTGCAACGAGTGCAGGTGGAAGGAGAACCCGTGCATACTCTACGCTGGCAAGTTCTGCGGAGGCCCTCTGACGAAGGCCGGCTGCGGAGCCATCTGCCCGACCCTCGGGCTGCCGTGCGTAGGCTGCTGGGGACCGACGGACGACCTCAATGTATCATCTGAGTACCAGCTCCTGAAGGAGAAGGGCTACGACCCCGACGAGATCATGAAGAAGCTCCGGAAGTTCGGAGGGGCGAAACTGGCCGAGCTGGTAAAGGACATCGAGAAGAAGGGGGCGAAGGCATGAGGGAGCTAAGCATCGAGAACCTCGCAAGGGTCGAGGGCCACGGTGGCATCACGGTCACGCTCGACGGCAAGAAGGTCAAGAGCGTCACCTTGGACATACACGAGGGGCCGAGGCTCATCGAGCAGCTCGTGAAGGGCATGAGGCCTGAAGATGACCTCAATGTCATCCCGAGGATATGCGCCATATGCACCCTCTCGCACAGGTACGCAGCCATAAGGGGCCTCGAGAAGGCGCTCGCGATCAAGCCGTCCGAGAAGACCCAGCTGACGAGAGACCTGATGATGCTCGGGGAGAACGTCGAGAGCAACTCACTGCACACGATGCTGCTGGCTCTGCCGGACTTCCTCGGATACCCGTCCGCCGTTGCTATGTTGAACGACTACGCGGACGATGTCAAACGCGCCCTGCGCCTCAAGAAGTTCGGGAACCACGTCATGGCCGTCACCAGCGGCAGGATAGTCCATGGCGAGAACCCGGTAGTGGGCGGATTCGGGAAGTACCCGAGCAGGAAGGCCCTTGAGGAGATCAAGGTGAAGTCGCATGAGCTGATCCCTGACGCTATAAGGGTCATCGAGTTGTTCGGCTCCCTGGAGTACCCGACATACTCCGAGACGGAGTCGCTGTTCATGTCGGTCAACGCTCCGAAGAAGGAGTACGGCTTCGCCGGCGACACGATCCTCATCTCGAACGGCAAGGAGACCAGCGCTGAGGATTACAAGAAGCTCACGAACGAGCGCGTGGTCAGCCATTCGTTCGCAAAGCGCTCTCTGTACC
>MGVW01000001.1:31615-31741 GCA_001800675.1 Euryarchaeota archaeon RBG_13_57_23 | reverse complement strand
AGCTCACGCTTGACGAGTTCAGGGGGGACCCCGACGGGAAGAACAGTGGCTACATACCGATTGGCACTTGAGTCCATGGCCCAGGAGTGGAACTATTTCAGGAGGGCTCTGAGGAGCGGCGACAGG
>MGVW01000001.1:9952-31562 GCA_001800675.1 Euryarchaeota archaeon RBG_13_57_23 | reverse complement strand
TAACTCGATGGTGTACTGGGTCCGAACGCGGAGAGGCCCGCAGAAGCTGGTGGACAGATCCTTCGTCCCCAGCATGTTCGTACATGCCTCCGAGGACAATCTGAACGATCTCGAGAAGGCGCTCCCCATACTCGACTCGGTGGGGTCCGTCGGGCGCGTGATGAAGCGCACATGGCTCGGGGAGAAGGAGCGCGAGGTGCTTCAGGTCGACATCCGGGACTACGACAAGGTCGAGGACGTCGCGCACACGATCGACAACCGAGGCAGGTACAAAGACTACGCCCTGTTCAACGTCGACCTGCGCTTCAGCCAACGGTACCTGGTCGAGAAGGACCTGTTTCCGATGGGGCTGCTCGAGTTCAGGCCGAAACCGAGGATGCTGGAGGACCCTTACGAGATCGACTACGAGCCCCCGCCTCTGACCAGCACGGTCCTCAGCATATCGACGGACGCGAGCAAGGGCATCCCGACGTACGATGACAGGCTCCTCTCCGCGAATGTGAGCGAACACTCGATCGACGGAGATGAGGAGGACATCCTCAGGGAGATGCAGAGGATCCTCAAGAAGGAGGATCCAGACGTCATATACACAGACGACGGCGATGCCTTCGCCATCCCGTACATCTTCAAGCGCGCGAAGCGCCTGAAGCTCCCTCCGGTCCGGCTCGGCAGGGACGAGGACGACCAGCAGACGGACAGGAAGGGCAAATCGTACTTCACCTACGGGCAGATCAAGTACAAGCCGCCCTCGTACAAGCTCAGGGGACGGATACACATCGACCGCTCGAGCTCGTTCATGTTCATGGAGAGCGGGCTCAACGGGCTCATCGACCTCTCGCGGATATCCACCGTTCCCGTGCAGGAGCTTGCGAGGCTCTCGCCCGGGAGCGCCATCAGCGCGATGGAGGTGAACCAGGCGCTCAAGGACGGGTGCGTCGTGATGTGGAAGAAGAACCTTCCCGAGAAGTTCAAGACCGCCGAGGAGCTCGTGGTCGCGGACCGCGGGGGGTTCATCTACGAGCCCGTCGTGGGCATACACGACAGGGTGCTGGAGGTGGACTTCACCTCGCTCTATCCGAACATCATGGTGAGGTTCAACATCTCGCCCGAGACCGTCATGTGCTCCTGCTGCCCGGAGCCGCGCAGAAAGGTGCCCGTGCTCGGCTACGGGATATGCGACCGACAGATCGGGTTGATACCGAGAGTGCTGAAGCCCGTCGTCGAGCGCAGGACCAGGCTCAAGAGGATGGTCAGAGCGGGCATCGGAGACGTGAACTCGTGCAAAGAGCGGGTGAGCATCCTCAAGTGGCTCCTCGTCACCTGTCTCGACTCCGGAACGGAGATACCCTTCCGCCTGGGAGATCGATTCCACATACTCTCGGTGGAGGATCTGGTCGAGAGATACGCCCACAACGGGAGCGGAGAGTTCCCCGTCCACGATGGCCTCGAGACGTTCGGTGTCGACGAGCGCCTCCAGCCCTCTCTGAAAACCGTCACGAAGGTCTTCAGGTTCCCCGCGCCCGACCATGTCATGGAGTTTGAACTGGCAAGTGGGAAGATCAGGCTCACACCGGACCATCCGTGCTATGTGGTCGAACGGGAAGGGCTCGAGCTCAGGAGTGCCTCCGACGTACGGCCTGGGCAGTGTTTCCCAGTCATGCCCCCGTTCTACAGCGAAGAAGGCCTGAGGGGAGATTCGATAGCGCCTGCGCGCATCAGAGCAGTGAGGAAGGTCAAGCCTTCGGGGGACAACGTGTACTGTCTCGGCGTCTCGAGACCACTTCACGGGTTCTCGCTCGCGAACGGTGTGCTGACGCACAACTGCTTCGGATACACCGGTTACAAGAACGCCCGCTTCGGGAGGATCGAGTGCCACGAAGCCATCAACGCCTATGGAAGGGAGATAATGCTCCAGACATCTGAGATGGCCGAAGCGCACGGGTTCGAGATACTCCACGGCATAGTTGACTCGATGTGGTTGAAAGGCGACGGCGATCCTGAGAGGTTCTGCGAACACGTGTCCGGCCACATAGGAATACCGCTCGAGCCCGAGGGCATGTACAAATGGATAGTGTTCCTCCCATGCAGGACCAACGGCGTGGGTGCGCTCAACAGATACTATGGGCTCTTCGAAGATGGGAGGCTCAAGATACGAGGCATAGATGTGAGGAAGAACGATTGCACGGGGCTCGTCGCGGACATGCAGCAGGAGCTGCTCGCGCACTTCGCGAAGGCCTCGGACTCCCAGCAGTTCATAGAGCTCATGTCCTCCGCGCTGGACATAGTGGACAAATATGTCGATGCCGTGAGGTCGGGCGCGGTCCCTCTCGACAAGTTGCTCATGACGAAGAGGGTCTCACAGAGGCTCGGGGACTATCGGCAGTTCAACGACAGCGTCGCGGCGCTGCAGCAGATAGACGATGAGGGGTTCGATGTCAACCCCGGAGAAGCCGTTAGATACGTGATATGCGACCGCAAGAGCAGAGATGCGAAGGAACGCGTGAAAGTCGAGTCGTTCATGACGGGGAACGAGGAGTACGACTCGGAGGCATACGTAGATCTGCTCCTCCGAGGGACCGAGGGAATGCTCCTTCCGTTCGGCTACGACCGCGAGCGACTCTCGAAGTTTTTCGGGGCGAAAACTCCACGTCAAACATGATTTCGGAGTTTGTGCTAAGGAACATACTGACCTACCGACAATGCTATATATTATGCCGACGAAACAGGTTCTCGAGAACAAGGGGGAGGTAAGGCTTTGTTCGACCTCAAGTTCGCACTTGTAGCGCTCGTTGTAGCTGTGTTCGCTCTAGCAGCTGCGCCATTCGCGCTCAGCGTGAACACCAACCTTGGCATGATCGGCGTACTCGACAACGATGTCGATGCCGACGACGAGTACGAACAAGACGACAACGACCAATGCGACAACGACGAAGACGACGAGGAAGACGAAGACGATGACTACGATTACGACACCGACCTCGTGTCAATTGTCGGAAACGTGACCGCATGGGTCTACAACGATGACGAGGACGACGATGATGACGAAGACGACGAGGACGAGAAGAACGAGATGCGT
The DNA here is from genome assembly GCA_001800675.1 of Euryarchaeota archaeon RBG_13_57_23. Classification (GTDB taxonomy): domain Archaea; phylum Thermoplasmatota; class Thermoplasmata; order UBA10834; family UBA10834; genus COMBO-56-21. The sequence continues at coordinate 28,486 of MGVW01000001.1, read as the reverse complement.
GCCGACTACTTCGTCATCGAAAACGACACATACGTGGAATTCGGGCCCTGGTGGTACTGGAGCGTAGGAACACCCAATGTCACCAGCATCGTCAACGTTGGCGACGAGGTCAACGTGACCGGTAAGATCGAACATGATGGCGACATCACAATCATCTCCGCGTGGATAATCGAAAACCTAACAACAGGTCAGAAGCTCACGATAAAAGAGGAAGGGGCGCCGTCTTGGGCAGGAGGCCCAAAGGCGTTCGGTATTGATCCTTGGCCTCCGTACTAACGTACGGATCAACTCAGGTCAAGGGGGGAACGCCGCGAAGCCGGGTACTGCAATTCGGGGGGAGAAAGACGTCCCCTTCCTCTGATAACATCCTTTTCGAGCGCAGTATTTAATCACCTTTAGAGTCATGGCTGGCCCGTAGGTGAATGCCATGGACGACGAGATGGCGATAGTGATAAGGCTCGTTGTCGCCGCGTGCGCCGCGGTACCCTTCGTCGTTTTCCTAGTGTCTTATCTGCGCACGCGGATGACCAGACTGCTACTCGCAGCCCTCGGATTCGGGATATTCATGGTGAAGGAGATCCTGTTGGCTGCTGGAATGTTCACGATTGTGATCAAGGAGAACAAGCCGGATTCGCCCGCAGTCACGCATTCTGAGCTTGTGCTATTGGAAGGCGTGATCGATCTCGCCATCATCCTGCTGTTCATGGCGGCGGTACTCTGGAAGAAAGGTGCCTCAGTTGACGGAAAGACCGGAGCTGGAAACCAGAAGGACAGTGTATGACACGGTCGTGAGCCATCCAGGCATCCACTTGAGGGAGCTCGAAAGGATCACGAGCCTTCCCTTGGGCGTCGTCAGATACCACCTGGACAGGCTGCAAAGAGAGGGACTCATCTTCTCGGAGGAGGACCGGTACTTCAAGAGGTTCTTCCCGAAAGGGAGGATACCGAACGTGCCGACCGACACCTTCGCAGCGCTAAGACAGGAGAGCCTGAGGAAGATCGTGCTCTACCTGCTCTCCAACCCAGGCTCCACGCACGCCAGCATGATGAGCGCGATGGACATGCCAGCGTCCACTCTCTCGACCTACCTCTCCATACTCCTGAGTAAGGACGTCGTCAAGAGGGAGCGAAGAGGAAAGGAGAACCTGTATTCCGTGGTCGACGAGGAAGGAGTCGTGAAGGTCCTGATGGTCTACAGGCCGAGCTTCCTCGACAAGCTTGTGGACAGCGCCATCTCCCTGTACCTGGACAGGGAATGATCACATCATTGTCACGAAGAGTATCCATATGGGTACCAGAAGCGAGCCCATGAGCTGAAGCCTCCGTATGCCCGCTATAGGCGTCAACATCCCGAGAGAAACCGAAGCGGCCATGACAAGAGCTCCCCGTGTACCCGTGAGGTAGAGACAGAGCCCAGTGACGAACACGAGAGAGAACACGGCGAGGGCCCTTGAACACAGGAATCTGCTCGACCTCGATAGGACCGGCAGAAACCGGCCAAGAGCCCAGTGCGATAGAATCGAAGATACGACCATCGAAAGCAGGATGGCCGACATCAGCGGCACGAGCTGGAACCATTCTCCCTGGACGAAGGTCTCGCCCACGAAGAAAGACACAGCGTCCATCGAACCGCTTCGTGCGCGCTGTATGACGAACAGGGCGCCGACGGACATGACAGCGCCCGAGGTCGAGATCGCGGAATAGAGCCAAACGAACCGTGAGGCGGATGATACGTCCTCCACCGCGCGACCTTCCACCATTGTTGGCGAACACGCTGTGGTGGCCGACCCGGAGGTCATCCCCGGGAGCCAGCCGACCATAACCCCTCCAAGGAGCATCGTGAAAACCTCCCTCGCAGAGAGAGGGCGAGCGCCATCGTCCGCGTGAGTAAAGGTGATCCCTGGCAAGGGGCGTGAGCCCATGCTCAGCATCAGGCTGGGAACACCGAAGAAGCCCGCGAACATCGGCAGAAGCAGAGACGACCTCGGAACGAAACCATTCGACATCCAGGGGAAGTCCATCACAGGAGCTGCGTAGTAGTTGGACAGCAGCACGACGGTGCCCAGAACTCCGGCCGCGAGGAACACAGCGAACGCGGAGATCATTCTCATGATGTGGTTTGGGGCGTGATGCCTGGGTCTGAGGGACGGATAGCCTTCCGACATGATCAGCAAGAAGATGAAGACGGAAACCACAAAGGGCATGAGCTTCGAGATCGCGTCATATGCGAGCACCGGGGATCCCATGAGGGCGCACACCGGGAATACGAGTGCCACACTGCACAGGACGCCGGCCAGAGCTCCATCTGCAGAAGACCTCACGGCGAGTGCCCCGAGGCCCGCTTTGGCCAGCCTGTGCGCTGGCAGGACCGACACTACATCCTCATCCGGAATGCCGACGTAGGTCGACACGACCGATTCCGAGAATATGTGCGACACGAGAGTGGACGAGATGAAGCACGAGACCAGGATTCCCGCCCCGTTAGGGACATCGGCGAATGCGACTGAGCCAGAGACTGCGAGAGCAGCCGATCCGTATGCGGTGACCGCAGCCGCGATGTTGTTCATGTGCAACGCCGGCACTAGCCCTGTGAGGAAGCCAAAAGCGGTGCCTGCGGCTGCAGAGACCAGGACCGATGCGAGCAAAGACAGATCGAGCACGGCCTCCGACTCGATGTGCGCGAAGTTGCGCGCGCGCACTACAGTTAGGCTTAGTACACTGCGCCAATAATGTCCTTTAATGCAATAACACTAAGCTATGTTCGGTACGATGCGCCCCTAAATAATCCTAGATTCTAGAGCACCACTACCTTGCCGTCGACGATATCGATCTTGACAAGGGTCTTGATGGGCATCCCGATCTTCCGTTCTATCTCGGCCTTCTTGTCCGTCTTCTCTATCGCAACGAGGATATCCACGATCTTGACATGCATCGACTTCAGAGCCTCGACAAGCGCCCAAAGGGTCCCGCCCGTGCTCACGACATCGTCCACGATGACCACGGAGTCGCCCGCTTTGATGCCATTGACGAACAGGGCTGACTTCGAGTAGCCCGTGACCTGCGAGAGGTTGACTTCGCCGGGAAGGCCATACATCTTCTTCCTGACGACGTTGAACGGCTTGCCTGTCTTCAGGGAGAGGCCAGTGGCCAGCGGTATGCCCAAAGCCTCGATGGTCATGATCACATCGCAGTCGAAGTTGCCGATCTCCGCCATCGCGTCGACGGCCTCCATGAGTATCTTGGGATCCATCCTGGGGATCCCGTCCGTGATCGGGTGGACGAAATAGTCGTAGTCGCCGCGCTTGACGACGGGTGAACCAGGGAGAGACGCCTTCAGAGATTCGAGTGCCATGGTCATTCAGTATCAATGGCAACTAATAAAACCTTCTCGTCATGCGACGAAAAGCCGTTCGAACAACGGCGTCACGTGTCGTCAGTCGACTTGTACACTATCAGCGAATGGATGTCGTACTTACTGGCCAGGTTCCTGCGCGGATGAAGGTATTCCAGCTCGACGAGGAAGCCCATCCCGACAACCTTGCCACCCAACCTCTCAACGAGGGCAGCGTTGGCCTTGATCGTTCCGCCAGTCGCCAGAAGATCGTCGACCAGCAGCACCTTGTCACCATGCGCGATGGCGTCCTCGCGTATCTCAATGGTATCGGACTCGTACTCCTTGTCATAGCTCAGGCTATGCACTTTCGGTGGCAGTTTGCCCTTCTTTCTGATAGGGACGAACCCCACGCCGAGCTCGTGCGCTACGGCGGCGCCCACGATGAATCCTCTGGCCTCGTTAGACGCCACGAGGTCGATGTCTTTGCCGCGGAAGGAGTCGGCCATCTCCCTCACACACTCCTTGAAGGCATGCTTGTCCCTCAGCAGGGGCGTGATGTCCCAGAACACTACACCTTTGAACTCAGGGATCCGCTTTACCTTCGACTTGAAATCCATGACAGTCACACCATGCACGTTAATGGGCACCAGCGAGATGGCGGTCGCACGATATCTCTCTCTGGCGCCCTTGGGACTAAATCCAGAACCGTCTTCCGGCCTTTAATGTTCTCCTCGTTGGGGTTCGTTAGAGGATGATGACCTGACGATGCATGCCAGTGGCATCAAGAATTGAACGTCGCCAAGTCTTTTAACCCCTCCACCGTTCGAGAGGCCGGAGCTTAAGAAAATGGCCATGCCAATGGGAACCCTGGAAGTCGTACCCGGAGTGCACTGGGTCGGCGTGAAGCACTACAACAGAAGACTTTTCGACAGTCTCATCCCGCTCCCCTACGGCACGAGCTACAACGCGTATCTCGTCATCGGGAGCAGGAAAACAGCGTTGATCGACACGGTCAACCCCGGCTTCGATCAGGAGCTGCTGGACAAGATCGCGGGTCACACGGACCCGAGCAGGATCGACTACGTCGTGATGAACCACGCGGAGCCTGACCACGCGAACGCGGTGAAGCACATGCTCGATGTGGCAAGGAATGCGAAGCTGCTCACGAGCGCAAAGGGGAAGGAGGCCGCGATGATGTACTTCGACGTTCCCGCGGACAGGATCACGGTTGTCGACGAGACCACGAAGATCGACCTCGGCGGCAAGACCCTCAGCTTCGTGGACGCACCCTGGCTCCACTGGCCGGAGACGATATTCACATACCTGGAAGAGGACAGAGTGCTCTTCCCATGCGACTTCTTCGGCTCTCACCTCGCGGTCGGCGAGTTCTACGCGAAGGACTACGGTCCCGAGCTGTGCGTCGACATGGCGAAGCTGTACTTCGCCGAGATCATGATGCCCTTCAGGCTTCCGGGTCAGAAGGCTGTGGAGAAGGTCAAGAAGCTGAACCCGAAGATAATCGCGCCGAGCCATGGTGTCATCTGGGACGACCCGAAGGTCATACTGGACGCATACTCCAAATGGACGACTGAGAAGATGGAGAAGAAGGTCGCCATCGTCTATGTCACCATGTGGGGCAGCTGCGAGAAGATGGCGAAGGCCATGCGCGAGGAGCTAGTGCGGAAGGGGATCAACGTCAATATCTTCGACATCCCAGTGACCGACATCGGGCACATAGCGAAGGAACTGGTCGACACGCCAGTCCTAGTGCTGGCGGCCCCAACTGTGCTCAACGGAGTACATCCGGCGGCGGCTTATGCGACGCTCCTTGTCAAGACTCTGAGAGCGCCCACGAAGTACGGGGTCGTCCTCAGCTCGTTCGGCTGGGGCGGAGGGGCCGTGAAGCAGGTCTCCGCATTGCTCGAGGGCACCAAGCTGGAAGTCCTCGGCGTCGTGGATGTCAAGGGTCCCCCAAAGCAGTCGGAGTTCGACAAGATCAAGGAGATCGCGGACAAGATCGAGGAGAAGCTGTCCGCGATCCAGTGACCCACCAAACCCTTCTGCCAAACCCGTTCCGCTATCCTGATCTCCTAGCAACCGAAATATCCAGACAAGAACGGTGACTGTCCGATGGTTTACCCGAGAGAGGTCCTGAACAAGCTGAAATGGACCGACGGTGAGTCGCTGGACGACGCGACAATCTGGTACATTCACAGGGGAGCTCCAGGAGATATCATGGTCATATCCGGCAGACGGATACGCAACCTCGCTCCCGGTTTCTTCGAAGTCGACGACGCCATGATACCGTACCACAGGATCCTCAGGATCGAATACCAGGGAGAGGTCGTGTTCGACAAAGAGGTGGAGTCCGCGCGCCAGGAGAAGGACTCGACTTCTCAGCAGTAGGCCGCCGCTTGGGTGGAAATGTATATCTATAGCTGGCTCATGCACGCGAACGATGGAACTGCTCTGGTTGCCTTTCTCGCTGGCAACGATATTGTTCTACGGCCTCGGCCAAGTATTCGCAAAGGAGACCAGGACTGATTCTCCGTCATCGAATCTCCTGCTGATACTCGGGCTGAACATGCTCATCTTATGGAGCGTGTACTGGATCGTCTTCAGGGAGCCAGGATCGTATGGGACCAGCGCCTGGCTCCAGGCGATCGCCGGAGCGGCTCTGTCCGGGTTTGCTTACGTGACATACTACGAGTCGCTCAAGCACGGCAAGATCAGCGTGGTGGGAACCATAGCCGGAGCGTATGCACCCTGGACCGTCGTCCTTGCGCTCATCTTCCTGGGCGAGCAGATGAGCCTCGGAGAAGGCACCGGAGTGGTGCTGGTTGTCGCAAGCATGCTGATATTCACCTACCCCAACGGGAACAACGGTGCGGTCAGGACCGAACGCCTGGGGATCGCATTCGCCATATGCTCTCTCTTTCTGTGGGGTACTTCGGCCGCCGTCGCCAAGGGCGCGATAGATGAGATAGGCAACACGAACTTCATCGGAGTATACGCAGTCGTAGTCCCCGCGATTTGGCTGATATACTGGGTCGTGACTGCGAAGGCCAAATTCAGCATGCCCAAGTCGAACAGATGGATTCTGCAGCTCTCGATGATCTTCCTCGCCGCAGGGGGCATCACGTACTACACAGCGATCCAGAACGGGCCGGTCTCGATAGTAGCTCCCATCACGAACCTGTATCCGATCGTGACGATCGCAGCTGCCAAGATGAGGCTCAAGGAGATGCTCAGCACAAGGCAGATCGTCGCGCTCGTACTGCTCTTCGCCTCGGTGCCTCTGTTCTCGTTCTAGGGTTTCTTGTACTTCCCGTCCGAGAATACTATCCTTTCCATCACCCTCAGCTCAGGAGGCGCCTTCGACGGCATCAGGTCGGCAACTATCTCGACGTAGTCACTGAGCGGGCTCTTGGCTACCTTGTTTCCCAGAGTCTCCTGAAGCTGGTAGATACCGGCTGAGTTCGACATGACCACATGGATCTCGATCATCTTCGTCTTGCCCTTGTGTATGTCCACGGATTCTATCGAAAGCGCCGAGACCGAGTGGATATCGTGCTTGCCGAGGTCGTAGGATAGCCTCCCCCTGCCCTTGGTTATGTCGCACCCGTCAGCGATGACGATGACCGCGCTCTCTATCGTGAGCGCGTTCTCCCCGACGTCGTGCGCATAGAGCGTGTGAAGTATCTGTCCAAGTATGGCCGTCCGCTTGCCCGTTTCCGGATAGAGCGCGGGCAACAGTCGTTCGAGAATCCCCTTTCCGAACATGACGCTGAACATCTCGTGCTCCTCACGATGGACCGCATTGCCTATGTCGTGCAGGAAGCATCCCGCGACGACTATCAGGTATGCGTCGTCCTCCGACATGCTCAGGCCGGTTATCGAGTCGATGGCCAGGTCCTTGCTCTCGAGAATGATCTGGAGAAGGCGGACCCCGTTCGCCGTGACGATCCGGGCGTGTATAGGGCCATGGTCGTTGTACCCCAATTTCCGAACGGCGATGTAGTTGGCCAAGCTCAACAGGGTGTTCGTCTCCTCGTCGTCTTCCAGCATCTGGAAGAGCTTCAACGCCTTCGGATAGTTCCTAAGACCTTCTTTGATGGTCTTGATCGACTTCTCCTCGAGGGCGGTGTACGAGGAGGGCATCTTCAGGCCGTAAAGCAAGCCGTTCTCAATAATCTCTTCCGACATGGCCATGCACCGGTTGCGTAAACGGTTTCTCGAATGACTAGCCTACATAATGAATCTGTGCTTCTGCCGGCCGGGTCGTCGAGAACCCTGGATGGTATATCAGTCAGTCTTTTGTACACGCATTCCGCTCACAACCATGCGGATATGTCCTACACAGAGGAGCTCATCGCTGCTCTCGGCAAGGAGAAGGTTCTCCTCGATCCCTCCGAGATGTTCGTCTATGGGGCCGACTGGAGCCCGCGGACTCCCGACGAGTTCGTCCCGCCCGATGTTGTCGTTCTACCGAGAACCACCAGGGACGTCCAGAGGATCGTGAAGATAGCCTACCAGCACGAGGTGCCCGTCACGGCCGGAGGCGGCCTCACGGGCATGCTCGGAGGAGCAGTGCCGATCTACGGAGGCATCTACGTCGACACGACCACGATGAATTCCATAGTCGAGGTCGACCAAAGGAACCAAACCGTGAGAGTCCAGGCAGGCGCAACGCTGCAGGAAGTCAACGATGCGGTCCAGCCGTACGACCTTTGGCTCCCGCACCAGCCGGAATCCAAGTGGGTGAGCACGGTCGGAGCAGCAATAGCCTGTGACAACGACTCCACCTTCGGCGTGCGCTACGGCAAGATACTCAACTGTCTACTGAGTGCGGAGATAGTGACAGGCACAGGAGAGATACTCGAGCTGGGCCATAGGAAAGCGCACTTCACATCTTCCGGGTACAAGCTGAAGGATCTACTCGCAGGCAGCGAGGGCACGCTCGGAATCATCACGGAGGCGACCCTGAAGCTCGAACCGATCCCAGCGTCGAGGAAGGTCGACATGCTCGTGTTCCCGCGCATGGGTGCAGCAGTGGACTACCTCAGCAGGCTGCTCAAGGCAGGCCTATGCCTGGAGGCGGCGCACATCAACTGCAAGCGCAGGCTCAAGTTCTACACCCACAGCTACAGGCTGAAGTACGGCAAGGACCCGGAGATACCAGCCTGGGCGGAAGCGCTTCTTGCCATCGCCTTCGCGGGTGACGCCGAGGTCGTGGATACGCAGAGGGCCTATGCCCTCAAGCTGGCCAAGGACTTCGAGGGGCAGCTCGTCGAAGAACGAGAGATCGTCGAGTCCTGGTGGGCATCCAAGTACACGCTCGACTTCGAACCATTCAAACAGAAATGGCCGGAATCCCAGAAACAGAAGAAGTTCGGTGCGGCGGACCCGGGGATTCCCGTCGGAAGGCTCGAGGAATTCTACCACAAGTTCATCGAAACGGCCGAGAAGAAGAACCTCGAGATCCTAGGCATGAACGCCTATCTCGAGCACCCGAACAGCATCGGGTTCTCCCTCTCGTGTGCGGTCTTCGTCGACTACCGGAACCCGGATGAGGTGAAGAGATTCCGGGAATTCCACGACGAGCTGAGCAAGCTGGCCGTCGCGTTCGAAGGCACCATGAGCACGTTCATGAGCGACACCTACCAGAAGGCACCTTATCTGGAGGTGGAGCACGGGCCGTCCCTCAAGTACATGCGAGAGGTGAAGAGGATCTTCGACCCGAAGGGGATCCTGAACCCAGGCAAGAAGTTCCCCAAGGGGGCGAACAAGAAGTGAGCGGCCTCGAGGAGTTCAGGGACGAGCTCGAGACCTGCTTCGGGACCTCGTGCGGGTTCTGCGAGCGCGGATGCCCCGTTTACCAGGCGATGAAGATCAAGACGCTCTGCATGAAGGGAAGGAACAGGACCATGTTGGGGCTCCTGCAGGGCAAGTTCGAGATCAGTCCAGCGGTCGTCCAGGCAGCCTTCGAGTGCACGCTTTGCGGCAACTGCGACAGATGGTGCTCGCTCAAGAACACCGAGCACACGAGAGCGTTCAGGGAGTACCTGATGAAGCACGGCGTCGAGCCGATGAAGGAGCACTCCTCAATCCTGCTCAGTATCAAGAACTACGGCAACCCGTGGTTCCAGCCGAGAAGCGCCAGGAATCGGTGGTCACGGGGGCTGAACCTGCCGAAGGCCGCGCCTGGGCAGCAGGACGTCCTGTTCTTCGCGGGATGCACTTCCGCTGTAACGAAGCAGCTGAACAAAGGGCTAGTAGCCAGCGCGAAGCTGCTGCAGAAGGCGGGCGTCAAGTTCGCGATCATGGGACAGGACGAGCCGTGTTGCGGCTCCACACTTCTGAGAGTTGGCCAGACGGACGCCTTCAAAGAGCTCTCCGAGGAGAACATCAAGAAGCTGGAGGCACTCGGAATCAAGAAGATCGTGACGGCCTGCCCCGGATGCTACACGACTCTGAAGAAGGCGCTCGAGGAGTCGGGGTCCAAGATCAAGGTCGAGCACATATCCCAGGAAATCGCTCGGCTGGTCAAGCAGGGCAAACTGAAACTGAAGAAATCCTCTGAGAGGATGACATATCACGACCCCTGCCACCTGGGCAGGCTCGGCGGGGTCTTCGAGGAGCCCAGAGATATCGTGAAGGCCGTCGCCAACTTGATCGAGATGCCCAACAACAGGTATGAGTCAAGGTGCTGCGGGGCTGGTGCAGGTCTTCAATCCGCTTTCCCCAAGCTGTCCAAGGACCTCGCGGCCAAGCGAGTTGCGGAGGCGAAGGCTACGGGAGCGACGACCATCGTGACCTCGTGCCCGTTCTGCGAGACCCAGCTGAGGACGGTCCCAGGAATCAAAGTAATGGACTTGCTCGAGCTCCTGCTGGATGCAGTCGAATCCGGCGAAAAAGGAAATGGGCAGCGGAATGAAAAGGCGGGCTGAGTCCGGCCTATTTCGGCGGCCTATGCCTCGCTTCCCACTCTTGCTGCCTGGCTGTATCCCCCGCCATTGTCCAGATCATCAGGAACACCGTCGCGACAGCCAAGGACAGGCCGCTAGCCCAGATTATCTTGGTCGTCTCGCTCGCATCCGAAATCGCAATCGCAAGATACAACAGGCCGACTCCGACGACCGCGAAGACCATGCTGAGCAGGATGGCCATCCTTGACACCATCGCTGCAGTCTCCTCTTCGACCATTTTACCCCGGGTGGGAATATTCTGGATGAGCGTACTTAAGCGCTTCCCAGGACTCCCGCCCGTCTAAGAGCAGGCGCCATAGAGGGTGCGAAAGCATAATCAGACGGGGGAGCCCTGATACTCCATGGTGGTCGATGGCGAAATTCAATCTCCTCACTCTGCTGGGGTTCATCGTTTCAGCAGTCAGCTGCCTGGTGTTTTGGTCCTGGCAATGGCTCAACACGTACAGCTGGGGTAGTATGGAGACGGAGCTGGACACTTATCTCAAGCAACTTCAAGGAGGCCTTGCCATACTGTTCATCTTTGGGACTTTCCTGTCACTGTTCAGCCCCACAGCAGGCCTGCTCCAAGTGCCTGGGGTTGTCGTGTTCCCCATATGTCTCTGGTACGGGGGTAGCCTCGACCTGTCTCACGCTGGTGTTATCGGGCTATACAGCGTGGGCCTCATTGGATGCGTCCTGACCATCTCGTCGATCTTCGTCCAGGTGTTCAGAGAGACCGAACCAGAACAGTTGATTCCATGGTATCGAACTTGGAGAACCACACGGGAAGATGCTGAGAAGAGAGGGCGGCCAAAAACCATACAGACCAAGATACACAGGCCGGCGATACCGAGAAACTGGCTACTTGCGTTGATCGCGTCGACGCTGCTTGTGTTGGCAGGCTTCACGGCTTATACGCTCACCCAACCCGTGTCAACCCTTCGAGTTGAGGCCCTATTCAACATCAGCGAATACGGTGATGAGCTAGATGTCGCATTGTACGTCGATCATCGCTTCGTCTCGAGCAGTCACCTGACGTCGGGCGACTTCGACCTCTACTTCGTGGCTGAGACGGATATCGATCCCGGGAAACACGACATCGCCTTCGACTTCGCAAACGCTAGCACAACACTTGACGGAGTCTGGGAGTACTCGACAGAAGTTCGTGTTCTACCGTACACGCTAGAGTACCAGCTCATTGGCTTCGGCGTTGGATTCGTCTAGTGTGCTACTGGGTCAATTCGTAGGTTATGCGTTCGCGATCCTTGCCCTTGTTCTCCTTCTTCACTATCTTGATCTTGCCAATCTCGCCAAGCGAGCGAACGTGTGTCCCCGCGCATGGGCACAGATCATACTGCTCGATCTTCACCACTCTGAGCTCGGAGACGGACTTCGGGAGCAGGTCCAGGTTGGCTCTCTGGGCATCCACATTCTTCTCGATCTCCTGCCTTGACTCGGTACAGATGTCGACCTTCGCGCCGGTCGCCAGGATCTCGTTCGTCTTCTTCTCGAGCTCAGCGATCATCTCGTCAGTGAACTTGACCGGGGCGAAATCGATCCTCGAACGGTCGTGGTAGAGCTGGTTCCCAACAGTCCTCGCCTTCCAAAGATCGTACACGACGCCTGAGACGATGTGCTGCGCGGTGTGCATCTTCATGTGCGCGTACCTCCGCTCCCAGTTCAGCACACCGTGGACCTGGTCGGGCACGAGCTCGGGGTTCTGGACGAGGTGATGTCTTACACCCTCCTTCTTCGTGACCTCCTTCACATCGGCCTTTCCGCCTGCCCACGTGAGGGAGCCAGTGTCGGATGGCTGACCGCCTCCCAGCGGATAGAACGCGGACCTGTCGAGGACTACGTAGTCGAAACCTCGCTCAACGACCTTCGCGTCGAACTCCTTGATGTAGTTCGATTCGACGTCCTTCATGTAGATGAGTTCTGTCATCGTGGTCACTAACCCATATGGAATTGAAAAGGACAGAAGAAGTAAGTGGTTCTATCCCTCTTTCGGTGCCCCGCAGTTCGGACACGAGTGCATGAACACGGGGAACTGCACGTTGCAGTTCTTGCACCTGACCATCGGCGTCTGGTGCCCGTGGTGCTGAGCCTGTGCCGTGGCTGGCTGCGCCTGCTGGGGCGGGGGCTGCTGGATCGGGGCGGGCGGGGGCATGTACGGTGCCGGCTGCTGCGCGACCGCCATTCCCTGAGCGTAGGGCTGATACCCCACGGGCGCCTGGGTCGCGAGTGAGTCGCCTATCTTGGCGTATGCCAGTATCATGAACAGCGCTGGGATCACGAACCCGATCATCCCGAAGATGATCCATATGATGCAGTCGTTCTTCGCGTCGTGGAACCTGCCCTGGTCTATCGCATCTATGACGGTCCTCTTCACGAACACGCCTGCGAGGAAGCAGATGACCATCGCGAAGAATCCGAACACACCTACAATCAGGCCTCCTCTGCCCGTACCATCCGCAATGTACAGCACGACCAAGACGATGGCTAGTATGAACCACAGAGCTGCCATTCCCAAGAATGAAATCTGCGCCCACCAGGCGAATTTCCTGCCCTCGGCTACTTCCCTGGGCAGCCACGGTGGTGTTGCGCCAGGAGCGATAATATTGCCCATTGGACTTTGCATAATCGAATGCCTCCTCTAACTCATCCCTTCTCTAGCCGCGCGGAGCGGCCACTAATCAAGAATCGTGGTGGCGATATATAGGCTTATCTAGAAGGCCAGCACACCTCAGAATGCGCCTCTTGAGCCCCTCACGAGGACTCGTGGAGCGCCTCACCCAGACGGTCTGCCTCGGCCATCGCATCTAGCACCATCTTCGGGGTCACTTGGAACGGCATCGAAGCCATCGAGTCCCCAGGGTCGCATGCCTTCTCCGCAGCTTTGACGAGCTGCGTTCTGTCGAGCTTGCCGAGGTCACTTAGCCTGATGGGCAGCCCGAGGGACTTGCACCACCTCATGACCCGTTCGATCTCCCCCAATGGTCTCTTCTCGAGGACCATCTGCACGATCGTTCCGAACGCGACTATCTCCCCGTGCTTCCGGTTGAGCCCCGGCACCACCGTGAGGCCATTGTGGATCGCATGGGCCGCAGCGCACCCGGCCCCTCCGAAACCGAACCCGCTCTGCAGCTTTATGGCCTCGACGACGGCCTCGACCGAGTCCGTGATCTTCCCGGCCTCGACGTCCCTCTTCGCTTGGAGGCCGTGCGCCATGAGCGTGCTGAAGCACTTCAGGTTGACCTCGAGCGCGGCGTTCGTAGCGAGCGGGCTCGCCTTCTTGGCCCTCTGAGACTGCGCGAACGCGGGTTTCTCGAACGCCGCCGCAAGCGCGTCCCCCATGCCCTGGACGATGTACCGTGGAGGGGCCCTGCCCACGACATCCGTATCAACAAGAACGAGCACCGGCGCGCGGCTGAGCCACAGATCCTCGACAAACTTGTGGTCGTCCGTGAACAGGACCGCATCGGCCATGCCGTCCGCGTTCGTCGCGCACTGGGTAGGGACGGTGATGACGGGCAAATGGAGCTTCTCAGCAACGGCCTTCGCAGTATCGACGGCTTTCCCGCCCCCGCAACCTATGATGATGTCCGCGTCGAGCTCCTCGGCTTTCGACACGACCTCGGTTATCTTCGCATGTGTGCATTCGGAGATGGAGTCATCGTATCCGATCAAAGGGATGCCGGCGGACAAGAGGCTCGCCTGGATGCGCGCCCTCACCTTGGAGAAGCTGGTCCGGCCGCTCACTACATACGGCCTCTCGCCGTACTGCTTGACGAACGCCCCCAGCTGCCCGAGCACTCCCGCCCCCTGGACATACCTCGAAGGTAGGATAACGTTCCTGACGCCGCCCTCTGACATTCAACGCATCTCCAAAACCCGGTGAATCTCGGGGAGACGACCATGACTTCCGGACATTTCAAGGTTGTGCACCTTAAGAACGCGCCGTCTTGTCCCCCGTCGGATTATAAGCGTATTCCGCAAAGACATAAGTAGCGTGATATCATAATAGGCACCCAACAAAGTGGATGCATACTGTTAGTTTCATCCCAATCATAGACTGTGACATTGATGAGAGTTGACGATTACAAGAGGATATATACCCAATTGAGAAAGCCATCGGATATCGACCATCTCGCGAACAGGCTCGGAATGGACCGCGAGCTCCTGCTGGTGCTGTACACACAGAGGACCGTCAGGGACGCGACCAGAAGATTCTACATCGTGAAGAAGGACATGAAGAAGATCGTGAGGGAGTGGGACAGAGGAATGCCCATCACGAAGCTCGCGAGGATCATGAACTTCCCGCCCGTGCTGCTCGGACTGATGATGTCCGCGGAGATAGGGCTCACGAGGAAGCAGTACTGGAAGTACATCAGGAACCCCGAGAGCTGCCACGACAAGCGCCTCAAGAAGGAGCTGATGCAGCTCGCGGACGAGGACATCATATACTCGCCCAGAGGGGCCCAGATACAGGCGGACAGAGGCGTCTGGGGAGAGAAGAAGCTCCAGGAATGGCTCGACAAAAGGGAGATCAAGTACAGGACGGAGCCGGACCTGCGGGCGACGCACACCAAGACCCCGGACTGTCTCCTGGACAAGCCCATCCAGATCGACGGTTTCAAGGTCCACTGGATAGAGTCGAAGGCGTCCTTCGGGGACGACATCGAGCTCCGGAAGAACGCGAGAAGACAGCTAAAGCCGTACACGGATCTTTTCGGCACAGGCGCTGTGGTGTACTGGTTCGGCTATCTGGAGGGCGTCGAGCCTCCCGAGGGCGTCGTGGTGCTGCCAGGGAGTTACTTCGACAACCACTCGAGGGACCACGTCCCTGCCAAACATTATTAACACCCATTGCTTACAATTTCCTGCATGGCCCGTGTCCAGACGCGTTACATCTCGGCGAGCGACGTCGAGAAGTACAGCTACTGCCCGCTGAGCTGGTGGCTGAGCGCCGAGTACGATGGCGAGAGCGAGGAGATCGCCCAGGGCGTCAAGGGGCACGAGAAGCTCGGGAAACTGCTCTGGGACATAGATGCCAAGGAGAAGGCCGCGCGCCAGGCCGAGAAGCTGGTCTTCTGGTGGGCGATTGGCGCTACCTTTCTGGCGATCATAGGCCTGGAGGTCACGCCGTTCGAGAACGCGGTCACGTTGAGCCAAGTGCTAGGAGTCGTCTCGCTGATATGGGTCCTAGCATCGCTCTTCTTCCTCTACAAGGCAACGAGGTCGAGGATGCACGGGACCGCGGTGAACTACGAGAAACTCATGCTTGTGTTCTCGATGGTCGCGGTCATAGTGGCCGTGAGTGCTGTGGCATTTCTCATCACGGACGTTCGTCTAGCCGAGGCCCTCGAAGCGGCCGCACTCGTCTGGCTCATCGGAGCGGCCTTCTTCCTCTACAGATCTCTCAGGTCCACCGAGATCGTGGAATCGCTCAGGCGGGAGTTCAGGGTCACGGGCAAGATCGAGTACATCGATTTCGACAGATCCAAGGCCTTCAAGTCGGAGAAGTATGGCCTATCCGGCCGGCCGGACTACGTGATCAAGATAGAGGACAACCTCATCCCAGTCGAGGAGAAGACCGGACGAACACCCCAGGGACCGCTGTTCTCGCACATTCTGCAGGTGGCAGCCTATTGCCTGCTGATTGAGGAGACAGAGGGGAAGGCGCCCCCGTACGGCCTCCTCAAGTATCCGCAGCACGAGCACGACATCGAGTACAACGAGGACCTCAGACGGATCTTGCTCGAGAAGCTGGCCGAGATGCGCGCCGCAGTCGAGAAGGCCGATGTCCACAGGAACCACAACAGACCTGGCAAGTGCAAGTACTGCTCCCGCAGAAGCGTCTGCCCTGAGAAGCTCGGGTGAATAATCACTCGACGGTGACGGTCTTCGCGATGTTCCTGGGCTTGTCTATCGGGCATCCCCTGGCCTTCGCGATGTAGTAAGCCCAGAGCTGAAGCACGACTATGATGGGCACAGGGGAGAATATCGGCGGGATCTCGCGTATTCTTATGACATCGTCTGCGAACTTCGACAGCTCTGTATCCCCCTCGAACCCGATGGCGATTACAGGACTGCCTCTCGCCGAGACCTCGCTTATGTTCCCCAGCATCTTCTCGTAGGTGTGGTCCCGGACCGCGATGGCGACCACGGGTGATTCCTTCGATATCAGCGCCAAAGGACCGTGCTTGAGCTCGCCCGCGGGATACCCCTCTCCGTGCACATACGATATCTCCTTAGTTTTCAGGGCGCCTTCGAGAGCGATCGGATAGTTGATGCTCCTCCCGATGAAGAACATGTCCCTGGCATCGGAGTACTTGTTCGCCAGCGCCTCGATCACCCGGGCCTGGTTGAGGACGTCCTGGACCGCCCGAGGCAGGTTCCTCAGAGTCCCCACCATCGACCTCCTGGCCTGAGCCGTCAGGGTCTTGTTCTGGGCCCCCAACTCCATCGCCAGCAAGTACATCGCGACCAGCTGAGTGGTGAAGGTCTTCGTCGCGGCGACACCAATCTCCGGGCCCGCTCTCGTGTAGATGGTGTAGTCCACCTCCCTCGTGATCGCGGAGCCCACAACATTGGCGATGCTCATCGTCTTGTTCCCGCGTTTCTTGGCCTCCCGGGCCGCGCCGAGCGTGTCCGCGGTCTCCCCGCTCTGGGTTATCAGCACCACGAGCGGGTTCTCCCGGGCCACGGGCGAATATCTGTACTCGGACGATATCTGGACGGTCGTAGGGATCCTCGCCAGCTCCTCGATGATGTACTTCCCGACGAGCCCCGCGTGATACGAGGTTCCGCATGCGACTATCTTCACATTCGAGAAACGGTTGTCCTGGAAGAACGGCTCGCTCTCCTCGCCCTCGATCCTTCCGAGCAACGAGTCGTGGATCGCCTCCGGCTGCTCGTAGATCTCCTTGAGCATGAAGTGCGGATACCCGCCCTTCTCGGCGTCCTCGAGGTTCCACGTGATCTTCTCCGCCTCGCGCGAGACCTTCTCTCCCTTCGAGTCGAAGATGTCGACCGAGTCCGCAGTCACGCGGACCACCTCGCCATCCCGGATGTAGACCATCCGGTTCGTGTACTTCAGCAGGGCCGTGACATCGCTCGCGAGGAAGTTCTCGCCTTCCCCAAGGCCCACGACCAGAGGGCTTTCACGCCTGGTCGCGACGATCTCGTCGTGCCCCTCCCCAACGACCGCGAACGCGTATGTGCCCTCGATCTTAGCAATCGCCTTGGACACAGCGTCGACGAGCCCGTCCTTGAGTTCGGCCTCGACCAGATGGGCGAACACCTCGGTGTCCGTCTCCGACGAGAAGGTATGGCCCGACCTCAAAAGGCCCTCCTTGAGCTCCATGAAGTTGCTGATGATGCCGTTGTGGACTATTGCGACCTTGCGTGAACAGTCTGTCAGCGGGTGCGCGTTCTCCGTGGTCGGCTTCCCCTGAGTCGCCCACCTCGTGTGCGCGATCCCAACGGAGCCCTCCATCTCGGGCATGGTCGACTCGAGCACCGCGATCTCTCCCTTGGCCTTGAACAGCTGGAGCTCCTTCCCGACAATGGCAATGCCCGCAGAGTCGTAGCCACGATACTCGAGCCGCTTCAGGCAGTCCAGCAGGATTGGCTGCGCCCCTCTCCTGCCGGCGTACCCCACAATCCCGCACATCGGATCTGCACCTTGGAATCCTTAGCTCACGAGCGCCCTGTTGGGCAGGTTCCTGGTTATCTTCGACCCGCTGGACACCTTGCAGCCAGCACCGACGATCGTCCCAGGCTCGACCGCCACGGCAGTCCCGAAGCTCGTGTCCTCGCCCACGATGGACCCTATGTGAGGCACCTTGAAGAACTCGTCCGCGATGTTCACATAGGCCTCCGCCCCGGGCGCCATGAAGTGGGACTGGGTCTTCACACCGTACCCGAGGACGCTGTGCGAAATGTAAGAATGAGCCCCGATGCTGCAGTTGCTCATCAGGATGCTGTTCTTCACGACCGTGTAGGGCTCGATCGCGACGCTGTTCCCGATGCTCGTGGACGGGAAGATGGTCACATTCGGGCCGATCTCGCACCCGTCCCCTATCAGTACGGGCCCGTAGATGGTCGTGCCCGCGTGGATCACGGTCTCCTCGCCTATCCCGACCGGCCCGGACAACATCACCTGGGGCTCGATCTTCCCGGCGGTCTTGACCGCAAGGCTCTCGAGCGCGGCGGCGTTCAGTTCCA
>MGVW01000001.1:0-9604 GCA_001800675.1 Euryarchaeota archaeon RBG_13_57_23 | reverse complement strand
TGGTTGCGCCGATTTAAGAGTTTTGTAGAGGAGGCCAGGCCTCACTCCTCCTCTTGCTCCTCGTCAATCGTCCCGTATAACGCCCGGTTACGAGCCTCGACCTTCGTCTGGGTCGCTTCCTCGAAGACATCACACTCGCATCGTATCCGGGTCACGACATCCTTCTTCAGACAATAGCCGACCCCAGGACCAGAGCCGTCCTCAGGACGAGGATCCCAGCTGATACAGACCGGGCACAACTGCCGCTGCTTCTTCACGTCCGAGCACGTTGGATGAAAAGTCACGGGCCTCGTATGTGTCATCGGGGCTATATCACGATTTCGATTCACCAGCGCGGGACGAGCGCGTAGGTTGCACTGCTGGACGTAGCATAACTGCAGTACTGGACGTTATACGTCCCCTCGGCCTGGAACCTCTGGATAACATGACGAACAGAGGTACCAGAGGCGCGTACAGAAAGGAAGACCGAATCTCTCTCCCACCGGAACTGCAGAAGGAACTCGTCGAGAAGGCGGCCGCGAGATACGGCAACTGCCAGGAGCTGGCCAAGCACCTGAACATACCGAAGTCGTCCGTGCACTACTACAGGATAGGACGGCTGACGATGCCAGTATCGATACTGGAACAGATGCTGAAGATCGCTGGCGATGCGAGCCTCGAGGCACGGGTCAAGAACGCTGGAATCGAGAAGGACCGCACTTGGGCGAATGAGTACGCGATAAGCATCTATCGGGAAATGTGCCGTGAGAAGTTGAGGCTTCCGACAAGAGAGGAGTTGGAGACAGACGACGACCTCCGAAGAAAGGCAGCAACGATTATCTCATACGTGTTGGCGGAGGGTTCGATCTGGTTACAGAAGGAGAAATGGGGGGAATGCGCGGTCAATATAACCTTCGCCGAACATGAAACGGATCTCTATGAGCACTTCAGGAGACTGTGCAGAGAAGTCTTCTTATGCGACATAGGGCCGCCCCAGAGACCTGGGAACGGCGCGGCGGCAATCAGAGGGTTCATTTATTCCAGATTCGCAGCTGAATGGTTCATCGAGCAAGGCGTGCATCCGGGGGACAAAGCGGCGCGTGAACTACACATTCCTGGCTGGATAACGAAGTCTGGAGATCCTCTGACGTGGACCGCGGCCCTTCAACCTTGGTGCGATGGAGAGGGAAGTGTGTACAGAAGTCAGCATGGAGGACATAAGAAGTTCTCAATGGTTCAGGCCAGGCACACCGATTTGGAATGCGTAACGATACCGCGGAATTCGATATGTGGAGACTCGAAAAGGTCCATTTCACATGGATACCTCATAAACCACCAAATCTATGGAATTCCCGTTCTGGGATATTGTTGGGCGATTTCACGGAGCGAGGTTCTAGACGATGTAGCAGACCTATTCAGGAGAGTAGGATTTCATCCAAGAGTCCAGATTTCCTCTCTGTACTTGAAGAACGACGGGTTCTGGAGCTGTCATTGGACTCTGACAATTCCGTCATATGAGATTCATTCCATGGTCGGTCTCGGGATTATTACCCAGCTGAGGAAAAAGGGCGTTGCTCTCTCAGGAGCATAATTCAGACATTAATATATTAATTGGGCTTTAAAATTAGCGGGGGCTAGATTTGAACTAGCGATCTTCAGGTTATGAGCCTGATGGGATTTCCAAGCTACCCCACCCCGCTGAGCGGCTCTAACGTGAACGATATAGTTAAAAGTATCCGTATTAACGCGTATTAGCGCGCGCGGGCGTTCAGCGGAATCAGAAGAACTTCCTGAGCCTGAGCATGTCCTCGAGCGTGGCTTTGACCTGTATCTTCTTGAGTGCCAGTGCCTTCATCGGCCTGAGCTCTCCGCTCTTCATCTGCAGAAAAGTGTCCCTGCTCCCGATGACGAGTATGTCCGGTCTCTCGACCTTTCCCTTGAGCAGCTCACCGACGCGCGCGTTGTCGAGAACGAAGTTGAACGACTCGCCGTCCGTGACGTCGATCTCGACGACCCTGCGTACGCCCGCGAGTTCCTTCGCCAGTTTCGGGTCCTCGGCGGCCTTCTGGTTGAACTTGACTATCATCTCTCTGAAAACCTCTTCGACCATGTGATCACTCGAACTTGTCCAGGGTCCTTAGGGACTTCATCATCATAATGTTTTTCGCGGGCTCCCATGAGCGGCGTGTGTGCGGCGGGCACTTTCCGTGCTGTTGGATGAAATCGTTCAGGAAGCTCATGGTGATGCCGTCCGTCTGATATCCAGAGCCTATCGGAGTCCCGATTTCTAGCTCTATCTCTCGCACCCTTGCATCGCGTGCCACTTTGGCCACGATGGACGCCGCCATGACGACAGGGTATGTATCGTCCGCCTTGTGCTCAGAGATTATCCTTGGCCTGCACTTGAGGCCGCATCTTATCATTCGTTCGAACTCGTGCTCGTTGACGTCGGCGGCATCGACGTATGCCTCATCTGGAGACAGCTTCTCGATGATCGTCGCGAACACCTTAGCCTCGAGTTCGTTCATGGTCATGTGGGCGCGTGCGGCGTCTATCTGGTCCGCGGATATCTCGACGACCTCGACCTCCGCTACCTTCCGTATCTTCGGCTCGAGCTCCTCGCGTTTCTTGGGCGTGAGCTTCTTCGAGTCCTTGACGCCGAGTTCCTTGAGCTTCTGGTCCGACCGCACGGCCACGCCGCAAATGACCATTGGCCCTATGACGGGGCCTCTGCCCGCTTCGTCGATTCCGCAGATCATGTGTTGGTCACATGACCGAGTTCCTAGATAGAGGTTTTGCGGAATCCCATCGAAAAGGCTTATTGGCTCGGGACTGGATATTGGCAGGCGATGGCGGCCCGTGTTTTGCAGGAGATCCCTGGCCTCGGGGTGGAGCTTGAGGGGCAGTGGCTGACTCTCGTAGCGATCGTTCTCGTCGTAATGGGACTGTTGACCGCGTTCTTCGGTAGGCGAGTCTGGAAGCAGGTGATGTCGTTCGCAGGCGCTGTCATCGGCGGTGTGTTCGGGTATTCGATCGGGGCTTCCCTCGGGGACCCGATCATGGGTCTCGTGGTCGCGACCCTGTGCTCGATGATCGGTGCCGGGGTCATGGTGTTCGTGGCGAAGCTCGGGTTGAGCGCGATTGCCGGGCTGATTGCGTTCGTCGTGGTTGCCGCGGTCTTGGGGAGCCCGGTCGCCGGGCTGATAGCCGGGGTCTTGGCGTTCGCCCTCACGCTCGCGTACATCGAGGCCGCGATTGGAATGGTGACCGCCATCATTGGAGGGCTTCTGGTGGGCATCGGCGCTCTTTGGCTCGAGTTCGACATGCTCTTTGTCTTGCTGGCGCTGTTGGCGGTGATGGTCCTCGGGGGCGCGTACCAGATGGTCGCGCTCAAGAACGAGTCCGAGATGAAGCGCCGGATGCGGGCGGTCGGGGTTTCCGGTCCCGTAGCGGCCGTAGCAGTGTCTCCCCCGCCTGCTCCTGCGATCCCTGGGAGGCCCTGTCCGAGGTGCAATGCGGAGATGAAGTACATGGTCGAGTACAACAGGTACTACTGCCTTCGTTGCCAGCAGTACGAATGAATAAAAAAGCGCCTCCACTTACCGTCTCGCTAGTAAACTCTTCTCGTTTTATATTCGGGCCTGGCTTACGGCCTTCCGTTGAAGCCAAAGGAGTTTCCCGACTGCCAGGCGGCAAGGCTCGAGAACAGTTTCAAGCTGACGCGGGTCGGCGTCACCGGCATCAAGAAGCCGATCATCGTGAACAGAGACGGCAAGGAGTGCCATCTCACCGCCGATATCGATGTGTTCGTGGACCTTCCCTCGACTCAGAGGGGCTCGCACATGTCCCGCGATGTCGAGGTCGTTGCGGAGATGATCGACGTGAGCGTCCGAAAGAAGGTCGCGAGCCTTGAGGAGCTGGCCGCAATCATCTGCAGGCGCTTGCTCGAGCGGCACGACTACGCCAGCTTCGCCGAGGTGCGCATGTCGGCCGACTATTTCCTTGAGCGCAGGCCCGAGGGCGGGATGGAATCGCTCGAGCCGTTCAAGCTGATGGCGAAGGCGACGGCGATGCGCGGGAACGGCCTCATGAAGGAGGTCGGCGTGGAGGTCCAAGGGATGACCGCGTGCCCGTGCGCCCAGGAGACCGTCCGGAAGATCGTCTCGGATGAGGTCCCGGGGTTCAAGAAGTTCGCAGGCGAGGTCCCGATGATATCTCACAATCAGAGGAACCGGACCACGCTCATGATCGAGGTGCCCGAGCATGTGGAGGTCGAGGCGGACGACCTGATCGACATCGTCGAGAGCTCGATCAGCAGCCCCACATACGGGATACTGAAGCGCAAGGACGAGGGGAACATAGTCCTCAGAGCGCACCGGAACCCGAAGTTCGTCGAGGACGTCGTGCGGGAGATCCTTGGGAAGCTGCTTTTGAAGTACAAGGCCTTGGACGACTCCGTCCATGTCACCGTGCGGAGCGAGAGCGAGGAGTCGATCCACAAGCACAACGCTTTAGCCGAGAGAGTCACTACTCTGGGCGAACTCAGGAGTTAGTGGTTTCGCTGAGCGGGAAGGAGAGGCCGCGCGCCGGGGACGTGAAGGCCGTGGCTGTGGACATAGACGGCACTCTCGCGGACGATTCTAGGAGACTGGACCTCGGAACCGTCAGCGCGCTCCGAGAAGTGCAGGACTCTGGGGTCGACATCATGCTGGCGAGCGGGAACGTGCTCCCGATCACCTACGCGCTGCAGCAGTACCTCGGCTTCAAGGGCCCTCTCATCGCGGAGAACGGGGGCATGGTATGTCACGGGCAGAAGGTGTGGGTGCTCGGAGACTCGAAGAGGCCGCACGAGGCCTACGAGTACCTCAGCAGCAAGATGTCCGCGCCGAGGCTCTTCACGGACAAGTGGCGCGAGACCGAGGTCGGCATGAAGAGGGAAGTGGACCTGGAACACGTCCGAAAGATACTCGAGAGCTGGGACGTCGACGTGCAGACCACTGGGTGGGCCATACATATCATGCAGAAAGGCATGAACAAGTACCTCGGCGTGCAGAAAGGCTGCGAGCTGTTGAACATCTCAGTGGACCAGGTCGCCGCGATAGGCGACAGCGACAATGACGAGATGATGATCCGCGAGTGCGGCTGGGGGATAGCGGTCGGGAACGCCTTCGAAGGGACCAAGAAGGCCGCCTCGTTCGTCGCGAGGAAGGACCACGGCGCGGGAGTCCTCGAGGGCCTGGAATGGCTCGGCCTGATAAGGCGCTGATGACGAGTCGGCGGCTTCACTGCGGTGGCACCTACGACCGCTTCTGGGCCCACAACAATTATCCGATTACTCGATGTTTACGCAGAAGCTCGACGGACGACAGGGGACTACGATGAAGAAACAGCTCTCGCAGCCTGAGAGATTGGTGCTGTTCGCGCTCACGGAGGACGGCATGCGCACGGACTCCGAAGTGGCCGAGCGGGTCGGCATGAAGGAGTCCACTGTGGGCGCACACAGACGCTCTCTGATGAAGAACCGGCATGTGAGGTTCGCGAACTATCCTGCGTTCCACAAGCTCGGGTGCGAGTTCCTGGTCGAGTTCTTCGGGA
This sequence comes from Euryarchaeota archaeon RBG_13_57_23, assembly GCA_001800675.1. Lineage (GTDB taxonomy): Archaea > Thermoplasmatota > Thermoplasmata > UBA10834 > UBA10834 > COMBO-56-21. The sequence continues at coordinate 4,030 of MGVW01000001.1, read as the reverse complement.
GGACCAATCCGGCCATACCGCTCGACGACAAGAACGAGGTCTACACGAGGTTCTTCAAGCGCAACCCGCAGATATTCGACGCCGTCTCTGGCGAGGGCTTCCTCATGGCCAGCGCGGCCTTCACGAAGATATCCGACCTGCTCAACTTCAACGAGAGGCACGACATCTTCTTCGAGGACCTGCCGACCTCCAAGGGGCTGGTGGAGCTGGCCATCTTTCCGTTCGAGATCTCGAGGTGCAGCTACTCGTACAACTTCGCGCCCTGCATACACCGGATACTTGGTGTGAACGCCTCCGAACCCGCCGGGAGCAAGCCGAAATGGCACAAGCTGGAGTCGCCCGAGCTGTCCAAGGTGGAGATGAAGGTCTTTCTCGAGATGCTCGAGTTCCCCACTGCCACAGATGCCGAGATCGCCAGCCGGACGAGGCGCTCGAGGCAGAGCGTGACCGCGCTCAGGAACAGCTTCCTGGAGAGGGATCTGTTCATCCGGACCGCGGTCCCGACGCTCAACTCCGTCGAGTTCGGGGCGGTGGCGTATGTGCACCTGAAGTTCAAGCCGTCGGTCACACTCGACAAGAAGAATTCGATCGCTGGGAACGACTGGTGGATGCAGTCCTGCTATACGCTCGAGCGCAACTCCGAGCTGTTCGCGGTTTATCCGTTCGCCAGCTTCAAGGAGTACAGCTCCCTGATGGGCGAGTACATAGGCCCCTTCGAGAGATCGGGCGTGCTCGCGCAGCACCCGGAGATATTCGTGGTGTCCTCCGAGAACATCGTGGACCTGGTGGACTGTGCGTTCGCCCCGCTCATGAGGCGTATCCTGACATAGAGTGGCTCCCGCGAGCCAAATAGCGAGAAGGGTTTATTTCGGGCGAGGGCGCTTAGTTCTCTCCGCCATGACGATGATAGGCATGTGCAGCATATGCGGAGGACCTGCGACAGCCACGTGTCCGCTGTGCGGAAGGCTGGTGTGCGCACGCGATTCTGACCCGATGACCCATGTCTGCAGAGTCTGCGCTTCCAGGCAAAAAGGAACTAAGATGACGACCTAGGGAGACGAGAGCAGCCTCTTTGCGTCCGCCTCTTCCAGGCCCGCGGCCTTCAGGAGATACTTCAGGCCCTTCTTCTGAATCATCTCCTTCGTCTTGTCGTCCAGGAACTTCTCCATGACCACCGGTGCGCGCTGCAAGTACTCCACGCCGAACTCAGACCAGTAGTACCTCGCGTTGTCGGGGTCGACCTCGGCGGCCTTGTTGTACGCAGCCTCTGCATCGTTGAACCTGCCAATCTCCGTGAGGTAGGCACCGTAAGATGAGAGGTAGAGCGGGTTCTTCGAATCGAGCTCGGCCGCCTTCTTGTAGAGCTCCATGACATCTTCGGGGGTCATCTTGGGGACGCCTACGGACGCCTCCGCTTTACCGAAGTACGCCTCCGCGCACTTCGGGTCCGCCTTGAGCACCTTGGTGTACCTGGAGACCGCGCCCTCAAAATCGCCGTTCGCCAACGCTTCTTGCGCATCCATGAGGTCCTTCTCGATGCCTGCCATTGCTCCACACCTGTCCTTCGAAGATGATGGTAGGGCATCAATACTCGCATGGTGTATAAAACATTCGCATTATGGAATCGGATTAGAGAATATCCTGGTATGCTGGGCGTCCTCGGGGACGGCCCCTGCGGTGGGGGGGCACTGCCGAACCCGAAAACTATTTTATCGGCAGTCCCTGTTCCACAAGAAGAGAGAAGAAGTGACCATCATGATGCCAGGCGGAAGGATGAACCCCAAGCAGATGCAGGCGATGATGAAGCGGATGGGAATCAACCAGGAGGAGATGGAGGACGTCGAGGAGGTCATCATCCGCACGAAGACGAAGGAGATCGTCTTCAAGGACGCCTCAGTAATGGCAGTGACCGTTCAGGGTCAGAAGACTTATCAGCTCATGGGCACCCCGCAGGAGCGCGAGCGCAAGAAGGATGCTGGGACGAAGGAGGAAGAGGCGGCGGGCATCCCGAAGGAAGACATCAAGCTCGTGATGGAGCAGACTGGGTGCACGGAGGCGCAGGCGAAGAAGGCTCTCGATGAAACCGACGGAGCGCCTGCGGAGGCCATACTCAAGATCATGGCCTCGAGAGCTTGATCCACCGCATTCCTTTTCTCTTGCGGGATGCGCTGGCCCGCTGCGTAAAGCTTAAAGAACTCCCAGTCATACCGAGACCGCTCACAAGTTGGTCGAAATGAAGCTAATAGACATGAAGACACCGTGCAGAATGTGCGGCAAGATACTCATAGCCGACGACAAGGATGATGATTTCGCCAGCTTCTACTGCATGAAGTGCGGTGTGTACACCACGAGGCCCGTCGAAGAGTTCAAAGACGCCCCTCCACCCGCAGCAGCAGCCGCTCCTCCAGCACCGAAACCCGAGGAGAAGAAGGCCTGAGCCAGCGCCGCGAACTTCGGCGTGAGCCAGCAGAATCGCCAACCGCCAACTCTTATATACGCAGTCAGCTTTTGCCTCAAGAGCGCGCTCTGACATTCGATTGTCCAGCACGCTCCATCAATGCCCCGGTAGTGTAGCGGTCTATCATCCGAGCCTGTCGAGCTCGGGACTCGGGTCCGAATCCCGACCGGGGCGCCATCTCAATTCCTGGAGAACATCAGCTGATAGTACCCTTTGGAACCGTCGCTCGAAGCAAGCTCGAACCACTTCGAGGCGGTCTTCTTCACGTTTGCAGGGCTCTTCCTCACCCAGATGGGGGGACCGTCGCTTTCTATCCGTCTCTGAAAATCGATGACCGTGAGCCGCCCGCCCCGCTTAAGTATCCTAGCGCACTCGGCCATGAGTTCCGCTTGGTTCCCGACCTCGTGGTAGACGAAGGCTGCGAGGACGTGATCGGCGGACGAATCCGCGATCGGCATCCGGTTCATGTCCCCTCGGACGATCGATACATTATCGACCGAGCGTTCCTCCGTCCGCTGCTTGATCACCTTGAGCATCTTGTCCTCGATCTCGACCCCGATGACCTGCTTCGCAGACTTCGCCATCGGGAACGTGAAATAGCCCGTGCCCGGGCCGAGGTCGACGACCAAATCCGACTTTGATAGGTTCATTCTCGGGATTATCTTGTCAAGCGGCAGCCTCTCTCTCCGCTTATCGCCCTCTAAGTGTTCTACAAAATCGCCTTCGGCCTCGAACTTGTGCGCCTTGTGCAGCATTTCGATCAGCCACCTAAAGGCGGTCATGAATGTGTAGATTTGGACGTTCCGGAAGGGTACACCCTCAGCCCCCGCTGAATGTGCACTCCGCGCGAGATCGAATCCCGGTCGTGCTGGATGCGCCGTGGTACAGTGGAAATCCAGGGCATGCGCGGTGCTGGTCTGGGGGACCTCCTGACCATCCCTTCCGATGGACAACTATTTCTACATCGAACACCAATCATCTTCGGTCTCCTCGGGGAATCGATGGCATCTAGAAAAGAGCTAGAAACTCTCATCTTCTATGTTCTAGGTGAGAGCAACAGGCAGTTACAGATCAAATCCGGCCTAGACGCAGTGCCCAAGAACCAGAGGACCGCGGCGCTCATGGGCCTTCAGGACCTCGGTTGGATCGGCTACGGGGGCATCGCGGACTTCGAGGGCAGTTATTCTCTAACACAAGAGGGCGTAAGAATCGTTTCAGAGAAACCGACCCTGAGCTCGCTCGATAAGCGAGTGCAGGGGAACATCGAGGCCATTCGGCAGGTGGACGAGGCCTCGAACGGGATCCGCAAGGAAGGCCTGAAACACCTGATTCTGAACGCATGTTCGATGGGCAACTGGGACAGCGCCCATGTGAATTGTTTCGAGCTCAAGAAGCTGGCTTCAAGGACGAAGGATGTCGAGAGCGCAGCGTTCGCGGCGTTCAACATCGGGAGAGTGGAGGCCGCCCAGAACCGTTGGGAAGAGGCCCTCGAATCGTATCTGGAAGCGCTCGAGAAGTACATGGAGTCGGGGAACAGGAAAGGCGTCTGCGACACCAACAGGCAGCTGGGGA